>MHEK01000001.1:0-493 GCA_001803795.1 Nitrospirae bacterium RBG_16_64_22
TCCCTTCTCGACGATCCGCTCGTCGCGCCTCTCTCCGGCCTCGCGTCCGACGGCATCCTGATCCTCAACTCCGCAAACCCGGCCGAGGCCGTCCGCGAGCGCTATTCCATCCCGGAAGGCGTCAGGGTCTTCACGCTCGACGTGACGGAGATCGCCCAGCGGATCCTGGGCCATCGCGCCGCCGTGTCCGCGGCGATGGGCGCCCTCTCCTGCAGGGCGGCCTGGATCGAGGATGACGCCGCGCTCTCCGCCGTCCGGGAGGAGCTGTCGGAGATTGGCCTGCCGGAAGCCCTGATCCGGAAGAACGAAGAGTTGGCCCGCGCTTGTCTCGCTGAGGCGGACGTTCCGCCGCTGACCGTCGATCGGCCGGGCGCGCCCGAGCCGTCCGTCCCATTGAGCGTTCCCGCCTACGACGATCCGACCGTCGGGACGCCGTCCGTCTACGCCCCCGGGAACATGCCACTCCGGAAGACGGGCGGGTGGCGGACCGTCC
>MHEK01000001.1:520-4665 GCA_001803795.1 Nitrospirae bacterium RBG_16_64_22
ACCAGTGCTGGATCTGCTTCGTCCGGTGTCCCGAAGGGGCCATTTCGCTCGACGAGAAGGACAACCCGCACATCGACTACGACCACTGCAAGGGGTGCCTCATCTGCGTCGAGGAATGCCCGACGAAGGCGGTCGCGGAGGAGAAGGAGGTCCGGACGTGGTGAGCGCCGCGCGGATGATGACGGGGAACATGGCGGCGGCGTGGGGGGCGAGGCTGGCGGAGGCCGAGTACGTTCCCGCGTATCCCATCACGCCCCAGACGGAGATTATCGAAGCGCTTTCCCGCTGGTTCACCGACGGGACGATGCGGGGGAAGTTCGTCACGATGGACTCCGAGCACTCCATGGTGACGGCGGCCGGCGCGGCCGCGGCGGCCGGCGCGCGGGTCTTCACGGCGACCTCGAGCCAGGGTCTTCTCTACGCGATGGAAGTCCTTTTCACCGTCTCCGGCTGGCGCGTCCCGTTCGTTCTCGTGAACGTCTCCCGGGGGCTGGCCTCGCCGATCACGCTGGAATCCGACCACAACGACGTTCTGGCGGCGCGCGATTCCGGTTTTCTCCAGATCCACTGCGAGACGTGCCAGGAGATAGTGGACTCGGTCCTCATGGCGTACCGGATCGGCGAGGACGCCCGCGTTCTCCTGCCCGTCATCGTCAACATGGACGGGTTCACGCTGTCGTTCACGCGGGAGCCGGTCGTCCTGCCGGACGCTTCGGCCGTGAAGGAATACCTGCCGCCCTACAGGCCGAAGCACGCCTTCATCCGGGCATCGCATCCCATGGCGCAGGGGATCGCCGTCCTGGGCGGCTTCATCTATTCCTACTTCCGATACCAACAGCATCTGGCCGCCGTGAACGCCATCGCCGTTCACGAGGAGGCGGCGGCCGAGTTCGAGAAGCTCTTCGGGCGGCGTTACGGTTTCGTGGAGGAGCACCGGATGGAGGACGCCGACCTGGTCCTCGTCATGTCGAACGCCATGGCGACGCGGGGGAAGGCGGCCGTGAACCGCTTGCGGGAGGAAGGGATGAAGATCGGCTTGTTGCGTCTTCGCGTGACGCGCCCCTGGCCGGGGGAGGCGGTCTCGGCCGCGCTGGCGGGACGGAAGGCCGTCGCCGTTCTCGACCAGAATATTGCCCCGGGCGCCGGCGGAATATTCGTGACAGAGATCCGCTCCGTGCTCTACGGCCGGAAAGACGCCCCGCCGGTTCTTTCGTACATCGGGGGGCTCGGCGGGAAGGAGATCAGCGCGGCCGAGTTCGACCAGGTCGCCGAGGACCTCCGGCGCGCGGCCGCGGGGGGAGAGGTTCCGCCGTCCCGCCTTCTCTACACGGGTCCAGAGGCGGAAAAGATTCACGCGCTCCTTCATATCGCGGGGAAGGAATGATGTCCCCCGAGCGGACGGCGTACCGGAAGATCAAGGACCTCTCTCGGGAGGAGTTCATCCTTCCGGGGACGTCCACCTGCGGCGGGTGCGGGGGACTCGAGGCCCTGCGCCTTGCGACGAAGGTGATCGGCGAGAAGGTCGTCTACGTGAACGCCGCCGGGTGCTTTACGCTCCTCGCCATCTTCCCCTTCACGCCTTTCCGCGGCTCGTGGCTCTACACGACGATGGGCTCGGCCCCCGCGGGTGCCCAGGGCGTCCGCGACGCGATGGACATCCTCATCGCCAAGGGGGAGCTCCCAAGGGAGGAGGACGTTCAGGTTATCGTCCTCGCGGGCGACGGCGCGACGTACGACATCGGCATGTCGTCCGCCTCCGGCGCCATCCAGCGGAACCTCGACTTCTGGTACTTCTGCTACGACAACGAGGCGTACGGAAACACGGGCGTTCAGATGTCGTCCGCGACGCCGTTCGCCGCCGAGACGCACACGAGCGAGCCGGGGGCGCTTGCGCCGGAGGGGACGGAGCAGAAGAAGAAGGACATCTTCGAGATCTGGCGGGCGCACGGCGCGCCGTATATCGCCACGGTCTCGCCCCGCCATCCCGTCGATCTCGCCCGCAAGTTCGAGAAGGCGAAGAAGATCAAGGGGCCGAAGATGTTTGTCGCCTTCTCTCCCTGCCCGACGGGGTGGAAGTACGATCCGTCGAAGACGCCCGAAGTGGCGAAGCTCGCCGTGGAATGCGGGATCCTCGCCCTCAAGGAGGCCGTGAACGGCGATGTCGCGCACACGCACGTCCCCCGGAAGCGGATCCCCGTCGAGGCTTACCTGAAGACGCAGGGGCGCTTCCGCCACATCTTCGAGCCTGTTCGGCGCGAGGACGCGATCAACGCGATCCAGGAGCAGGTGGATAAGTACTGGATGGCGGTGAATCGGTGAAACGGTGAATGGGTGAGAAATCCCCCCGACCCCCCCTTTGTCAAAGGGGGAACGGGGGGATTGGTGAATGGGTGAATGGGTGAAGCGGTGAGTGGGTGAATCGGTGAATAGGTGAATGGGTGAATGGGTGAACAATCCCCCCGTTCCCCCCTTTGAAAAGGGGGGGCAGGGGGGATTGGGGTGGACGGTGGAACGGTGAATGGGTGAATCGGGAAAAAGGACGAAAGGTCGGTTTGCCTTGCGAAAGGAGGTTGCCGTGAAGCCACTGGCCGGGAAGAAAATCCTCATGGTCATCGCGCACAAGGATTTCCGCGACGAGGAGTACCGGGAGCCCCGGAAAGTTCTGGAGGACGCGGGGGCGCAGATCACCGTCGCGTCGTCTTCCATGAACGCCTGCAAGGGGATGCTCGGGATGCAGGTTAAGCCCGACCTCCTCTACACCGACGCGAGGGCGGGCGACTACGACGCCGTTGTCTTCGTCGGGGGTTACGGGGCGCAGGAGTACTGGGAGGATCCGAAGGCCCACGGCGTCGCCCGCGATGCCGACAAGGCGGGGAAGATCGTCTCGGCGATCTGCATCGCGCCGGTGATTCTTGCGAACGCGGGGCTTCTCGAGGGAAAGGAGGCGACCGTCTGGCCTTCCGAGTCGGGGCAGATCGAGGGGAAGGGGGCGAGGTACAGGAAGGCCGGCGTGGTCCGGGACGGGCGGTTCGTCACGGCCGACGGGCCCGAGTCCGCCTCCGCGTTCGGGAAGAAGCTCGTCGAGGCACTCGGTTCGTGACCATGGTTTGCCGCAGGGGATCGGTGGCTGAGGATCGGTTCGCTCCAAAGGCGATTCCCCCCTGCCCCCCCTTTGGCAAAGGGGGGATGGAGGGATTGGGGCCCTCATGACCCTCGACGCTTTTTTCAACCCATCTTCCATCGCCGTCGTCGGAGCCTCGGACGATCCCGACTCCCTGGCCGGGATCATCTTCCAGGGTCTCAAGGCGGGCGGGTTCGAGAAGCCGGTCTACCCCGTCAATCCGCGGCACGCCGTGGTGGGCGGCGTCCCCTGTTACCCTTCCGTCCTGGACCTTCCGGCGAAGCCGGAGCTTTCCGTCATCGCGACGCCCGCGCCCGCCGTTCCCGCTGTCCTGCGCGAGCATGCGTCAGCCGGCGTCCGCCACGCGATCATCGTCTCCGCGGGGTTCTCGGAATCGGGGGAGGAAGGGGCCCGGCTGGAGGAGGAGATCCGGGCGATCGCCCGCGGGAACCGGATGCGCGTCATCGGCCCGAACTGCCTGGGCGTCTTCTCGCCCGCGACGGGCGTCGACACGCTCTTCGTTCCCCGGGACCGGATCCAGCGGGCCGGGCGAGGGGCCGTTTCCGTCGTCTCCCAGAGCGGAGCGTTCATGTCATGCCTCATCGATCTGGCCGCCCACGAGGGAATCGGAATCGCGAAGGCCGTGAACTTCGGGAACCGGGCGGACGTCACCGAGGCCGATCTTATCGACTATCTGGCGGACGATTCCGAGACGGGCGTCATCGCGCTCTACCTGGAGTCGGTCGAAGAGGGAGGGCGGTTCGTCGAGGCCGCGTCTCGGGCCTCCCGGAAGAAGCCGGTCATCGCCTTCAAGGCGGGCAAGCGCGGCGCGGCCGTCGCGGCGGCACGGTCTCACACGGGCGCGATCGTCGGGCGGTACGAGGTCTATCGGGCGGTCTTCCGGGGAGCGGGCGTGATCGAGGTGGGGACGTTCGAGGACTTCGTGGATGCCGCGAAGGCGTTCGCGTGGTCCGAGCCGGCAGGCGGAAGGCGTGTCCTCGTCGTTACGAACGGCGGCGGGTTC
>MHEK01000001.1:4676-16956 GCA_001803795.1 Nitrospirae bacterium RBG_16_64_22
GGCGTCGCGGCCGCCGATGCCCTCCTGGAACGGGGCCTTTCCCTGCCGCCGCTGACCGGGGAGCAGGAAGGGCGCTTCAGGACGCTCTTTCCCCCTTTCTACACGATCGCGAACCCCTTCGACCTGACGGGGAGCACGTGCGACGAGGATTACGGCCGCGTCATCGGGCCCCTCCTTTCGAGCGGGGCGTTCGACGCCGCTCTTGTCATCGCGCTCACGGGCGTAAAGAGGGTAACGGAGAAGATGGCCGACGTTCTGGCCCTGGCCCGGGCGGAGGGAGGGAAACCGGTCGTCGCCGTTTCCGTCGGCGGCGCGTTCACTCAGTACGCCAAGCGGATCTGGGAATCGCGCCGGGTCCCCGTCTATCCTTCGCCCGAGCGGGCGGCCCAGGTCCTCGCCGCGCTTGCCGCGAGAGGCGAGATTGTTGCCCGGCCGGCGCGGCCGCTCCCTTCCGTCTCTCCGTTCGACGGCGAGGAGGAGGCCCGGGCCGTCGTCCGCGACGTCCGCGAAGCGGGCCGAAGCGCCATGCTCGAAGACGAGGCCAAGGACTTCGTCCACGTCCTCGGTTTTTCCGCCCCGGACCACTTCACGGCGGGAGACGTCGATGAGGCCGTCCGGGCGGCCAACACGCTCGCGTACCCCGTCGCCCTCAAGGTCCTTTCGCCCGACATTCCGCACAAGACGGACGTGGGCGGCGTCCGGACGGGCCTTCGGACGAGCGAGGACGTTCGCCGCGCGTACGGTGAGATGATGGAGAGCGTCGCGAGGCAGGCGCCGGACGCGCGGATCCACGGCGTCCTCGTCGAGCAGATGGCGGACCCGGGACTGGAGCTGATCGTCGGGGGGATCCGCGATCCGCAGTTCGGGCCGGTCGTGATGTTCGGGATGGGCGGGGTCTTCGCAGAGGTTCTGAAGGACGTCTCGTTCCGCCTCGCTCCTCTGGCGAAGGAAGAGGCGCTGGAGATGATCCGCGAGATTCGCGGGGCGGAACTGCTCAAGGGATTCCGCGGTTCCCCCCCGATCGACGCGGACGCGGTCGCGGGAACGATCTGCCGTCTCGGCGACCTGCTCGCGGCCTTCGAGGACGTCGCCGAGATCGAATTCAACCCCCTGCTGGTCTATCCGGAGGGGCCGCCGATGATCGCCGACGTCCGCGTTGCCCTGAAATGAGAATGCGTCAAAGGGCGGCGCCGCCGGGCGAAGGACTTGATCCGGCCTCTTGTGTGTGGTAAACGTTTGCCAGGCGTTGACCCGGGTTCGCGGGCGATCCCGCGGGTCCGGACCTTCTGACTGTCTCTTACCGATGCGCCAGGGAGCATGGCGACCTTGGCCTTTCGTGCATCCGCCGCGGAGAAGGAATTCAAGTCATGCAATACATGGAGTTCCTCAGGCAAGTCGTCGAAGAGGGCGACAGCGGGATCTGCTTTCTCGATCCGCAAGGCCGCGTTCTCTACTGGAATCCGGCCGCCGAGAGGATCACCGGATGGAAGGCGGGGGACGTGGCGGGGAAGCTCATCCTTTCCGTCTATACGCCCGAGTCGAGGGTGGAAGAACACGAGAACTTCCAGCGCCTCGCGGCGGGCGGCGACATCTCGTTTCGTTTCGAGCGGGACATTCTAAAGCCCGACGGGCAGATCGTTTCGGTGGAAGTCTACACTTCGAAGGTCTTCAAGGAAAAGACGCTCATCGGTTACTGGAGCACGTTCCGGGACGTGTCGGGGGCCCGCCGGCAGAGGCAGTTGGAGGCGCTCTACCAGAACCTGATCGAGAACAGCGATGACACCATCTACCACCTCGACGCGCAAGGGCGGTTCACCTATCTCAACCCTCTTTCCGAAGACCTGACGGGCTACAAGCCCGAAGAACTGATCGGCAAGCACTTCGCCTCCGTCCTGACCCCCGCCTCGCGCGAGATCGCGAAGGCCAACTTCGCGAAGGGGATGGCCGGCGAGCTTCCCCGGATCCGCTACGAACTGGAACTCCTGCGGAAAGACGGCACGACCAAGATCATCGAGCTGTCGACGTCGACCTGGTACGAGGGCGGCCGTCCCATCGGGCGGCAGGGCGTCGTCCGCGACATCACGCAAAGAAAGGCGCTGGAGCGCCAAGCCGAAGAGCTGGCGAAGCTGAAGGAAAGCCTCACGCAGATGCTCGTGCACGATCTCAAGAATCCAGCCGTCGCCCTGGGGGGATATCTCGAACTCGTGGCCGGGCAGGAAGGCCACGACGAGAATACGGTGAAGTGGCTGAACGGAATGCAGTCCTCGCTCTTCTTCCTGAACGAGATCATCGCCAACATCCTGGACGTGTCGCGGCTCGAGGGCGGGCACGTTCCCCTTTCGTGGGAGCATTGGCGGATCGCGGATGTGGTGGGCGAGGTCCTGAAGGACACGTCCCTCATGGCGCGCGCCAAGGATCTGAGGGTCCAGTTCATTCCGCTGGAGGCCGAGGCCGTGGTCCATGGGGACCGGCAGATCGTTCGGCGGATACTGATCAACCTGGTCAGCAACGCCGTCAAGTTCAGTCTGAGCGGCAAGGACATTTTTCTCTCGACGGAGATCGTCGAGAAGAGCGGGCATCTGAACGGGCCCGCGGTGAAGGTGTCCGTGAGCGATCAGGGATACGGAATTCCTCCGGAGAACCAGTTGAGGATATTCGACAAGTTCTATTCCACCGCCCCTTCCAGGGGAGGAATCGGCTTAGGGCTCGCCTTCTGCAAGCTGGCGGTCGAGGCGCACGGCGGGAAGATCGCGGTCGAATCCGAGACGGACAAGGGTTCGACCTTCACGGTCTTTCTCCCGGCGGGCTCCCCGGAGATGGTCGGAAGACTGTCCCCGCTGTCGTCCGGGCAGATCGTTTCCTGAGCCGACCCGGCGGCGTAGACACACGACTCTCGCGCGAACGACGATCGCGCGCCTTCCCGCCCGAGCGCATGTCGAGCTTCGCTTTACAAGGCTCGAATGCGCATTCTATACTTGTTCTCATCGTGAGCAAGATGGACGAAACAGACAAGAAGCTTCTCAATCTCCTCCAGGCCGATTTCCCGCTCGTTCCCGAGCCGTTCGCGGCGATTGGGGAAGATCTCGGGATCGCGGAAGCGGACGTTCTGGAGCGCATCGGCCGCCTGAAGGCGGACAAGATCATCCGCCAGATCTCGGCGATCTTCGACACGAGGGCCTTGGGGTATGCGTCCTCCCTCGTGGCGGCCCGCGTCCCGGCGGGGAGGCTGGAAGAGGCCGCGGCCGTCATCAACGGGCATCCCGGCGTCTCCCACAACTACCGGCGGAACGACGCCTTCAACCTCTGGTTCACGATCGCCGTTCCGCCCGACAGCAGGCTGGGCCTCGAGAAGACGGTAGAGCGGCTGGGCGAACTAGCCGGGGCGGAATCGATCCGTCTTCTCCCGACGCTCCGGCTGTTCAAGATCGGCGTCAAGCTCGACATGACGGGCGAAGGCGACCCCGCGAACCAGACGGAGACCCCCGCCTACACGGACAAAGAGAGAGCGGAGTCGCTCAAGACGCCGATCACGGAGGGCGAGATCCGGGTCATCCGCGTCATCCAGAAGGATTTCCCGATCGTCCCCCGTCCGTACGACGGTCTGGCCAAGATGGCCGGGCTCTCCCTGGGCGCCTTTCTCGACACCGCACGCCGCTTCATCGAACGCAGACAGCTGAGGCGAGTTGCGGCCGTTCTCCATCATCGGGCCGCCGGCTTCAAGGCGAACGCGATGGGGATCTGGGCCGTTCCTCCGGATCAGGTCGAGGAAGTCGGCGTGACGATGGCGGGATTCGCCGCCGTCTCCCACTGCTACCTGCGCCCCACATACCCCGACTGGCCGTACAACGTCTTCACGATGGTCCACGGCCGGAACGCGGACGAGTGCGAGGCCATCCTCGAATCGATCGCCGAGAAGACCGGCATCCGCGAGATGAAAGCCATCTATTCCACCCGCGAGTACAAGAAGGTCCGCGTCTCCTATTTCACCCCGGAGACGTACGAGTGGGAGGAGAAGCACGGGAGCCCCGTCCCGGCCTGAAGGACTCCGCCCGACTCCCCGTCAATACCGAGGAATACCGCCCTCACCCCAGCCCTCTCCTCCGAAGGAGTCCGGAGTCCTTCGGACCAGAGGGAGAGGGGGCGAAAGGGGTTTTTCCGCAACCTTCTAGAGGGAGGATATGTTTGTTGCCTTCATTTTTCCGGTTGCGCGGGAGGAGGCCCGCCGGGCGACGAACTTTCCTGAGAGCCCGCCGGCGGGGGGCGTCTCTTCGTCCGCCGGTCTAGGATCTCGGCCAGGATCGGCAGGAGGATCAGTCCGCCGGGCGCGAGGACGACGGCCAGGACGGGGATCGCCTTGGCCAGGTGGATGAGGTGAGCTTTGAGGGCCGCAATATCCTCGTCCTCCCATTTCTGGTGATTCCGCTCCTTCATGAGAATCCGCATGAGGTCCTTCACCTCGACGGCTTCCGCCAGGACCATCTCCCGCTGGCGGGCGACGGCCTCCTTGAACTCCTGGATCGTCGGCAGGTGAAGGCTCATGGCGCGAAGAGGCGCGCGATCTCGTCACGAGGAGGAATCGTGAGCGGCTGACGCTTTCCTCCTTCCTCGATCCAGCGCCCTTCGCCGGAGGAGAGGACGCGGCCGATCGCGGCTGACGGGACGCCGCGCGAGTCGAGGGCGGAGAGGATATTCTCCGTCGAAGCGGGATCGCAGGCGATGAGAAGCGCTCCGGAGGCGATCGAGGACAGGGGGTCGATCCCGAAGAGATCGCACACGAGCTTCCCTTCGGGCGTGACGAGGATCTTCTCCTTTTGCACGAAAAGGCCGACGTCCGAGGCGAGGCCCAGCTCCATGAGGCCGGAGGCCAGCCCGCCTTCCGTCGGATCGTGCATCGCGTGGACGCCGCCCGTCTCGACGGCGATCCGGGCGTCCGGAACGACGGAGAGGCCCGGCCGGCGGACGTAGTCGCGGCAGCGGGAGAGGAATTTAGCCCCGAACCGGGCTGAGATCGCCGCCCCGCGCTCGCGGGCCAGGATCGAGACGGCCTCGATCGGGACCCCTTTTGTCAGGATGAGATTGTCTCCGGGGCGCGCGCCGTCGCTCGTGACGAGCCGGTCCCTCTCCACCTCGCCCAGCATCTGGCCCACGACGATCGGCCGGGAAAGACCCGCGGTGATTTCCGTGTGGCCGCCGCAGAGGGCGATCCCGGTCTCCCGGCAGGCGGCCGCGATCTCGGCGAAGATCTCCTCGGCCAGCGCCTCGTCCGTCTTCCCCTCAGGCAGGAGGACCGTGGCGAGGAACCAGCGGGGGACGCCCCCCATCGTGGCGATGTCGTTGGCGTTGATCTGGACGGCGTAACGCCCGATCTCGGGCGCGACGAACGTGATCGGGTCGGTCTTGGCGAGAAGGAAGGAGGCGCCCATGTCGATGACGGCGCAGTCCTCGCCGACGCGCGGGCCCACGATGACGCGGTCGCCGCCTGCGGCGTGGGCCGCCAGCAGGCGCTGGAGGGTCTCGATGGGGAGCTTGCCGACGGGGAAGCCCATCGCCGGGTCAGATCTTGCGGAAGATCTCCGGGAAGCGGGTCTTGAAATCCGGGTGGGACTGGGAGAGGAAGAGCTTGATCGTCTTGATCTCTTTCTCAAGGTCCTTGACGATGTCGAGCGCGCGGACTTCCTTCTCGACCGCGCTGGTGAGGGTGGAAATGCTCTTTTCCAGGATATGAAGCCGCTCGATCAGCTCGCTCTCCTTGATGGTCTGCATTTCACCCTCCAGGTGGAACGGCCCGCGAAGTTACTTGAGCTTCTTGATGTAGAAACTCCAGACTCCGCCGCCCTGGTCGACCTTCAGGATCTCGTTTCCCGTCCGCTTGGCCCATGCCGTCATGTCGTTGGCCGAACCGGGATCCGTGGCGTGCATGAGGAGGACCTGGCCGGCCTGCATGCCGTCGATCGTCTTCTTCGTCTTGACCACCGGGAGCGGGCAGGAGAGCCCCTTGCAGTCCAGGACCTGGTCGGCTTGAATGTCGGACATTTCGTTTCTCCTCCGGGTAGGATCGTTTTCAGCGAGACGAATGGAACGGAGACCGTGCGGCTCTGCGTGCTGTTCCGTTGACATGGTGCGAGGACATGTCGATTCGCCTTTTCCGTGTGGACGCTAGCAAAACCCCCTGAAACGTGTCAAGAAGATTCGGGGAACGGTTCCCAGGAAAGGGACTCCTGCGGCCCTCGGGCGGTTGACAAGAGGCCTTCGAATGCCTACGATCTGAACATCCACAGACCCCGCGAAAGGAGTTTGCTATGAGCCGACGTGCCATTTTTCCGATGTTCCTCCTTGGTGTGATGGGCCTTCTCGCCGTGCCGGCATTGGGATGGGCCGATGATGTTCCCGTCCGGACGTACGAGGGGGTTTCCTACGTCTCCGGCGGCGCGACGAAAGACGAGCGCGAGACGCTCAAGCCGAACTATCCCCTCAAGCTGGTCTTCGCGGGGACGACGGGGCACCTTCTCTCGGGCGTCAAGGTTACGATCGAGGCGAAGGGGAAGAAGGTCCTCGAGGCGGTAGCGGACGGGGGCCCCTGGCTCTTCGTCAACCTCAAGCCCGGCTCCTACAACGTCAGCGCGACGTACCGAGGCGTCACGAAGAAGGCCGCCGTGACGGTCGGCGCCAAGGGGACCAAGACGGTCCTTCTCGCCTGGAAGATCGAAGAAACGGTCCGGCGCGGAAAGTAGCCCCGCCTCGGCCAAGGGGCACGGCGAGCACCGCCCCGTGATCCCCAACGATACGAACGAGGGGCGCGCCGCCAACCGCCGCGTGGAGATCCACCTCGTCGATCCCGCCCACGGCGGGACCGCGCCGACGGCGAACCCCGCCCAGTCTCCCTTCGTTTCCCTGTAGCGCTTCCTCTCCGTCCACCTTCCCGTTCTCCGTTGTCCGCGGGCGCGGCCTTGGTCCGCGACGTCCCGCTCTTGAAGTCGTCCTCCCCTTCGGGTATGTTGAAGAACCCCGCCTTGAAAGGCGGGGTTCTTCCGACCTCTGGCAGGTTGCTGAAAAACCCCCTCTCCCTCCGGGAGAGGGCGGGGTGAGGGCGATCTTACTTTCATAAACGTTTTTCTTAATATCCCCCCCTCATCCTGACCTTCTCCTCCGAAGGAGTCCGGTCCGGAAGGACTCCGGACTCTTCGGAGAGTCCTTCGGACCGGAGGGAGAAGGGAAAAGACTTCGCAACCTGCCAAGGTACTTTTCGTTATTTGCATTCGTGCGCCTTGCCCCCGCGCCAACGGGTGTGGACTCGGGCGCACTTTGCGATTCGTTGCCGGGTCCACGCCTGACCACAGGGAGGATACGCAAATGATCGAAGGCATCGCGAGCTCCATCCAGGTATTCGTGGAGTCGTTGGGGGACAAGTTCCTTCCGCTTGCCATGGCGCTCTCCACTGTCGGCGTGGCGACGATGGCGTTCATTCAGATGGCAAGGGAGATATTCCCGATCAGGCGGAAGTTTCACGAATTCCAGGCGAGAAGGTGGTTCGATCAAGCGGCCGCGCACGTCCAGAAACCCGAGGTCCTGGAGGCCTGGAAAAAGGCCGGGGTGACGCCTCCGGACCCGGCCAATGCGTTTCACCAGTTCGTGAGGCTCACGACGGCGGGGGACGCGGGCGCCGTCCTTTCGCTGGAGATCGAACAGCTCGCCGGACAGATGGCCGCGGCCTCCCGGGTGGCCGTGGATTCGCTGTCGGCGGGTCCCGACTTCCTCCACTGCCTCGCCGCGCATGCCTATCCCTCCGATCTCGCCGATGCGGAAAAGGCGCGAACGGTCTACGCCTCCCTCTCAAAGGAGGACCAAGCCGCGGCGGCGGAAGCCCGGGCGAGGGTCCAGCACTTCATCCAGCGCGCGATCGACGGCTTCCAGGTTTCCGTCTCGCACCGGTGGAAGCTCTGGCATCATGTCGCCTCCCTCGCGATCGGATTCGCAATCGTCTACATGGCTCTCACGCACGCCGGCGGCGGGAAATGGGGCGTCGCTGGGGCCGTACTCATCTCGATCGTCGCCGCCTTCGTGGCGCCCGTCTCCAAGGACCTCGTGGCGGCCCTCCAACAACTGAGGAAGAAGTGACGGCCTCTTGCGAAGGAGAGATCTGCGTCCGCACTCAGCCGGTGGGAGGCGGCGTCGCGGACTGCGTGAAGGAGCTTCCCCCCGGTTTTGCGGGAGCGCTCGGCCGGCTCGTCGTCTTCGTCCACGGGTACAACGACTCGTACGCCGGGGGCGCCGGGAACTACAAGGCATTCCTTCAGCTTCTCGACGCCGAATGGGGACCGCCGCCGGGTCGGCTCGTTCCCGATCTCGGGCGGATGTTTTGGCCCGGCGACAAGAACTGGGGTCCGCTCTCGTGGATTTCGTTTCCGCTCGAGCTCGAACCGGCCGACAAAAGCGCGGAAAGACTGGCGGCCTTCATCGAGGACCTCGGAGCGAGAGGAAGGCCGATCCGCCTCGACATCATCGCCCACTCGCTCGGCTGTCGCGTTGTTCTGAACGCTCTGACGATCCTGGCGAAGAACCACCACGGAAGCCAGGGGACTCATTTCGTGGGAAGCGTGGAGGTCCACACGGTCTGCCTGATGGCGGGGGCCGTTCCCGCGGAGTACGTCGGGCCCGGGGAGAAGTATTGGGATGGAGCGAGCCTGCCCCGGCGGATATCCTGTCTTTTTTCCGAGGCCGATCCCGTCATCGGTCTTGCGGCGCCGCTCGGGTACACGGCCGCGGGCGAGCGCTTCTTTCCGCCGTGCATCGGGTATGCGGGACCGCCGGCGGGATTCCCTGGGAGCGGGGAGGAGATCTACGGGGCAAGACATGGCGACTACTGGAGCGGAAAGGTCGCGGCGAACCGTGTCGCGGGGATGCTCGATCTGGGGCCGGTGACGGCGCGGATTCAGGAACGGCCCGTGACGGCCAACGAACTTCCGTTGTCCGGAGAGCCGGAGACAAACGAACTGCCGGTCCGGAGCGTTTGATCCTAGAAAAAGCAGTTGAACCGCGGAGCACGCAGAGAACGCAAAGGAGTTCCAGGGATTGGAAGACACATCGACCTCTGCGTTCTCTGCACTAGGCAGGTGAGCATCAAAACCGCCCGAAAAGATGTTCCTCCCCCGATCGGATCGGGGTCCTCTGCGGTGAGTGAACTGCGGTTTTTGGGTTGATCGCTGGGTTTCTGGGGAGGCCAAGTGAACTACCGCCGGCTGGGACACTCGGGGCTCAAGGTGAGCGAGCTTTCGCTCGGGGCCTGGATCACGTACGGGGGGCAGGTGGGGGAGGACGCCGCCCGCGAGTGCATGAGCGCCGGTTACGACGCGGGCGTGAACTTCTTCGACAACGCCGAGGCGTACGCCCACGGCGCGGCCGAGACGATCATGGGGAACGTCATCCGGAAGATGGGGTGGCGGCGTTCGAGCCTGGTCGTCTCGACGAAGTTCTACTTCGGTCTGGGTCTCAAGGGCCCCAACGACCGGGGCCTCTCGCGCAAGCGCCTGATGGAAGGAATCCACGGCTCCCTCCGCCGTCTCCAGATGGACTACGTGGACCTGATCTTCGCCCACCGGCCGGACCCGGAGACGCCGATCGAGGAGACCGTCCGGGCGATGCACGACATCATCGGCCAGGGAAAGGCTCTCTACTGGGGGACGTCGGAGTGGACCGCCGACGAGATCGTCCAGGCGCACGCTGTCGCCGAGGGACACCACCTTCACAAGCCCCAGATGGAACAGCCCCAGTACAACATGTTTTGGCGGGAACGGGTCGAGAGGCAATACGCCCGGCTCTACACCGAGATCGGCCTGGGGCTTACGACGTGGAGCCCGCTCGCGTCGGGGCTCCTGACGGGGAAGTACAGCGAGGGAATCCCCGCGGGATCGCGGCTCGCCCTCAAGGGGATGGAGTGGCTGAGGGAGGAGGTCGTGACGCCGGAGCGGATCGAGAAGGTCAAGAGGCTCGCGATGGTCGCGAGGGACCTGGAGATGAGCACGGCCCAACTCGCGATCGCCTGGTGTCTCAAGAACCCGAACGTCTCCAGCGTCATCACCGGCGCCACGCGCGTCGAGCAGGTCCGCGAGAACCTCAAGGCGGCCGAGCTTTCGGATAAGCTCACACCGGACGCGATGGAGCGGATCGAGAAGGTCCTGGGTAACAGGCCGGAGAGCGTCGAACCGGAGTAGTTCGAGCTATTGCTTCGACCCGGACCAGGAGCCGCTCCCGCCAGCGCTCAGCGAGAATGTTCCGCTGATGCTGTTTCCGCTGGTCGTTCCGCTGAAAGGAGAAGTTCGCGCCGATGCGCGAGGCTTCGCCACCCGGTTCCGACGCAAAGTCGTTGGGATCGCCAATTGTCGACTTTCCCGCCATCTGCTAGAGTGCAGCACAATGAATTCCATGAAATCGCATGCTTGCGGCGGTCCGGCCCTGCTCGAAGTGAACCGCCGGTTCTACGATCCCCTGTGGACGGACGCGCGCCTCGTCGAGCCGCAGCGCTTCAACACGTGGCCGCTCGTGTGCTCTCTGGTCTCTCGCTCGCAGCCGCGGCTCGAAGTCGCGCCGGGCTTGCGACCGCGCCTTCCGCTCGATGGGACGCATTTCGTGGACTTCAGCCCGCCCGTCGTGGCGAAACTGCGCGCACGCGGAGCAAACGCCGTCGCCGCGCTGGTATCCGCGCTGCCATTTCCGGATCGTGCATTCGAGCTCGTCTGTGCCTTTGACATCGTTGAGCATGTCGACGACGAAGATGCAATCCTGTCCGAGCTGTCCCGCGTGGCCGCCCCCAATGCGTCGTTGTTGCTCTCCGTGCCGCTGCATCCTGGGCGCTGGACGGCGTTTGACGATTTCATCGGGCACCGTCGTCGCTATGAGCCGCAGCGGCTGCTCGCCAAGCTCGCGGAGCACGGATTTCCCGTGGAGCAAAGCGCCGTCTACGGAATGCAGCCCAAATCGTCGTGGCTGGTCAATGTCGGCATGTGGTTTCTCGCCCATCGCCGCGAGCAGGGGATGTGGTGGTACAACCGAGTCTTCATGCCGCTGGGCGTGCGCTTCCAGAAAAAGCTCGCGCTCGCCCCCGGGTTGATAGACACCGCGCACGTCGATGAGGTACTGCTCGTTTGTCGCAAGCATGGCGCGGCCAAGTTTTGGTAGAGCAATTAAATGCGGCCAGGCCCTCATGTCACTCGGTTAAGCCTTCGACGCCAGGAAGAAGGGTGGGCTGAACGCTTCTTGCGGTGGGCTTTTGTTGCGAAACGAAAGTCGCCATTTCCAGGAGGTCAGCCCAGATGAAGGATAACAAAGTTGAGCAAGCCCGGCAGGGAGCAGCGATGCTGCGGCGGCAGTTTTTGCAAGGTGACGCCGGGGCACTTGACCGGGTGCTTGGCGACCGGGAGGTTGCAGGACAATATGCTAAGGGCGGTGGGGTCGCCAGAGGTCGCCAGGCAAGTATTGCCTTCAGCGGATTATTCGGGCGACTGTACCCTCGGGAGGATCACGGAGATTGTCGTTCCCTGGTTCGGCGTGGACGAGATCATGAGGCCGCCCTTCAGGACTTCGACCATGTGCTTGACGATCGAGAGGCCGAGGCCCGTCCCTCCCTGGTCGCGGGACCGGGCCTTGTCGACCCGGTAGAACCTCTCGAATACGCGCGGCAGGTCCGCGGGAGGAATCCCGATCCCGCGGTCCGAGATCGACACCGTGACCCATGGCCCTTCTCCCGGCGCTTCGACGACCGTGAGGGCATCCCGCGCCGGCGGGAGGGCGGGCTTGCCGGAGACGGCGCGGATCTCGATCCGGGTTCCCCTGGGGGAATACTTGACGGCGTTGTCGACCAGGTTGACGAGGACGTCGATCAGCCGGTGCGGATCGGTCAGCACCCGGACATCGGGGACCTCTTCCACGACGATTTCCTGGTCCTTTTCCCGCGCGATCGGCGTGATGAGATCCGCCGCCTCGCGGAGGACGGGGGCGAGTTCGACGGCGGCGATGGCCGGGACGCCGGACCCGGACTCGATCCGCGAAAGTGTAAGCAGGTCCGCCACGAGGTTCGAGAGGCTTCGCGCGTGGCGGGCGATCACCTCCAGGAATCGCTCGGCCTGGACGGGGTCGCGGATCGCGCCGTCCCGGAGGGCCTCCACGTAGCCGAGAATGGATGTGAGCGGAGTCCTCAGCTCGTGGGAGGCGTTCGCCACGAAGTCGCTCCGGATCCGCTCCAGTCGCCGAACCTCGGTGACGTTCTGGAGAACGAGGACGGCCGCGG
>MHEK01000001.1:17149-55609 GCA_001803795.1 Nitrospirae bacterium RBG_16_64_22
GAGATTCAGGATCTCGCCGGCCTTCCGGTTGACCAGGAGAACGGAGCCCGCGCCGTCCACGGCGATGACGCCGTCCGTCATGGCCGCGAGGATCGCGGAGAGACGGGTCCGTTCCTCGGAGAGTTCCTCGATCTTCCGCCGGACGGCCTGGGCCATCGTGTCCATGGCGTTCGCGAGGACCTCGATCTCGTCACCCGTCCTGACGGAAAGCCTTGGAAGCGGCTTCCCTTCGACGACCTGCCGCGTCTGTTCCGCCATTCCCTCGATGGGCCTGGTGATCCGCCCGGCGGTCCGGCCGACGAGGAGGAGCGAGAGGACGAGCGCTACGAGAAACCCCGTTCCCGTGACGAGGCGAAAGGCCGTGAGGGCCTCGTCGGAAGGGATCTGGAGGAAGTGCCGGACGCCGATCTCTCCGAAGACGACCGTAACGGCGAACCCGGCCAGGAACGAGAGCGCGACGCTCTTGAGAATGCGGAGGCGGAGGGGCTGGTAGGTCATCGCGCGTTTTCTTCCGAGAGCAATAGGGTCGCCATGGCCGGACGGTATCACAGCGTTCCAGGCGAGGCAAGGGTCGAGCGAAAACGCGGCGCATCCCCGCGCTCTCCGGGGAGATGTGAACGGCAAGACATCATTTCGGCGAGGGACTATCGAAAGAAAAGGAGCCGATGCTCCACCAGCAGGTTTGTACGTAGGGCGTTTTGTAACCAAGCATCGCCGGAATTAACCTTTGGTTCAGCCGTTGCAGATGATGAGCCGCGTAGAACGAGGAGTTGTTCCCATCGGAACACGGTTGGCCGCCGTCCCAAAGCGTTTCGTGAAAAAGCCCATTTCGCAATCTCACAATCGCCTCGATGACATCGGCGTTCAATGGGATTTGGAAATGCTTACAGAGCGTCCGAATGCGCTCTTTGTGCGGGGGTTCCTTTGGAAGGGCAAGCATACGGAGATCCGTTGCCAACCTATGGCAGCCATCAAACACCTTGTAGGCATTTGCGAATTGTTCCCACTCCCATGGGTACAAGGTCGTACGTGAGTGCATGAACAGTAGATTTGTAAGAAGTCTTTGGGACTTTTCCGGCCAGCTATTCCAGGTCCGAAGGGAATGAGAAAGAAAGTCCCCCACCACGTCTCTAGTACAGCGGATACCATGAGCTGGCTTGATCGGGATGCGACCATCAACCCACCATTCCTCAAACTGAAGCCTTGTTCCGAAGAGATACGCTAAGAGGTGGATTAGGAAGGCCCCAGGGCCTCGTCGCAACGGTTCTGATGTTCCAGGGCAATCCAGAGCCAAATCGTGAGAGGGTGGAACTTGATGCAAGAGCGCCGGACGTAATGAGTGCGGAATTTCTCTGCCTGATTGGTCAGCGCTGTAGGAGGCCGGAGGGTACAGGAAGCCGTCGCGGTTCGTGTGTTCGGAAACCCATGCGGACGCCCGCTCGTAGTCCGGAACCAAAGAGATGGCCCCACCGTTGAACAGAATCGGATACGGGTATTCCAGGAATCCAAAGCAACTCGAACTACTCATCACTTTCTGATTGCTCCGGATTTCCGTGCATTCCCTCCAAGGGTAGACGTCCGGTCGCTTCGGCGATCCGGCGGGTCCAGAGTTCTAGCAGTCTTGCAGGATCCCCGAGATCGGCGGTGCGTAGGGCATCTAGGTACCCTTGACGGGTTTCGGGTAGGACTGGGACTGTTTCCAAGGGCGGGAGGCCCAGTTTGTGGAAGAGGGCAACCAGGATAACCCGGCCGATTCGGCCATTGAAATCTCGAAACGGATGAACCCACTGGAACCGCCAGTCGGCCCAGACTAGAAGCTCGGCCAGAGAGCGGATGTCCGCCTCGTCAGGCCGCACGTGCCTCAGCCTTTCGCCAAGATCATCGCAAAAGACACGGACGAGGACGGGGACCTCGTAGAATGGCGGGGGGGTGTGAGATCCGACCTGCACATTGACGTCGCGATACCGTCCGGCCCAATCCGGGAAGAGCCCGCCCGCCAGCCTCCGATGTTGTAGGCAAATCCATTCCGGAGTGATAGCAAGGGCCGCAGGGGGGGACTCGACAATTTCCCCCAGAATGCCCGCAAGCGATAAAGCCAGCCGCTCCGAGACCTCCGTGTAGGAAAGGGCACCCTCGGGCGTCTCGAAATATCGCGTTGATCCTAAGGGTTCGCCGCCTTCGCCCGGGTCTTCAGGAGCGTCTTCAGGCGTTCGATACCGACCGGCTGGTTCTCGAACGCCATTGACTGCGCCACCCACTCCGGGATCTTCTTCCGGAACAGGGCCTCCCGCTCCGCCGGGTCTGCGTGAAGCTCCCGCCACCGCCTCAGCCTGGCGTTTAGTTCGGCTGTGTCTATTTCCTTGTGCGTCCTCGTCTTCATGGCCTTCATTCTCCCATGCCCGCTTTCCGGTTTCAACTCCTCCTTCGACGATCGCAATCTCCTCGTCCGTGAGTTCATAAAGCTCGTAGACCAGCCGGTCGATCTGCCGGTCGGTTGCGTCGATCTGGCGCTTGAGGCTCTCCTTCTCGTGCGGTGCCTTGGCAGTAGCGAGCCGCCTATGAAGCGCGAGCATGCTTTTGACCGGCGAGACCATCTTGTCGTGGTGGGCGGGGTCGGCGTTACATATCGGCAGGCTGCGGATAAAACGTGCCTCGAAGCTAAACCATCCACCGCGAAACGGGGTTGCGGTTTGCTTTATGATCCAGTCCAGCAACTTGCTGTTCAGCAAACCCAAGACATACTCCCGCGAGTAGTCCGGTTTGACCAGGATTCCATAGCCACCAGCTACGCCGCCGGTGAAAAACACCTCTCCGGTTTCGTCCAGGGAAAAAGCCGCGCGCGGGGCGATGTCGGGCGTGAATATCTTGGGAAGCGGCATGACATCAAGCGCCTTTGGATATACATACCCATACCATCGCAGCCCGCGCATCTTGCCGTGCTCGCGCTCCTCAAGGTATGTCCGGTTGGCCTTTAAGTAGTCCCACGTGAGCGGATAGCGGGATTTGAAGGCATCCTCGGGAATCAACCGCGTCTCGCCGTCGGCCTGCTTGGCGTAGGGAAAGAGGATCAGGCGGTCGGTGCGCGATAGATTATATGGCTTGCTGTCGCCCCCTTTTATCAAGGGATGAAGCAAATCGGGCTCTAACCAATATTCAGCGCCCTTCTCGGGCGAGTAGATTCGGACGCGATCTTTCTTGCGTTCCCTTTCCTCGACTATGTAAATCTTGTCGGCGCTGGTTTTGACGCCCTGGAAAATCCTGTCCGTGACATCTTCCAGTTTCGGCGCGATGCGACCGAGTTTTTCAAGAAGTGCGCCGCCCTTCCCGGCGGAAAACGCCCACTCGGCGGAGCTCGCGTGCTCGGCTGGCAACTCGCCTTCCTCGGCGCTGCCCGTTCTGCGCCATTGGTCAAGATCGCCCACCTTCACAAACCGGACGGTGTCTCGGCCGGCACGGTCGAGAAACATCAAGCAGGTGTAGGTGGATGCTCCGGCGAAAACCTGTTGGTGGCCGAAATGCACGATTTCCGTGAGGTGCTTGCCTTTAGCTATCAGCTCCCGCAGCGGTTCGCCATATTGAGCATTGAAGAATTTATGCGGCAGGATGAAGCCGAGGCGGCCGGTCTGGTTGAGGAGGCTCAGCGCTTTTTCGACGAAGACAACGTATATGTCGTAGTTCCCTTTGGACGCCGACCTGTAGATCGTCTTGTAGGCGTCCACTTCGAGCGGTGCCCACTCCGTGAGTGTCTGGACGCGGATGTACGGGGGATTCCCGATCACGGCGTCGAAGCCGCCGTTCCCCTCACCCTTCCCTCTCCCGGCGGGAGAGGAGAAAACGTGCGGAAACTCCCCTTTCCAGTCGAAGGGGTTGATCCGGCGCATGGCGTCCTGATCCGGCAGTAGCTGGCCCGCGAAGTAGTCCGGGCCGATGAGTGAGTTGCCGCACTTGATGTTGTTCCCGAGGTCCGGGAGGGCGCGCTCCCGCCACATCTTGAGCTGGCGGGTGAGCGTATCCCCATTCTCCCCCTCCAGGACCTTGAGCAGGAGGGAGAGCTTCGTCACCTCCACGGCCTGGCTGTCGATGTCCACGCCGTAGATGTTGTTGAGGAGGATGCGCTTCTTCTCCTGCGTGGTGAGGTGCCACCGGCCGCCCGCGCCCTGGTAGACCGCGTTCGTGTGCTTGAGCGGCCCATCGCTCAGGTACCAGTCTCTGTGGTGGTTGAGGAGGGACTCATAGGCGCCGATGAGGAAGGAGCCGGAGCCGCAGGCGGGATCGAGGATTCGGAGCCTGGCGATTTGCTTCGGGGTCTTTCCCTCGCGGAGCTTGCCAACGGTGTTCTTGACGATGTAGTCGACGATATAGGCCGGGGTGTAGTAGACGCCGCCCGCCTTCTTGACCTCCGGCTTCTCTTCGACCACCGCCCGGTGGCCGGCGGTCAGGCGAATCACTTTACCAAGGAACTGCTCGTAGACCTGGCCCAGGATCTCGGCAGGGAAGACGGAGAACTCGTAAGGGCTCTCCGGGTAGTAGAGGCGGCCGATGATGTCCTTGAGGACCTTGTCGTCGATGACGAGCGCGGGCGTCAGATCGTCCGGCGCCTCGGCTCTTTCCTTTTCCGGCTTGAAATGGAACAGCCCGGAGTTGTAGCGGTCGTCGGCCAGGCCGTAGACGTATTGGAGTCTGCGATAGACGTTCTCGCCGTTGAGGAGGCCCTGGATCTGGCCGTACGTTTCGACGCCCCGGTCCTCGCAGATGCGGAGAAAGATCAGCCGGTCGATGGTTCTCTGGACGGCGAAGTTGACGTCCTGGACCGTGAGCTTCGGGTTCCGGAGAGCCACGTTGCGGGCCAGGGTCTCTCGCCACCCTTCGATCTCGGCCAGGAACTCGGCGTCCACGGTTGCGGTGCCGCGCTTCCGCTCGGAGACGGCGAAACGGTCGAAGGACCCCCTGAGAACGGCCTCCTTGGAGAAAATGGAGGCGATCTCGTCCCAACGGGCGAGGTATTCCCTGTGCGTGAGGTAAAGGATGCGGCCCTTGCCCGGTTTGTCGGTGCGATTCGGCCGCGTGCGGCAGTCGTAGACCGCGAATTCTTCGAAATCCGTCAGGATCGAGAGTGGAAGCTTGGCGGACCAGGCATAGCGGCGGACCTGGTAGGCGAGATCGGGGGCGTCCTTGATGTTGACGGCGGGCTTCTTGGCTTCCAGGAAGAACTTCCGGACGCCGCCGATGCGGAAGCAGTAGTCCGGGGCCTTGGTCGCGCCGGAGACGCTGATCGCGTCCTCGTGGACCACGTCCTTGTACGCCTCGGCGTGGCCCGCCTTGTTCATGACGTCCCATCCCAGCGCGTCGAAGAAGGGGTCGATGAACTCCCGGCGGAGCTGAGTCTCGTTGTAGCCCGGGCCGCGGTAGGAGTCGAGGTTTCGCTCGAACCGCGTGGTGAGGTCAAGGATGATTGCCGGAGGAGTCAGGGGCATGGGCCGCCGAAATGAGGACCGATTGGCGGGCAGTCTATGGAACGGTCAGGCGGGTGTCAAGCCGCGCTTCGATCCGACAGCCCGGCCGCCAGCCGGATGAACTGGGAAGCTACGCCTCGGCGGGTTTCTTTCGGCCGAAGAGGCGGGCGGAGAGGATGCCGACCTCGTAGAGGAGGAGGAGCGGGCCGGCCATGAGGACCTGGTTGAAGACGTCGGGCGTGGGCGTGAGGATCGCGGCGACGATGAAGGCGAGGAGGACGGCGTACTTCCTGTTCCGCGCGAGGAAGGCCGGCGTCGTGATGCCCATCCGGGCCATGAGCGTGATGGCGAGCGGGAGCTCGAAGATCAGACCGAAGGCCAGGAGGAACTTGACGCAGAAATCGACGTACTCCCCGACGGTCAGGATCGGCTTCAGGTTCTCGTCGAACGAGACAAGGAAGTTGAGGGCGAAGGGAAGGACGACCTTGTAACAGAAGGCGAGGCCGAGAGCGAAAAACAGGGTCGAAAGGGCGACGAAGGGGAGGGCATAGCGCCGCTCGCCGGGAAGAAGGCCGGGGGCGACGAACCGCCAGACTTCGAAGAGAATGACCGGGATCGACAGGAAGAGCGCGGCGAAGAAGGCCAGCTTCAGGTGCGTCCAGAACGGCTCGGTGGGCGTGTGGAAGTAGAGCGTGAGCGGCTCCGGACGCATCTTCACATGGACGTACGGCGGAACGCGCTCGAAGACGTACGTCGTGTTGAGCGGCGCCTGGACCAACTGGAGGATGGAGTGCGACTGGTTAAAGGTGACGGCCAGGGCAATCCCGACGGCGACGATCGAGACGAGAAGGCGCTTCCTCAGCTCTTCGAGATGAGCGGTGAGCGGCATCCGCTCGCTGTTTTCTTCCTCAACCACCTTGCGGACCTCCAGCCGGCCGATCCTTCTCTTCTTTTTCTCCCGGCTCTCCAAGCTCTCCCGGGGCGGGCTCTCCGGCTTTCGTCTCCTTCTCGACGGGCGATTCCACGACCGACGTGATTTCCCGGGCGGTGTCCTGCGCGGTTTTCTTCGTTTCCTCCAGATATTTCTCGATGTCGGCCTTCTCCTCTTCGAGGCGAATCTGCTTGATCTCCTCGTCGATCGTCTCCTTGACCTCCTGCGTGGCCCGCTTGAACTCCGCGAACCCCTTACCGACGGC
This sequence comes from Nitrospirae bacterium RBG_16_64_22, assembly GCA_001803795.1. Classification (GTDB taxonomy): domain Bacteria; phylum Nitrospirota; class RBG-16-64-22; order RBG-16-64-22; family RBG-16-64-22; genus RBG-16-64-22. The sequence goes on from MHEK01000001.1 coordinate 23,799, forward strand.
CCGGGCGAGGTCCGGGAGCTTCTTGGGGCCGAAGACCAGAAGGGCGATGACGAAGATGATGATCAGTTCGGGGACGCCGATTCCAAACACAGAGATTCTCCGGAACTAAACAGGCACCCCCGGGTTCTTCCGGGGGTGCCTGATGAGAAAGCGAGCCGCGCGGAGGCTTGCGGCTAGCGGGTTTTTACCGTGAAGTGCGCCCGGCGGTTTTTGGCTCGGTTTGCCTCCACGTCGTTGGGATAGGCCGGCTTCTCTTCGCCGTAGGAGATTGTGGAGAGCCGGTCGGCGGGGATGCCCAGGAGGACGAGATAGTTGTACGCGCTCCGGGCCCGGCGGTCTCCCAGGGCGAGGTTGTATTCCGTCGTTCCGATGTCGCACGTGTGGCCTTCGACGACGACCGCTGCGCCTGGATTCTTCTTGAGCTCTTCGGCGGCCCGGTCGAGGATCTTCTTCCCCTCGGGACGAAGCGTGGCGCGGTCGAAGTCGAAGTGGACGTCCTCCAGGGCCGCCACGAGGCTCGCGGGGACGGCGGCGGGGGCGGCCGGTGCCGCGGCTGCGGGCGCGGCAGGTGCGGCCGGCGCCCCGGCCGGCGCGGCTTCGGCTTTCTTGACGCCGAACAGGAAGGCGACGCCCGCCGTCAGGCCCCAATCAGGGGAACTGCTCGAGAACGCCCGGCTCGCGCCGAAGTGAGCCACGAGGGTATCCGTCACGTACCGAAGGCCCGCCCGCCCCTCGAGTTGTCTCGATGCGGCATGGTCCGGGTTGCGGTCGGAATTCCCCGCGACTTCCGCCAAACCCTGGAGCTTCTTTCCGGCGGGGAAGGCAAGGCCGACGCCGTACGTCACCTCGTTGTCCCTCTTGAACTCGGAAGGTTCGCCGACGACGGTGTAGCCGACGTTCACGTTCGTCTCGACGGTCCCCAGCGTCTTTGTGAGAAGGAACTTCGCGCCGTAGTCGGCCTTCTTGGTCCCGATCCCCTTGTCCTTGCTGGCCGTGGGCGCGGCGACGAACCCGAGGATCCCAAGCCCCGGCTTTCCGGCGGCCTCGTCGAGGAAGCGGTAGCGGACGCCGACGGTGATGTCGTCGAGTCCCGCCTTGTTCGTCTTCGACTTGTCGGCTTCCCAGAAGGTGAACGGGAGATTTGCCTCGATCTGGAGGTTGTTTCTGATGCCGTAGGCCAGGGGGACGTAGAACGTGTTCTGGTCCAGGTCGTCCCCGCCGGCTTCCGTGATCGCTTCGATTCCGTACCAGCCCAGGCCGACGCCGAACGCCCCCTGGGGAAGAGTCCGGGTCCCGATGACCGTGAAGATGCCGGTGTCGCCCACCGGCTTATGCCCCCACGCCTCGGCCTGAGGCGCGGCCGCCTGGGCGGTGACCGGCATCAGGAAGAAAACGGCGATCATCGCGGCAAAGACTCCGGCCAACCAGGGTCGAGCGTTCATCTCATCCTCCTTGTCGGCTCCTCCCCGAACGGCTCGCGGGAGGAGAAGGGCCAGGGCGTTCCTGTCTCAAGTCGAAATCGTCAGCTATGACTGGCGGGGCGGACCGAAAAACGGTTGGGATAATAGCAACGCGGGAGAAGGGGGTCAAGCGTTCAATCTATCGGCCCTTGACGCTCCAGTCCCGCCCTGTATAATACGCGGCCGTTTTAGAAGGCGGTTTCCATGGATCAGGAAAATCTCTCCGGAAAAAAGCTCGCGTGGCTCGCCCTTCGGTCTGTTGACGGCATCGGCCCCGTCTCCGCCCGCCGGCTGATCGACGCCTTCGGCTCCCCCGAAGCGGCTCTGCGCGCCGGGCCCGCGCTTCTCAGGCGGGTCGAGGGGCTTTCCGCCCGCCAGGTCGACTCGTTCGCGTCGCACGGGTGGCTCGAAGAGGCCCGGCAAGAGTGGAGCAAACTGCGCGATCTGGGCGCGGAGATCTCGACGCCGGACGACTCCGACTACCCCGCCAGGCTCCGCGAGATTCCCGATCCGCCCCTGGTCCTGACGCGAAGAGGGGCCTTCCTCCCCCGGGACGCGGCGGCCGTCGCGATCGTGGGCGCCCGCCGGGCCTCTCCGTTCGGTCTCTCTCTGGCGGAGCAGTTCGGCCGCGAACTCGCCGCCATGGGATTCACCGTGGTCTCCGGCCTCGCGCGGGGAATCGACGCGGCCGCCCACCGCGGAGCGGTCTCGGCCGGCGGAAGAACGATCGGCGTCCTGGGGTGCGGGATCGACGTCGTCTATCCCCGCGAGCACGGCCCGTTGCTCGCGGCCGTCGCGGCGCACGGCGCCGTCGTGACCGAGCTTCCGTGCGGAACGCCTCCCGATCCGGCGAACTTCCCGCAGAGGAACAGGATCATCAGCGGCTTGTCGATGGGCGTCGTCGTTGTCGAGGCCGCTCCCGATTCCGGGTCTCTCATTACGGCCCGCCTGGCGCTCGAGCAGGGCCGCGAGGTCTTCGCCGTCCCGGGACGGCCCGGGATGCCCCTGTCCAAGGGCCCCCACGCCCTGATCCGCCAGGGGGCGGTCCTCGTGGAATCGGCTTCGGAAGTGGCCGACGCCTTGCGCCCCCAGGCCGAGGGAGTCACCCTGCACGCCTCGCCGCCCCGCCCCCCCGCAACCGTCTCGTTGACTCCGGCGGAACGGGGCGTGTATGCTTCGCTCTCCGCTGATCCCAAGCACATCGATCGGGTCAGCGCGGAGCTCGGTCGCCCCATTCGGGAAGTCGCGCCGATCCTCACCATGCTCGAAATGAAGGGAGCCGTAAGGCAAATGGACGGGAAGCGGTTCGTTTCGCTCCCCGTCATCCCGGCAGGAGAAACAGGGTCGTCATGAGCAGTTCCGTCATCATCGTCGAGTCGCCGGCCAAGGTCAAGACGCTCAGGAAGTTCCTGAGCAAGGAGTACGAGATCCTGGCCTCGGTCGGACACGTCAGGGATCTCCCCAAAAAGACGCTCGGCGTCGACGTCGACAAGGGGTTCGAGCCCCAGTACGAGACGATCAAGGGCAAGAAGGACGCCCTGGCGAAGATCAGGCAGACGGCGAAGAGCGCCAAGGCCGTTTTCCTGGCGACCGACCCGGACCGCGAGGGAGAAGCGATTGCCTGGCACGTCGCCGAAGAGCTCGGCAACGGGTCGAAGAAGGTCCCCGCGATCTACCGGATCACGTTCAACGAGATCACCAAGCGCGCCGTCACCGACGCGCTCAAGACCCCCGGCCGGATCGACATGTCGCTCGTGGACGCCCAGCAGGCCCGGCGCGTCATGGACAGGCTCATGGGATACCAGCTCTCCCCCCTCCTTTGGGAGAAAGTCCGGCGGGGCCTCTCGGCCGGCCGGGTCCAGTCCGTCGCCGTGCGCCTCGTCTGTGAGCGCGAGCGCGAGATCAACGAATTCAAGCAGGAAGAGTTCTGGTCAATCACGGCCGGCCTCGAAGCCGGCGCGCCGCCGCCGTTCGAAGCGAAGCTCGCCCGCCTGGACGGAAAGAAGGCCTCTCTTCCAGACCAGGCGGCCGCCGAGGCCGCCCTCCGGGCCATAGAGGGAAAGCCGTTCCGAGTCGCGAGCATCGAGCGGAAAGAGAAGCGGCGCAATCCCGTCCCTCCGTTCATCACGAGCACCCTGCAACAGGAAGCGGCCCGGAAGCTCGGGTTCACGGCGAAGAAGACGATGATGCTGGCCCAACGCCTGTACGAGGGCATGGAGATCGGGAGCGAGGGCTCGGTCGGCCTCATCACGTACATGAGAACCGACTCGTTCCGGATCGCCAAGGAGGCCCAGGACGAGGCGCGCGACGCGATCCGGACGAGGTTCGGTCCGGAGTACCTGCCCGCGGCGCCCCCGGTCTATGCGTCGAAGAAAGGCGCCCAGGACGCGCACGAAGCCGTCCGTCCCACGTCGCCGTCAAGGACGCCCGATGCCGTCATGGATTTCCTGGAACGCGACATGGCCCGGCTCTACCGCCTGATCTGGGAACGGTTCATCGCCTCCCAGATGCCCCCCGCTCTCATGGACGCCACGTCCGTCGAGATCGAGGCGGGGCCCGGGCTCTTCAGAGTCACGGGTTCCGTCATCACGTTCCCCGGGTTTCTCAAGGTCTACGCGGAGGGACGGGACGAAGAGGAAAAAAAGGGCTCCGAGGAGCCCGAGGCCCAGACCGAGGAACGGGAAGGCGTGCTCCCCGCCATGAAGGCGGGAGACATCCTCGCGCTCAAGAGCCTCGCGCCCCGCCAGCATTTCACCCAGCCTCCTCCCCGCTATACGGAGGCGACCCTCGTCAAGGTGCTCGAAGAGAAGGGAATCGGCCGCCCGTCCACGTACGCCGCCATCCTGTCGACGATCCAGGACCGGAAGTACACGGAAAAGATCGAGAAGAAATTCCATCCCACGCCGCTCGGCCTCCTGGTCAACGACCTTCTCGTGGCGCATTTCCCGACGCTCCTGGACGTCGCCTTCACGGCGCGCATGGAGGAAGAGCTCGACCGCGTGGAGGAAGGGAATCTCCCCTGGAGACAGGCCGTCGGCGACTTCTACACGCCCTTCTCGGAAAGCCTGGCGCAGGCCAAGGTGGAGATGAGGAACGTCAAGACCCACGAGATCCCGACCGATATCGTTTGCGACAAGTGCGGCGGGAAGATGGTCATCCGCTGGGGAAAGAACGGAGAGTTCCTCGCCTGCTCGGCCTACCCGGAATGCAAGAACACGCGGGAGTTCGCGCGGGACGCGGAGGGGGGAATCCAGCCGGTGGCGCCGCCCGAGACGGGCGAGACCTGCGAGAACTGCGGGAGTCCCATGGTCCACAAGCGGGGGCGCTTCGGACCGTTCCTCGCATGCTCGCGCTACCCGGAGTGCAAGACGACGCGGCCGGTTGGGAAGGGAACGGAGGAGCCGGCCGCTCCCCCGGAGCCGACGGGCGAGACGTGCGGGAAGTGCGGGAGCCCACTCGTCATCCGCTCGGGGCGCTTCGGCCGGTTCATCGCCTGCGCGCGCTATCCCACCTGCAAGACGACCAAGCCGATCAGCATCGGCGTCGCCTGCCCGGAGCCGGACTGCGGCGGATACCTGACGGCCAAGAAGACAAAACGGGGGAAGGCGTTCTACTCATGCTCCCGCTACCCGGACTGCAAGTACGCCGTCTGGGACCGGCCCGTCCCGACGCCGTGCCCGGCCTGCGGCGCGCCCTTTCTCGTCGAGAACCGGTCCAAGAAGAACGGGACCGTGCTCAAGTGCGTGCGCGAGGGATGCGCATACACTCAGCCGGCCTGATGTTCCCGCCCTCGGGCGGGGGAAGCATGTTCGTCGATGAACTCGCGCACGGCCTGCTCGGACCGGAAGCCGGCGAAGCGTCCCTTCTCCTCGCCGTCCAGGAATAGCATCACGGTGGGGAACCCCTTCACCCTGTAGAATCCCGCCAGCCGCATGTTCTCGTCGGCCTCCAGCTTGGCCAGGAGAACCCTCCCTTCACGGCTCTTCGCCACCTTCTCGAGTACGGGCGTGAGCTGGCGGCACGGCGGGCACCACTCGGCCCAGATATCGACCATGACGGGCCGCGTCCGCGACGCCTCGATCACCCTCTGCTCGAAGTCTTCCTCGCTCACGTCGAAGACGATCTCGTCCGGCACGGCCGCCTCTCCGCTACGCACGGCCGCGAAGGTACTGCGGGGGCCAATGGACGTCGGCGCCCAGCGTTCGCGCCGCGCGCAGGGCCCAGTACGGGTCGCGGAGAAGGACGCGGCCCAGGAGAACGGCGTCCGCCTGCCCCGTCGCGACGATCTGATCGGCCTGTACCGGGCTCGTGACGAACCCCACGGCCCCCGCCGGAATCCCCGCCCTCTCGCGGACCGCCGCGGCGAAGGGAACCTGGAACCCGGGGCCCGCCGGAATCACGGCGTCCTCGACGAGGCCGCCGCTCGAGCAGTCGATGAGATCGATCCCGGCGTCCTTCAGGGCACGGGCCAGGCGCACGGACTGTTCGAGGTCCCACCCGCCCTCCACCCAGTCCATGGCCGAGATACGGACGAACACCGGCAGGTCGTCCGGCCACGCCTTGCGGACCGTCCTCGCGACTTCCATCGGGAAGCGGATACGGTTTTTGAAGGAGCCCCCGTAGGCGTCGGTGCGTTTGTTCGCAATGGGAGACAGGAACTCGTGAAGCAGGTAGCCATGCGCCATGTGGACCTCAACGACCTGGAAGCCGGACTCCAGGCATCGCCGGGCCGCGCCCTCGTACACGCCGAGCAGGTCTTGCAGGTCGGTCTCCGACAGCGCCCTGGGAACCTGGTGCCGCGGCGAAAACGGAATGGGGCTCGGGGCGACGACGGGCCATCCGCCTTTCTCCGCGCCGAGAGGCCCTCCGCCCTTCCAGGGAACATCCGTGGAGCCCTTTCGTCCCGCGTGGGCGATCTGGATTCCGGCAACGGCCCCCTGCTCCCGGATGAACCGCGTGATCCGCTTAAACGCCCCCGCCTGCTTGTCCGACCAGATCCCGAGGTCGCCCGGCGAGATCCGGCCCTCGGGCGTAATGGCCGTGGCCTCGACGATGACGAGCCCGGCGCCCCCAACGGCCCGCGTCCCGTAATGGCAGAAGTGCCAGTCGTCCGGGACGCTGTCCATGGCGCAGTGCTGGCACATGGGGGACATGAAGACGCGGTTGCGGAACTCCACACCGCGGAGCTGGAGCGGTTCGAAAAGGCGGCTCATTCCGCCCACTCGACCCTGGCCGGCGGAACGAGGCCGGCCTGGCGCGCCCGGTCGAGGAAGAGCGCGATCGCTTTCCGCCCTTTCGGCCCGTAATCGAGCGTGTAGTCGTTCACGTACATCCCCACGAACCGGTCGGCGAGGTCCCGCCCCATGTCGCGGGCGTACTTCATCGCCGCGCCCAGGGCCTCCTCCCGATGATCGAGGGCGTAGCGGATGGAGGACTTGAGGATCGTCGAGAGTTCCCGGATTGCATCCGGGCCAAGGTCTCTCCGGATCGCGTTCCCGCCGAGCGGCAAGGGGAGACCCGTCTCTTCCTTCCACCACGCACCCAAGTCCGCGACCTTGTGGAGGCCGAGGTTTCCAAACGTGAGCTGGCCCTCGTGGATGAGGAGACCCACGGGCGCCTTCCCGTCGGCCACGTACCTCGGGATCTCATCGAACGGAACGACGATCTCCCGGACGTCCGGCCGGAACAGCTTGAGCGCCAGGAAGGCGGACGTCAAACGTCCGGGCACGGCGATCGCCGCCCCCGAGAGATCGGCGGGAGCCATCGGCTCGCGCGAGACGAGGAGAGGACCGTATCCGTCCCCCATGCTGGCGCCGTGAGGGAGGAGAAGATAGCGGTCCGCGAGATAGGCGTAGGCATGGATCGAGACGGCCGTGATTTCGAGCTCGCCCATCATCGCCCGGCGGTTGAGCGATTCGATGTCCTCGAGGAGGTGCTCGATCCGCCAACTCCCCGAATCGACCTTTCCCGCGGCGAGCGGCCACCACATGAAGGCGTCATCGGGGTCGGGCGAGTGGCCGAGGCGGATGGTCTGCGAAACCATGCGATTCATCATTCGGACTGCCCGCGTTCTCCGTGAGTTCGTCGAGACACCATGCCGGCGGTCAAGCCGTCCTCGGTCCGGCCCAATATACAGCGGCCCGGACGGTCCTGCAAGGAATGGCTCGCGTCCGGACCCATCCGCGCAGGCGTTGACCGAAGAGCGCAAAGCCGGTAGGATGGTGTCCGATGTCGACCCCCGCCGAGCAAATCCATCGTTCGATTGCCGCCCGCACGCCCCTCATCTGCGCCGTCACGGAAGGGGACGAGCGGATCGAGACGCTCATGCAGGACCTCGCCGGCAGGGCCTTCTCGAAGCCCGTCCCTTTCTACCGCTGGACGCTTTCCGACGGAATGACGCAGGGCGGCAAACCGGTCGAGGATGCGCCTCGGGACGCCGAACTGGCCCTCGCCTGGGCCGCGGGTCGTTCGGAGGTCGCGTTCTATCTCTTTCACGACCTCCACCATCGCATTCTGTCCGACATCGGGATCGTTCGCCGCCTCAAGGACGTTTACCAGAGGTTCCGGCCGACCTACTCGTGCCTCGTCTTTTCCTCTCCGACCCTGCACCTTCCGGCGGAGCTGACGACGATCACGCTCGTCGTGGACATGGGACTGCCGGGTCCCGACGAGCTCGATGCGCTCTTCGCGCGGACGGCCTCGCCCAACAAGCAGTTGGCGCCTTCCCTCGCCTCCCTGCCCGCCGACGTCAAACAGCAGATTCTCGCCGCCGCCATGGGCCTTTCCTACCCGGAAGCGGAGCGGGCGTTCCGCCGCTCACTCGTGGGCAAGAACACGATCGACGCGTCCGTCCCCAGGACGATCTTCGAGGAAAAACAGCAATTCATAAAAAAGAGCGGGATCATGGAGTTCGTGGAAGCTGGCATTCGTCTCGAGGACATCGGCGGGATGAAAATGCTCAAAGACTGGCTCGTCAAGCGCCAGACGCTCTTCTCGGAGGAGGCGCGGGAGTTCGGCCTGTCGCTCCCCAAGGGCGTCCTGATGACCGGGATCTCCGGCTGCGGGAAGTCCCTCTTCGTGAAGGCCATCGCCTCCTTCTGGAACCTTCCCCTGCTCCGTCTCGATATGTCCAAGATCTACGGCGGCTCGTTCGGCTCCCCGGAGGAAGCCTTTCTCAAGGCGGCGCACACGGCCGAGGCCGTGACGCCTTGCGTCCTGTGGATCGACGAGATCGAGGCGGGAATCTCCGTCCAGGGGTTCAAGGCGGAAGGAGGCGCCGCGTCGCGCGTCCTCGGATCGTTTCTCACCTGGATGCAGGAGAAGAAGGGTTTCGTCTTCGTCGCCGCCACGGCCAACGCGATCGACCTCCTCCCCGCGGAGGTCCTCCGGAAAGGGCGGTTCGACGAAATCTTCTTCGTCTCGCTCCCCACGAAGGAGGAGCGCAAGCAGATCTTCCGGATCCACATGTCCACGCGAAAGAACAACCCGGATGACTTCGACCTGAACCTTCTGGCCCACGGCACGAAGGGGTTCTCGGGGGCGGAGATCGAGCAGGCGATCGTGAGCGCCATGTTCGAGGCGTTCAGCGAAAAGCGCCCCCTCCAGCAGAGGGACATCATGATCGCCCTCGACAGGACGGTCCCCCTCTCCGTCACGATGCAGGAGCAGATCAAGAAGATCGAGCACTGGGCCTACAACCGCGCCGCGAGAGCGTCGGAGAAGGAACAGGAATAGCCCGCCGGGCGCACGAATGCAAACAACGAAAAGCGCCGCAGAGGTCGGAGAACCCCGCCTTTCAAGGCGGGGTTCTCTGACGCCGGGAAATCGGGGCCCCGGTTACTTCTTTGCCGGAGAATACCCCGAGTCCAAGTCGTACGTTTTGGCAAACGCGGCGAGGGACTTGGAGAGCGAGCGGGTCTTGTAGTAGGAGTACCCCAGGTAGTAGTGGGACCGGGGATCGTTGGGATTGGCCGCGACGGCCTTCTCCAGGAGTGCGGCGGACTTTCCGAACTGCTTCTTGAGGTAGGCCGCCTTCGCCTGCTCGAAGAGGTCCGGCTTGCCTTCCTCGGCGCTCCATGCCGGAGCGGCCGCGGCCAGGAAAAGAACGACGGCAAAAACCTTCGTGAGTCTCGCAATCATCTCGCGCCTCCCATCCGTGAAAGGTCAGCCAAGCCCGTCCGCCGACGGCTAAAACCATACCACACGGACGGGGGCCGGTCAAATCAGTCCCGGTCCTCCTGGGTCTGGCGCTGGCCCCGGCGGGCGGCCTTCTTTTCCGTTTTTCCCTTGTCCTTTTCCCTCTCCGCCGCGGCCTCGAACTCCTTCCTGGCCGCCTCTTCAAGGGCCTCGCGGTCCGCCTGGGTTGAGGCTCTCGTCGGCTCCTTCCCCGCCTTGAAGACCTCGGGAATCGTTTCCTCGGAGTCGAACGAGGCCAGGAGGCCCGTGGCGGCGTCGATTTCGAGAACAGTGACCCCCGGCGGGCGGACGAACGGCTCGACGGGGACTTCCTTGAGCGCCTCCTTCATCATGGCCGTCCAGATCGGAGAAGCCGCCCGCGATCCCGTCTCCTGCGGCCCGAGTGATTTCTCGTTGTCGTACCCGACCCACACGCCGGCCGCCAAGTTGGGCGTGTACCCGACGAACCACGCGTCGATGTAGTCGTTCGTCGTCCCCGTTTTCCCCGCCACGGGGCGTCCGACCTCTCGAACGCGCCAGCCCGTCCCGTAGGCCACGACGTCCTGGAGCATGCTGGTCAGCAGGTACGATGACTCGGGGGAGACGACGGGCTCGCCCTGCGGCTCCTCGCTCTCGATGATTTCGCCGTTCGCGCCCGCGACCGCCCGGATCAGGATAGGCTTCATCCGCGTGCCGCCATTGGCGAAGGCCGCGTAAGCCGCCGTCAGATCGAGAGGCGTCGCGCTCCCGGAGCCGAGGGCCAGCGTCAGGTCTTCCGGAAGCGGACCGGAGATCCCGAGTTGGCGCGCCAGACCGATGACCGGCTTGAGACCGACCTCCTTGAGAAGCTTGATCGTCACGATGTTCCGCGAGTACGCGAGCGCCGTCCGGAGCCGCGTCGGTCCGAAGTACTCCCGGTCGTAGTTCTCGGGCGACCAGCCGGGCTTGAGGTCCTTCTGCTCGTCGTACGTCACGGGCGCGTCGATGATGATGGAGGCCGGCGAGAACCCCGCGTCCATCGCGGCCGCATAGACAAACGGCTTGAAGGCGCTGCCCGCCTGTCGCCGGGCGTGGAGCGCCCGGTTGAACTCGCTCCGGCCAAAGTCGAACCCCCCGACCAGGGCCCTGATGAACCCTGTCGCTGGATCAAGCATTACGGCTGCGCCCTCGACGAGAGGGTCCTGCTCCAGGTCGAACAACGCGCCCTTTCCCTTCTGCGGAAGGGCCGCCACGCGCACGCGGATGATGTCTCCGGCCTTCAGTATCCGGTCCGGAGCGGCCCGCCATTTCTTTCCCTTCGGAACCTTCTCGCCCTTCGCCGGCCTCACCTTGTTGAGCGCCCAGGCCATCCCCGAGGGGGGGATCCGCCCCTTGACGCCTCTCGCCAGCACCGAGACCCCGTCTCCCGAAACGGCCGTCACGCGGCCAGTGATAACCTCTCCCAGGGGCAGGACCGTCTTGCCGGCGGTTGTCTCGTCTTCGTCCTTCTTCTTCCCGTCCGTCTTCCGCGGCTCCCTGTGCTCCACCGGTCCCCGGAATCCGTGGCGCTTGTCCAGATCGCGCAGACCCGCCTGGAGAGCCTGGACGGCCGCAAGTTGCATCGCCGGATCGATCGTCGTGTAGACCTTCAATCCCTTCTGGTACAGCGCTTCCTGACCGTACCGTTCCTCAATCTCTTTCCGGACGGCCTCGACGACATAGGGGGCGACGTCCGTCTTCTTTCGCAGGTTCCTCAAGGCAAGGGGTTTGGAATAGGCCGATTTCGCCTCTTCGGCCGTGATGTACCCTTCCTCGATCATCCGGTCCAGGACGTACTTCTGGCGCCTCTTGGTCCGGTCCAGATCCGCGTAGGGGGAGTAGATGTTCGGCGCCTTGGGAAGACCCGCCAGCACGGCTGACTCGGACAGCGTGAGCGCCTCGACGTGCTTGCCGAAGTATGTCTGGGCGGCCATCTCGATCCCGTACGCGCCGTGACCGAAGTAGATCTTGTTCAGGTAGAGATCGAGGATCTCGTCCTTGGTCAGCCGGGCTTCGATCCTCCGCGCCAGGATCACCTCCCGGATCTTGCGGGAGAAGGTCCGCTCCGGCGTCAGGAACATGATCTTGGCCAATTGCTGGGTGATCGTGCTCCCGCCCTGGCGGACGCCCCCGGCCCAGATGTTCGTGAGCAGAGCGCGCAGCATTCCGACGTAGTCCAGGCCGTGGTGGCGGAAGAAGTGGGCGTCCTCGACGGCGACTATCGCCTGGACGAGGCTCTTCGGGACTTTCTTGAGGGGGACGGGAGTCCCTTTTTCGAACTTGATCTCGCCCAGAAGGACATTGTCGTCCGCGTAGATCTTCGTCCCCGGATAGGCCTTCTGATCCTTGAGGACGTCGACCCAGGGAAGATCGCGCGTGAAGTACCAGTATCCCCCTCCTCCCGCGAGGAGAATGATCACGGCCAGCACGAGCGCGGGCACGACGACTCGGCCGGAAGTGCGATGAGAGGAAGCCTTCTTGTGCGGAAGCATCCAGGTCGGGTTCGCGATGTAGAAAACGGGCCAGAGGAACGGAGGCTAGAGTAGCCTCAAGGGCGCCGGGTGTCAAGGAGAGGAGCGGCGTCCGTCATGCAGGGTCCGTCATGCATCAACGGCTCCTCTTTGTTCTCAGCAGAGAGCCTTGGCGGGCTATCTCGGACGGGTTCGCTTCGCGGGAAGGAGCTTGAGGTCCAGAGAGATGTCGAGCGCGGGGGCGGAGTGAGTGAGGGCCCCCACGGAGATGTCGTTCACGCCCGTCCGGGCGATCGTCCGGACGTTCCGGAGCGTCAGGCCTCCGGACGCCTCCGTCCGGGCGCGTCCGCCGACCATCCTGACGGCGGCGCGAAGCTGTTGCGGCGTCATGTTGTCGAGGAGGATCGTATCGGCGCCCGCGAGAAGGGCCTCGCGCACTTCAAGGGGCGTCCGGGCCTCGACCTCAATCGGAACGCGGCCGCGGGTCGCCTTCCGCGCGGCGGCGATGGCCGCGAGGATCCCTCCCGATGCGGCGATGTGGTTGTCCTTGATGAGGATCGCGTCGTAGAGGCCCATCCGGTGGTTCGCGCCGCCGCCCATCCGGACGGCGTATTTTTCGAGAAGCCGGAGGCCAGGGATTGTCTTCCTGGTGTCGAGAATACGGGCGCGGGTGCCGCGAACGGCCCTGACGAATGCGTGCGTGAGAGTCGCGATTCCGGAGAGGTGCTGGAGGAAGTTCAGGGCCACCCTCTCGCCCGCCAGAATCGTCCAGGCGGAACCGGAGATTTCGAGAAGCGGATCGCCGGGGCGGACGGCTGATCCGTCCTTCTTTTGGACGCGGACGCGGCAGGAGGGATCCAGTATCCGGAAGACCCGCGCGGCCGCGGGGAGACCGGCGGCGATCCCCCAACTCCCGGCGACGATGAGGCCGACGGCCCGGCGCGCGGGCGGGATCGTGACGCGCGTCGTCAGATCCCCTTTTCCGATGTCCTCGGCCAGGGCCAGGCGGATCGCGCGGTCGACATCCGGAAGCGGACTCGGCCGGGTCACGACGGCTCCCGCCCGATTTCCGTAAGCCTTGCGGCCTGCTCCCCGATCTTCTGCCTCTTTTCCGCGAGCTCCGCCAGCCGCGCGCGGCCGTTCTCCACGACTTCAGGCGGCGCCTTCGAGACGAAGTCGGGGTTCTCGAACTTCTTCGCGAGGCCGAACACTTCCTTGTCCACCTTCTCGATCTCTTTTCCGAGGCGGGCGATCTCATCCTCGATCCGGACGACGCCCTCGAGGGGGAGATAAACTTCGATCTCCGGCAGGATCTGGACGGCCGACTTGGACGGACGGGCGAGGCCGAGGCCGATCTCCGGCCGGCAGCGCGCCAAGCGTCCGACTTCGCCTCCGTGTTCCCGGAGGAGCGCCGCAACGCCCTCGTTCCGGGTCGAGAAGACGGCCGCGACTTCCAGCGACGGCGGGACGCTCATCTCGCTCCTCAGCATCCTGAGCGCGCCGATTGCCTCCATCACCTTCGACATCGCGGCCTCCGCCGGACGGTCGATGACGGACCCGTCGGGAGCGGGGAACGGGGCGAGCATGATCGTCCCGCCGCGCGGCGCATGCGTCCGGCAATCCGGCGGAAGCGCCTGCCAGATCTCCTCCGTGAGGAAAGGCATGAAGGGGTGGAGGAGGCGAAGCGTCGTCTCCAGGACCATCACGAGGACGGTCTGCGTCCGCCGTTTTGCTGTCGCGTCTTCGCCGAAGAGGGAGATCTTGGCCAGTTCGATATACCAGTCACAGTACTCATGCCAGATGAACTGGTAGAGGGCGGCTGAGGCCTCGTTGAAGCGGTAATCCGTGAGCGCCTGGTTCACCTCGCCGGCGACGGCGCTCAAACGGCTTACGATCCACCGGTCGGCGAGGGCGCCGGCCCAGGGCGTCTCGCGCGAGACGCTCCGTGTCGAGAGATCGGGCGGGACGTTCATGAGGACGAACCGCGAAGCGTTCCAGATCTTGTTGGCGAAGTTCCGGTACCCTTCGATCCGCTCCTCGGAGAGCTTGATGTCCCGCCCTTGCGCCGCCATGGCGGCCAGCGTGAAACGGAAGGCGTCCGCGCCGTGCTTGTCCACGATGTCGAGGGGATCGATGACGTTTCCCTTCGACTTGCTCATCTTCCGCCCTTCGGCGTCCCGGACGAGGGCGTGGATGTAGACGTCGCGGAAGGGGACGTCGCCCATGAACTTGAGCCCCATCATGATCATCCGGGCGACCCAGAAGAAGAGGATATCGAAGCCGGTGACGAGGGCGGACGTGGGGTAGAAGGTCTTGAGCGCGTCCGTCCGGTCAGGCCACCCGAGCGTCGAGAAGGGCCAGAGGGCGGACGAGAACCACGTGTCGAGGACGTCGGGGTCCTGAATCACGTTCTTCCCGCCGCAGGACGGACAGGCGGGATTGTCCTCGCGGGACACGATCGCGGGCACGTCGCGCTCCACGATCAGCGTGTCCATGCCCGTCAAGATCCGCTCGTGGGAGAGCCCCTGCGCGCGAAGCCGGGCATAGGCGGCCGGGGCTTTTCCCACCGGTCCATCGCCCCATCGCCCCGTCAATCGGATTTTCTCTCCGCGGCAGTCGCCGCAGTACCAGGCGGGAATCCGGTGACCCCACCAGATCTGGCGCGAGATGCACCAGTCGCGGATATTTCGCATCCATTCGAAGTAGGTCTTTTCCCAGTTCTGGGGGACGATCCGGATCCTTCCGCTCTCGACGGCTTCGATGGCGGGTGCCGCAAGGGGGGCGACCTTGACGAACCACTGGTCCTTGACGAGCGGTTCGACGACCGTCTTGCAGCGGTAGCAGTGTCCAACGGCGTGGAGGTGGTCCTGGACGGCGGCCAGAAGGCCTTCGGCCGAGAGCGCCGCGACAACCTTCTCCCGGCATTCCGTCCGGTCCAGCCCCGCAAACGCCTCCCCCGCGTCGGCCGTCATCCGGCCGTCGTCGCCGATGACCGTGATCTCGGGGAGATTGTGGCGTCGGCCGATCTCGAAGTCGGCGGGATCGTGGGCGGGCGTCACCTTGACGGCCCCCGTCCCGAATTCCGGGCTCACGGCGGGGTCCGCGATGACAGGGATCTTCCGTCCCGTGAGCGGAAGGCTCACGACCAGGCCGATCTTTCCCGTGTACCGCTCGTCGTCGGGATGGACGGCCACGGCCGCGTCTCCCAGCATCGTCTCGGGCCGCGTCGTCGCGACCTCCACGCCGGGGCCGCCGTCGGCCGCGGGATAGCGGACGAAGTAGATCTTTCCCTTGCGCTCCTCGTGCTCGACCTCCAGGTCGGAGAGGGCCGTGTGACAGCGCGGGCACCAGTTGACGATGTACGATCCCCGATAGACGAGGCCCTCCTCGAACAGCCGGACGAAGACTTCCCTCACGGCGCGCGAGAGGCCCTCGTCCATCGTGAACCGCTCCCGTTTCCAGTCGCACGAGGCGCCGAGACGCTTGAGCTGGCGGATGATCCGTCCGCCGGACGTCTCCTTCCACTTCCAGACGCGCGTGGTGAAATCGGCGCGGCCGAGGCGGTGGCGGTCCGTCCCCTCGCCGGCAAGCTGTTTTTCGACGACGTTCTGCGTGGCGATCCCGGCGTGGTCCGTTCCGGGAAGCCAGAGAGCGTTGAAGCCGGCCATCCGCTTCCACCGGACGAGAACGTCCTGGAGCGTCGCGTTCAGCGCATGCCCCATGTGGAGAGAGCCGGTCACGTTGGGAGGGGGGATGACGATCGAGAACGCGGGGTGGTCCGACGCGTCACGCGCGGAGAAGAACCCTTCCGCGCTCCACGTCTCGTACCAGCGGTCCTCCGCGGCCTGCGGGGAATAGGACTTGGGAATCTGGGACAGGGTGTCGGGTGCTTGAGGCTGTGTCATGGGCTCGGGTTTCCTTCGAATGGCCAAGGATCGTGGCGGGGCCGTCAGCTTTCAGCGGTCAGCGCTCAGCGAGAAGCCACAAAGACCGACGGGTTTTTGCCGGAGGCCGGCCGCAGAAAGGCTCCGCCGGAGCGCCGCCAATACTACAGGCTAGATGAAGTACTCCGCAAGGTTGATGTTGTACTTGTTGACGTCCAGCACCTTGGCGACCGACCGCTTGTGGCGCCCGGTCCGGGGGTCGATCTCCGTGAGGTCCGCCGTGCGGGCCTCGATCTGGTTTCCGGACGTGTCCGTGATGACCAGGACCCGGGGCCGGTTGGCGTTTGCGGGGGCGGGGTTCGTGTCGAAGACGAGGGCGAGCTCGTTCGTGTCCAGGAGGATGAGCGTCCCGATCGGATAGATCCCGACCATGTTCACGAAAACCTTGAGGAGCGCAGGCTCGAAGTGGGTCCCCGACCGCTCCGCCATGACGGAGAGGGCCTTGTCCGGGGAGAACGGGACCCGCTGGTAGACGCGGGAGGAGGTCATGGCGTCGTACTGGTCGGCCAGCGCGACGATCCGGCTGAAGAAGTGCATGTCCCACTCGGCCCGGGAGCGAAGGGAGGGGTACCCTCTGCTGTCGTGCCGCAGGTGGTGCTCGAACGAGACGATCATCGAGACCATGGTCAGGTCGTTGAGTCCCCGTATCCGGGAGAGGATCTTCACGCCCAGGCTCGGGTGTTCCTTGACCTGCCGCCAGTCCGCCTCCGTGAACTCGGTCGGCTTGTCGATGATCTCGTGGGGGATCTCGACCTTCCCGATGTCGTGAAAGACGGAGGAGACGCCAAGGTTCGTCAGGTGCGCCTTCGGGAGTCCGAGGCGCTTCCCCAGGGTGAGGGCGAAGATGCTCACGTTGATGCAGTGGTTATACAGGTACTCGTCGTAGTCTTTGAGCGTCGTCAGGCCCAGCAGGGAGAACTCCTCCCGGAGCATCACGTCGATGATCGACTGGACGGAGCGCTTGACCCGGCGGAGCTCGACGGCCTGGCCTTCCTTGAGGGCGTGGACGATTCCTTTGAGACTGCTGATGGCCCGGAAGTAGGTCCGCTTGGCCCTCTTGCGCTCGTCCATGATGGTATCGAGGGGCTGTTCCGGC
This sequence comes from Nitrospirae bacterium RBG_16_64_22, assembly GCA_001803795.1. Taxonomy (GTDB): domain Bacteria; phylum Nitrospirota; class RBG-16-64-22; order RBG-16-64-22; family RBG-16-64-22; genus RBG-16-64-22. The sequence goes on from MHEK01000001.1 coordinate 40,963, forward strand.
GGCTCGTCGTACGCCTCCACGGTGATGGAAAAACAGTTCCCCGCGACGAGCCGTTTCTGGATCTCGTACACGGGGTCGGGGTGGGTCCTTTCGATGCCGGCGAAGACGGCGCCGAACGTCCGGGCCGTCGCCGTGTCGACCGGCCCCTTGAAGGAGACGGACCCGACCCGGCGGTGCTTCATCTCTTCCAGAAGGTAGTTGTAGGATGTCGCGGTCTCGATGTCGTAGCGGACGCGGACCTCGTCGATGTAAAGAAAATCGCGCGAGAGGCGGAGCGTCACCGCGGGGGCCGTCCGGTGGAAGACGGAGAGCGTTTCGGCCAGGCGTTCCGACGGACGCACGAGGGCGACGTTGTTCCGCTCGTGGATCCCGCAGAGCTTGAGGAGGATCTGGAGGCGGATGACGAGGTCCTTCCCCAGCGCAAGAACGTGCTCGTTGTAGACTTGGGGCGCGGCGATCTGAAAGGAAGGAATCTGGGCCATGGGTATCTATTCCGCCCGCTTCTCGAGCGCTTCCCGCGCGGCCGACCGGACGGACGGATTCTTGTTCTCCCCCAGGCGCCCGAGGATCTCGCGGGACTTCGGTGTGTCGATGAGCCCGAGCGCGGCCGTCGCAGCCGTCTGTATCTCCTCGATGCGGCTCCGGTCGAACCAGCCCCCGCGGGTCGCCAGCTCTTCGAGGAGGGGAAGAGCGTCCGGGCCCGCGGCCTCGGCGTATGCATCCAGATGCGCCCGCGTCGCCTCGTTCGGGAGGTCTTTGAAACCCTTGCTCCGGATCCGTTCCGTGATCCGGCGGGCGGCTTCGGGCGAGCGCGTCGCGCCGAGGTATCGGACGGCCGCCAGGCGGATTTGAGGATCCGCGTCGTCCAGGTAGAGGCCGAGTCCCTCGGCGGCCGGCGGGCCCAGGAGTCCCAGCGACCGGACGGCTTCCATGCGGACGCGGGATTCGGAATTGGACACGAACCGCTTGAGGACGCCGGCCGCCCGCCCGTCGTCAAGGCGGCCGAGGATGTAGATGATGTTGCGGACGATGTACCAGCGGGAGTCGGAGAGCCCCCGGACGAGCGCTTCCATGTGCTTCCGGCCCAGGACGATCAGGGCGTTCACGATGACCCGCCGGTTCTTCATCTCCTTGAGGCCCAGCAGGTCGCACAGCGGGAGAATGGCCGTTTCGTCCAGTGAGACAAGATAGGCTTCCAGCGCTTCCGGCGAGTACGGGATGCCCTGGTCCAGGGACTGGCCCACCTCCTTGAGCCGGGCCTCGTTTCCGAGGGCCGATCTGGTTTGGCGAAGGAGGTTCCGCTCCTTCTCGTCGAACCTCTCCTTGTCCCCGAGCATCTGGCGGAACTGTCCGAGCAGGTCCGCGACGAGCCGGAACTCGCCGCGCATGAGGGCCAGCTTGCCGAGGCGCTCGAGCGTCCGGACGGACTCCTCGAACCCGGCCGGGTTGGCGCCGGCGTCCTGGAACAGGATCTCGACGCAGATATCGACGGTTCGCTGAAGGAGCAGGGCGTTCCTCTTGTCCTGGATCTGGAGCTTGAGCCGGCGGACGTCATCCTCGTCCAGCGGGAGCGGCGACATCAGCTCCTTGGGAAACGAGGAGAGATCCTCGAACCCGGGCGTGGCGGCGAGGGATCGGATCTCCTCGCCCCCCGCCCGGGGGCCGTCGGGGGCGACGGCGTCCCGGTGCGCCTCGGTGAGGTTGCCGTACGCGGCCCCCGGCCGCGCGCCGCGCGGAAGGAGGCCGGGATCGTTCTCGTCGCCTTCGCCCTCTTCGACGACGGTGTAGCGGACGTGCTCCAGGTCTTTTTCCCACATGAGCGTGACGACGTCATCGTCAAGCTCGGCCGAACGCCCGCCGAGCTGAATGATTTCGAGAAACTCGGCCGTCTCCTCGTCGGTGATCCCCCGGAGGAACGTGAGGTTTCGGATGCCGTCCCTGTAGAAAAGGGCGGCGAGGTTGTCCTCCATGTCGGGCGACTGGTAGATCGTTTTTCCGCCGCAGAGGATCTGCGTCCGCTGGATGTCGATCGTGACCGCCTCCTGGCTTTCGAAGGCGTTCTCGAACGCCTTGGAAAGGCCGGCGATCGTTTGCTGATAGATCGGATTGTTGGGGAGGTACAGGCGCAGGTTCTTCCGCGTCTTGACGATCGCCGTGACGAGGGATTTTGCCGTCTCGATCTCGCGGGCGAGGTCGGCGTCGGCGACCGCCCCGAGAGGATGGCTCGGTCCGGCTTCGGGCGTCTTCAGGGGATCGGTCATTTCTTCCTGGTCTTCCCAGCTCGGCGCCGCGGCTTGACGGCCAGGTCCGACGCGACGATGACCCGGTTCTTTCCCTTGGCCTTGGCCTGGTACATTGCCTGGTCCGCGAGCTTGAGAAGGTCGTCGCCCCGGCGGGGCTGGTTTTCCGGATACGCGGCGAGCCCCAGGCTGATGGTGATGGGATGACCCAGTCCGCGGAAACGCCGGCGCGCGACCGCCTCGCGGATCCGCTCCGCTTCCTGAAAAGCGCCGGAGAGCGGGGTCTGGGGGAGCAGGATCACGAATTCTTCCCCGCCGTACCGGGTGACGATGTCGCTCCGCCGGACGGCCCGCCGGATCGTGGCCGCCACGTCCTTGAGGACCTCGTCGCCCCGGCGGTGGCCGAATGTGTCGTTGACGCGCTTGAAGTCGTCGAGATCGACCATGATCAGGGCAAGAGGAGACTGGTAACGGGCGGCCCGCGCGAACTCCTCGTCCAGCCGCGTGTAAAGGTAGCGATGATTGTAGACGCCCGTCAACCCGTCCGTGATGGCAAGTCTTTCCAATGTATGCGTCTTGCGCTCGAGGGTCCGATAGACGCCCGTGTGGGACAGCGACTGGGAAGCGATATTGGCGGCCATCCGGCAGAACCGGAGCTCATCGGCGTCGAACCGCCCCCGGGACTTGGCCGTTCGAAGGAACAGGACGCCCAGGAGGTTCCGGCGCATGAAGATGGGAATGAGGAGCATGGACGAGAGGCCCAGACGGCGGATGAGCGGGCGAACCGGCTTGAAAAGGCTGTTCCGGTCGATGTTCGGGATGTACAGGACTTCCCGGGTCTTCATCACGCGGCGGAGCTCCGGGTATTTCCGGAGGTCGATTTTGAGGTTCCGGATCTCCGGATCCTCGGAAGACGCGACGACGGTGGCCTCTCTCGTCCGCGGGGAAACCTCGACGATCGAGCAGCGGCGGGCCTTGGTGACAAGGACGATCTTCCGCGTGATGGAATGAAGGATGGCGTGGGGATCGAACGTGGCGACGGCGGCGTCCGACATCTCGAGGAGCGCCCTCAAGTAGGCGTTCTCGACCTTGAGCGTCCGGAAGAGTGCGCCGGTCGACAACTTGGCGGATGTCCGTTCTTGCGCCTGAGAAAACATCATTTTCACCCGAGCGGATTTTACCAGCCCCGTTCCCGCAAGCCAATGGTTTTTGGATCGCGTTAAACCTGTGGACAGGTCCCGGCGGCTGTTCCTATAGTCAGGATTGCGGACGGACCCGCATCACTTGGCAGGGTGATGAGAAAGACGATTGAAAATTGAAAATTGAAAATTCGGAAATCTGAAAAATGATCCTTTCGACCATCCGGTGGCTGTTGCGCGAACTGCCAGGACTCAAGCGCACGCTGTTCCTGGGGGCGGCGGCCTCGCTTGTCGGCTCGGCGTTCGCCGTGGCCGCCCCTCTCGCGCTCAGGGCGGCGATCGACCGGATGACTGGAGGAGGACTGGACGGCGCCGCGATGCTGAAGGCGCTGGCCGCGCTTGCGGCCGTCATCGCCCTCCTTGCCCTGGGGGAGGGCGTATTTCGGTTTTCCGCCCGATGGCTCCTTGTCTCCCAGGCCCGGATCCAGGAGCACGCCGTGCGGGAACGGATGGTGCGCCGCCTTCTGGGCCTGCCTCTTTCGTTCTTCCACCGGTCGCCAAGCGGCGACCTGATGGCCCGACTGACGAACGATCCATCCTCTCTCCAGCACCTCATCGGCGTCGGGATGCTGGGCCTCTCGAATACGGTCCTCGTGTTCGCCATGAGCGTTGCGATGATGGCGGTCCTTTCCCCCTCGCTGGCGCTCATGGTCCTCGTTCCATTTCCCTTCATCGCGGTCATGATCAACCGGGTGGGGAAGAGCGTCTACGCCCGCTTCCGGGCCGTCCAGGACCATTACGGCGTCCTAACCGATCGAGTCCAGGAAAACCTGTCGGGGATCCGCGTCGTCAAGGCGATGGTCCGGGAGCGGGCCGAGGAGGAGGAGTTCGCCGCCCTCTCCCGCGAGTACATGCGCCGCTCTCTCTTGCTTACGCGCGCCCAGGCGGCCGTGATCCCGGGGATCGGCCTTCTCGCCGGCCTGGGGCTCGGCATGATCCTGTACGTGGGCGGGAGGATGGTCATCTCCGGCTCCCTGACCCTTGGGACGTTCGTGGCTTTCAACGCCTATCTGGCCATGCTCGTCTGGCCGGCCGTCTCCCTTGGCTGGGTCCTGAACCTCGTCCAGCGGGCCGCGGTCTCACTCGAGCGGATCCGTGAGGTCGAAGCGGAGGCCGCCGAGGAGACGGATGAAGGGGGAGAGCCGTTCCGGCAGGGCGACATCGACGTTTCCCATCTGACTTTCGCTTATCCCGGCGCCGCGTCTTGCGCGCTCTCCGACGTTACTCTCTCGATTCCTGCGGGGAAGACCATCGGCCTTGTCGGTCCCACGGGATCGGGCAAGACGACGTTCGTCCGGCTGATCCTTCGGCTGTACGACGTTCCGGCCGGATCGATCCGCGTGGGCAAGACGGACCTCGGCCGCATCTCGCGCTCCTCCCTCCGCGCGGAGGCGGCCGTCGTTTCGCAGGAGCCGTTTCTCTATTCCGACACGCTGGCGGCCAACATCTCCTTCGGGCGGGAAGACGCGGGACCCGAGGAGATCGAAGAAGCGGCCCTGCTCGCGGGGCTCAAGCCGGACCTCGAAACCTTTCCGAAGGGCCTCGAGACCGTCGTGGGAGAAAGAGGCGTGACCCTCTCCGGCGGCCAGCGGCAGAGGGCCGCGCTCGCCCGCGCCCTCGTCCGCCGGCCCCGTCTCCTCATCCTGGACGATCCTTTTTCCGCGCTCGATGCCGAGACGGAGGAGGCGATCCTGGCCCGTCTGCGGGAGGAAGTCGGGCGTCTCAAGACGCCGGGGAACGGGGGAGAGAATGGGACCACCGTCATCCTGGTCGCCCACCGCGTCTCCGCCGTCCGCGCCTGCGACTGGATCTGCGTCTTCGACGGAGGAACGATCGCGGCGCGGGGAACGCATGAAGAGCTTCTCGGGCGGGACGGGTTCTATCGCGACATGGCCAGACGCCAGCAGATCGAAGAGAACCTGGGGATTCGGGACTGATATGGGCTGGGGAATCTACGAAGCGGACGCGGTGGCGGGACGGAAGGTCGACATCCGCCTGGCCGGCCGCCTGTTGTCCCTCCTGCGGCCGCACGCGGGATTTCTCTTCCTTGTTTTCCTGATTCTCCTGCTGGAGTCCGGGACGAAGCTCGTCCAGCCTTACCTCGTCAAGGTTGCCGTCGACCGGCACATCTCGGCGGGGGATCCCGAGGGGCTCCTGAACATCGTTCTTGTCTTCGTCCTGGTCCTGGTCTTCGGGTTCCTTCTTTCCTACGTTCAGGCGAACATGATCCAGCGGCTCGGCCAGCGGATCCTCCATGACCTGCGCGTCCGTCTTTTCGCCCACATCCAGGAGCTCCCCGTCGCCTATTTCGATCGGACCCCCGTCGGGCGGACCCTGGCGCGGGTGACCTCCGACGTCCAGGTGATCCACGAGCTGTTGACCGCCGGCGCGGTGGCGGTCGTCGGGGACGTCGTTCTCCTCGTCGGGATCGTCGTCGTGATGCTCGCCATCGACTGGCGGCTCGCTCTTCTCGCCTATGCCGTCGCGCCCTTCCTGGCCGCGGCCACCGTTCTCTACAAGAGGAAGGCGCGGGCGGGATTCCGCAAGGAGCGGGAGACCAACGCCGACCTGACGGCCGTTCTCTCCGAGACGCTGGCCGGCGTGGAGACGACGAAGGTCCTCGCGCGGGAGGCGGGGGCCTTCGGCCGGGTCCGGGACGCGAACCAGCGCCACTTGAAGGCGACGCTCGCCACGGTCCTCGCCATTTCCCTCTTTTACCCGGCGGTCGAGTTCCTGGGGGCCCTTGCCGTGGCCCTCCTCGTCGGCGCGGGCGGCGTCTGGGTCGTCGGCGGCGCCGTGACGCTCGGGTCGCTCGTGGCGTTCATCCAGTACGTCGAGAAGTTCTTCGCTCCCGTGAAGGACCTGTCGGAGAAGTACGCGATCATCCAGTCGGCGATGGCCGCGGGGGAGCGCGTCTTCGGCCTGCTCGATACGCCCCAGGAGGAGAAGCCGGCGCGGCCGCGCGTTCCCGATCCCCTCCGGGGAGAGGTCGTCTTCGACTCGGTCTCCTTCTCCTACGACCGGGGGGAGCCTGTCCTGGCCGATCTCTCGTTCTCCGTCGCGCCGGGGGAGCGGGTCGCGGTCGTCGGGGCGACGGGAGGCGGCAAGTCCACGGTCGCGAAGCTGATCCTCCGGTTTCACGATCCCACGGCGGGACGGATCCTCCTGGACGGCGTCGATCTTCGGGAGGTGCCGCCCCGATGGATCCGGGAGCGCATCGGCTTCGTTCCGCAGGACTTCTTCCTTTTCCGGGGGACGATCGCGGACAACGTACGGATGGCCCACGGCGAGATCACGGACGAAAGGATCCGGGACGTCTGCCGGATCGTCCGGGCGGACGATTTCATCCGCGCCCTTCCGGGCGGGTACTCAGCGCCGGTCGCCGAGCGGGGAGCGACCTTCTCGACCGGGCAGAAACAGCTCCTCGCGTTCGCGCGGGCTCTGGCCGCCGATCCAAGACTCCTGATCCTCGACGAGGCGACGGCGTCCGTCGATTCGGAGACCGAAGCGCTCATCCACGAAGCGATGGACGCCCTCCTCGCGGGACGGACCTCGATCACGATCGCCCACCGGCTCTCGACTATCATCAAGTCGGACCGGATCCTCGTCATCCACCGCGGCCGTCTCGTCGAGAGCGGGACGCACGCCGAACTTCTCGCCCGGGGCAGCGTCTACGCGCGCCTCTACGAGCTTCAGTTCCGGCCCGGAGAGAACGTTCCCCCGGCCGCTTCGCGAGCATGACGGCCTTTCCACAAAGCCCGGCGCGCATTTCCGTGAGGAGCCGCGGGGAGGGCGCGAGAAGTACGTTTACGACGACTCGGCTTCGAGATCCTTCAGGATCCGTTTGTCCTCCTCCGTGAGACTTGCGCGGGCGAGGAGGTCGGGGCGGGCGGCGAGGGTCTTCCGGAGGGCCTCGCGGCGGCGCCACTTGCGAATCTCCTCATGGTTTCCGGAGAGAAGAACGTCGGGGACCTTCATTCCCTCGAACTCGGGCGGACGGGTGTAGTGAGGGTGGTCGAGAATGCCGTGTTCTGAGAACGAATCCTGCCTGGCCGATTCTTCCGCGCCGAGGACGCCCGGCAGGAGCCGGGCCACGGCCTCGAGGACGACGAGCGCGGGCGCTTCTCCTCCCGACAGGACATAGTCGCCGATCGACAGTTCCTCGTCGGCGAGATGCGCCGCGACGCGTTCGTCCACGCCTTCGTACCGCCCGCAGATCAGGACGAGGTCTTTCGGGTTCTCCGCGTACTCCCGAGCCGTTTCCTGCGAGAAGAGTTTTCCCTGGGGCGATAGGAGGACGACTCGGACCTCGGCCTGGGAGGACCGGCGGACGGCCTCGACGGCCCGGAAGATCGGTTCGGGCTTGAGGACCATCCCCGCGCCTCCGCCGTACGGAGCGTCGTCGGCCGTCTTGTGACGTCCCTCCGTAAAGCCGCGGATGTCGACGAGGCTCACGTCCAGCGCGCCCTTTTCCCGCGCCCGCTTGAGAAGGGTTTCCGAGAGAGGCGAGGAGAAGAAGCCGGGGAAGAGCGTGAGAACGTGGCAATTCTTCATGCGGCTACGATTCCTCGGAGAGGAGGCCGGGCATCGGGCGGATCACCATTCTCCCGCGCTCGGGCTCGACCAAGACGATGACCTGGCGGATCGCGGGGACGAGCGTCTCTCTCCCGCCGTCGCGGACGACGTAGACGTCGTTGGCGCCGGTCTCGATGATCTCTTCGACGCGGCCCAGCACGACGCCGTCCTCCGTCTCGACGGAGAGGCCCAGGATGTCACTGTGGTAGTAGACGCCGTCGGGAAGGGACGGAAGTTTCTCCGAAGGGACGAGGATGGCGGCCCTGCGCAGGGTCTCCACGGCGGAACGGCTTTCGTATCCCTTGAACGATACGAGGATCGTTTCCCCGGCGCTCCTCGCCGAAGCGAGCTCGACCGGGAACTCGGTCCCGTCCTTTCGGAGAAGGGAAACCGTGGACAGGGATTTCCACCAGGCAAGGTCGCCGGCGGGGGCGACGATGCGGACTTCGCCGCGCACGCCGTGCGGCTTTCCGACCACTCCGGCGGCCGCGGAGCGATCCGTCGATGAGCGGGAGGCTATTCGAGGATCTCGAGGTTGCAGTGTTTTCCGACCTTGGTTCCGGCGGCGGTCAGGATCGTTCGCATGGCTTGGGCGGTGCGGCCCTGCTTCCCGATCACCTTGCCCAAGTCTTCCTTGGCTACCCGAAGCTCGATGATGGTAGTTTTCTCGCCTTCCACCTCGTGAACGGAGACCGCTTCCGGCTTGTCCACGAGGGCCTTGGCGATCGACTCGACCAAGTCCTTCACCCTGCCTCCTTGGCTATCTTCCTTTCAAGGCGCCCAAGGACCAACCCCGGCCGCGCCGGGAAACGAATCAGGCGGCGGGGGACTGTCCCGCAAGGAGGCCCGATCGCTTGAGAAGCCGGCGGACCGTGTCCGACATCTGCGCGCCCTGGCCGAGCCATGTCTTGATCCGGTCGCCGTTCACCTGGACGGCCGAGGGTTCCTTGAGGGGATCGTATGTTCCGAGCTCTTCCAGGAATCGGCCGTTGCGGGGCATCCGCGAATCGGCGGCCACGAGGCGGTAAAAGGGCTTCTTGTGGGCCCCCATCCGCCGCAGACGAATTACTACCGGCATTTCTTCACCTCCGCTGTTTTCACTTCTTCCACGAGACCCGTCACCTTCCGCCTCCCGCCAGCCGGCGCGCGAAGCGGCCGGCCGTGAGAGTTTTCATCATCTTCCGCGCCTCGGCGAACTGCTTGAGCAACCGGTTGACATCCGCCGGCGTCGTGCCGCTGCCCCGCGCAACCCTGGCCCTCCGGCTGCCGTTGAGAATCGCGGGATTCCGGCGCTCGGCGGGCGTCATCGAGTCGACGATCGCCGTGACCTTGACCAGCTCGCGGTCGTCGATATCCGGGGCCATCCCCTTGGTGAGCCGCGAGACGCCGGGGATCATTCCGAGAAGCTCGCTCACCGACCCCATCGACCGGACCTTCCGGATCTGGTCCCGGAAATCCTCGAGCGTGAGGCCGTCGCCCTTGATCTTGCGGGCGAGCGCGACAGCTTCTTCCTGCGTGACGGCCTGTCCCGCCTTCTCGATCAGCGTCAGGACGTCGCCCATTCCCAGGATGCGCGATGCAATCCGTTCGGGATGGAACGGCTCGATCCCGTCGAGCTTCTCGCCGGTCCCGATGTAGACGATCGGCTTGCCCGTCACGGCCCGGATCGACAGGGCCGCGCCGCCGCGGGCGTCGCCGTCCATCTTCGTCAGGACGATTCCCGTCAGGCCGATCCGCTCGTCGAACCGCCGGGCCACGTTGACGGCTTCCTGCCCCGCCATGCCATCGGCCACGAAGAGGATCTCTTTCGGCCGGATGGCCGCGCGGACCCGTCCGAGCTCGTCCATCAACTGCTCGTCCATCTGGAGCCGGCCGGCCGTGTCGACGATCACGGCATCGGCGAGCTGGGCCGATCCCCGCCGGACGCCTTCCTCCGCGATCCGGACGGGGTCGTCTCCGGGCGTCGTTCCGTAGAACGCGCAACCGGCCTGGCCCGCAAGCACGGCCAATTGGTCGATCGCCGCGGGCCGTTGCGTGTCCGCCGCGACCAGAGAAACTCTGCGGCCGTCCGCCGCGAACAAGCGGGCGATCTTGGCCGCCGTTGTCGTCTTCCCGGAGCCCTGGAGACCGACCATCATGATGACGGTCGGCGGGTTCGGGGCGAGGGCCAGCCGGGCCGTCGCTCCTCCCAGGATCCGAACCATCTCTTCATGGACGACCTTGACGACGGCCTGCCCGGGCGTCAGGCTCCCGAGGACTTCCTGACCGACGGCCCTGGCCTTGACGGCTTCCGTGAAATCCTTGACGACGTGGAAGTTCACGTCGGCTTCAAGGAGAGCGGTGCGAACCTCGCGCAGTGCGGCGACGACATCCTGTTCCGAGAGGACGCCCCGGCTACGGAGTTTCTGGAAGACCGCCGCCAGCCTGTCGGAAAGTACTTGAAACATAAGGATAATATCAAACAGCCCGAAACGAGAAAACGCAACTATATTGGCCCGTTGCGGGTATTGTCAAGGAAAAAGCCCTGGAATGGGTTGATGGGACCACGAAAGGCTCATTGGAAATTGGAAATTGCAAATTGGAAATTGGAAAACGAATGACAAATACCACAATTTTGAAATTTACAATTTGCAATTTCCAATTTCCAATTCTTACTCTCCCACAATCCGATCCTAACCGAGGTGGGAGTCCGCGATGTGCGGGAAGAAAGGCCGTCCTTCCCGCAGGAACTGGGTCATGGCCTCGCCCGGGACCGCCGGGCTGAAGAAACACCCCTGGATCTGGTCACAGCGGTTCCTGCGAAGAAAGGCCATCTGCTCTTCGGTCTCCACCCCTTCGGCGATGACCTTGAGCCCCAGGTTGTGGGCGAGCAGGATGATGGCGCTTGCGATCGCGGCGTCGCTCGGGTCGGTGGCGATGTTCCGGATGAACGACGTGTCGATCTTGAGTTTGTCGACGGGGAAGTGCTTGAGGTAGTTGAGATAGGAGTGCCCCGTGCCGAAATCGTCGATCGCGATCTGGACGCCCATCGCCCTGATGTCCCGCAGAGTCTCGATCGTCGGCTCGGCGTTCGGGATGATGAGGCTCTCCGTCAGCTCCAGCTCCAGGAATCGGGGCTCCAGGCCGGTTTCGCCGAGAACGCGGTCAACCATTTTCACGAGGTCTTTTTCCCTGAGCTGGCGGCTGGAGAGATTGACGCCCATCTTCATGGGTGGAAAACCGGCCGATTGCCAGGCCTTGTTCTGGGCGCAGGCGGTCCGGAGGACCCACTCGCCGATCGGAACGATCATCCCGGTCTGTTCCGCAAGCGGAATGAAGTCCGTGGGCGAGATGATCCCCCAGGTGGGGTGCAGCCAGCGGATGAGCGCTTCCATTCCCACGATCTCTCCCGTTCGCAGATCGACCTGAGGTTGGTAGTACATGGCGAACTCGGCCCGCTCCAGGGCGTGGCGCAGGCCGGTCTCCATCGCTAGCCGCTCGTGGGCCTTGATCGTCATGATGGGCGAATAGAACTGGTACTGGTTTCCGCCCTGCTCCTTGGCCCTGTACATGGCCGCGTCGGCGTTCTTGAGAAGGGTCTGCGCCTCGGCGCCGTCGGTCGGGAAGAGCGTGATTCCGATGCTGGCCGTGATGAACAGTTCATGCCCTTCCACGACGAAGGGCTGAGAGAGAAGGTCGAGGAGTTTTTTCGCGACGGTGGCGGCGTCCTGCGCGTGCGACATGTACGTCAGAATGATGTTGAACTCGTCGCCGCCGAGCCGCGCGAAGGTGTCGCCGTCGCGGACGATGACCGAGAGGCGGTGCCCGGCTTCCTTGAGAAGCTGATCGCCGATCGTGTGGCCCAGCGTGTCGTTGATGACCTTGAAGCGGTCGAGATCGAGAAAGAGGAGGGCGACGGGGTTCTTGAGGCGCTGGGCCTGGGAGATCGCCTGGTGCAACCGGTCGATGAACAGCAGGCGGTTCGGGAGGTTGGTCAGGGGGTCGTGGTGGGCGAGATGGTTGAGGCGCGACTCTGAGTCAAGGAGCCGGGCGGAGGCCTCGTTCAACGCTTCTCCGAGCTGTTCGATCTCGACGGTCGTACGGTCCACGGGGATCTTGTTCCCCCGAAGCTCGTCGAGCTTCTGGGCGAAGACGGTCGCGCGCCGGATGGCCCGCATGGGGCGGCCGAGAAAAGCGAGAAGAAGCGCCGTGCTCGCGAGGATCGCGAGGACGACGGCGATCAGGCTGCTCTTCCTGATCTGCCCGCGGATCTCGCCGATCGTCCGCAAAGAGTGCTCGATCCGGACCCAGCCGAGAATGCCGCCGCTCGCGACCGGGCGCCAGACGGCCAGACGGTCCGCCTCCCGCTGGACAATGGACCCGCCGGAGTCGGACAACGCGGGAGGCGTGAGGGGGGGCTCGCCGAACCGGACGCGGGCGGGGGCGTTGTTCTCCGTGCGGACGACGTCGCCCACGCGGCGGCCGCCCGCGTCGGTCACCTGGATGCTCAAGACCCCGGGGAACTCGGCCGATTGGATGAGAATCTGCTCGAGCGAGGCGAAGTCGCGGACGACGAGGTAATCCGCGCTGGCCGTCGCCAGGTTCTGGGCCAGAGTGTGGATCTCCATCAGGATCGTCTTCTCGGCGATGGCCGACTGTTCCCTGGCCGTGTACCAACCGTAGAGGGCGATCGTGATCGCGAGCATCAGGCCGGAGAGCAGGGCCAGTTGCGCGTGAAGGCTTCTCGGCCAGAGCCGGTTTCCGAGCGAGAGGTTGTTCTTCGTTCGATTCATCGGCGGTTGAAGAACCCCGCCTTGGAAGGCGGGGATTCTCCGACCTCCAAGGTATTTGTCGTTATTTGCATTCGTGCGCCTTGACCCCGCCCCAAGGGGCGGGGACTCGGGCGCACTTTTCGGTTCATCGGACGACGTACCTGTCAAGGCCGAGCTGTTCGAGCGGTTTGTAGTCCCGCGCGTAGTCGGCTTGGACGGGTTTCGGCATTTGTACTTCGTTCAGGATGCGCCGGCCGTCGCCGTCGCCGGTCATTTGCAGGATGTTTTCGACGACGGATTTCCGCAGTTTGAGGCTCACGCGCGGATGGGCGGAGAAGGGATGCGTGACCATGCCGGGCGTCTCGTAGAGAACGCGGAGCTCGGCCCGCACTTCGGGCGTGTCCCTTTCGAACGTCTTGTTCGCGGCGCTTCCGGCCCGCGTCATTCCCAGGATGACGTTCCGGTAGACGTTCGTGTGGCTGACGACGTAGCGCGGGGTGATCCGGATTTTCTCCTTCTCGGCCAGGAGGGCGCGCATGTAGAGAGAGGCCGCGCACGAATTGGGCGCCGGAAAGGCGACCTCCATTCCGTCCAGGTCCCTGACCGTCTTGACCGCGCTGTCCTTGCGGACCACCAGGATTCCCTTGAGCGGGCTCCCGCCGTCGCGGACAAGAGGAACGTAGCCGACCGGCCCGAAGACCCTGGCCTGTTCGTATGGGTTCAGGAAGGCGAAGTCCGGGATTCCCTTGAAGACGTCGTTCTCGAATTCCGAAAGCGTCTGGTAGATCTTCAGGCGGATCTCCGTCCCGGTCGCTTCAGACAGGCGCTTGGCGAACGGGGCCCAGGCCCGGTGGGCCGCGAGCGGCGGGAGTTGCGGGACGACGGCAAGGGTATAGGTTGGCTTCGCTTCATCAGCGGCGGCCGGAAGAACCCAAAGAGATACCGCGGCGAATAACGCCGCGCAGAGGTGGAACGCCGTCATAACTCCATCGCTAGGGAGACGGATTGAAGCTCGCTTGTGCGACTCAAAGGGGCTGTAGCAGAAAAGATATCATACGGATGGATCGATTACCCGGATTTTTCAGCGTTTCCGCTGGCTTTTCACTCGGTTGAGGGTCTCGATCGGCGAGCGCGGCGAAAGGGGTCTGTCCCGGCTCCGCTCCCGCCCATCAGAACCGGAAAAGCCGGCAAGATTCCCCTTACGTTTCCTTTTGCGTCGTTTCGGCTCCTCCGGTCTTGTCAATGCACATCACCAGGAAGGCGCCGAAGGGGAGAGTGTGCAGGAGCGGGAACCTCTCGCACGAACGCGTAAGCGGAAGGACGTGGAGCGGGCAGAGGAGCGTCGTTCTCCAAACGGGTTTGCGGCCGGCTTCCCGTTCGATCAGCCGGGCGAGCTCCGGGGGCGAGAAGAAACGCGCCCCGCGGTAGACGGTCGGGATGAAGAGCCCCTTGATCCGGCGAGCGGTCGTGATGATCGACCAGCGGTTGAGGACGGCGACGGCGACTCTACAGCGGGCGACGCGAAGGGCCTCCCGGACGGCCCGGGCGGGATCGGGGATGAACTCCAGAGACGTGATGAGCGTGACGACGTCGAACGACTTGTCCGCGAACGGGAGGGCCTCTCCGGCGCCGCGGACCAGGCCGATTCCCGCTTCCGCCCGCGGACGGGCGGCTTTGAGCATCTCGGCCGACGGCTCTACGCCGATGCGCCGGCCTGCTTGACCCAAGGCCGAGAGCCAGCGAGCGGTGCCGCATCCGACGTCGAGGACCGACTCGCCCGGCTGGACGTTTAAAAGCGATTCGAGAAGTTCCCGCTCAAGAACGTCGGCGGAGCGGCCCCAGGGAGTTTCGTACCAGGCGTCGTAGCGCGAAGCGAGGTCGG
>MHEK01000001.1:55643-79859 GCA_001803795.1 Nitrospirae bacterium RBG_16_64_22
AGCATTCAGCATTCAGCAAAAGATAAAGCCGGGGCGCCATTCCTCTTTTTCCCTCGCTTTGAAGCTGACAGCCGATCGCTGACTGCTGATCGCTAATCCCTTATCCCCTCGTAGATCACCAGCCCCAGCCCGATGAAGGCGATCGTGATGCCGAGCGAGATCATCCCGGGGACGGGCGGGTTCTTGAAGAGAAACATGACGCCGACCCCGACGGCGATCATCCCGAACCCGAGCCTCAGCGGCCGGGTGAAGACCCGCGTCTCCCGCTCTTCTTCGGGGCCGACGATGTACGACTTGAGCCGCGAGAAAAAGTTCACTTGATCCTCTCCTCGCGTACCGTGATCGGCGTGAGCCGGCGGCGCGCTCCGAGGTAGGCCGCGAGGGCCTGCTCCTGCTTCTCCATGCGCGCGAGAAGGAAGAGGATCTCCTTCTGCTTCTGGAAGTCGGCCTCCGATCCCTTGCTTCCCAGCCGCTTCTCGTACGCCTCGCGGACTTCCTGCTCCGTGACGTCGACGGCGCTCCGGACGATCTGTTGCATCCGCTCGACCTTGAGGCCGTTGCGGACCTCTTCCTCGAAGCCGGCCGGCGTCTTGCGCTGGTTGCGCAGGAATGCGAGGTAGGCGTCGCCGTCGAAGCCCCCGTTCTTGCCTCGAAACGCCGGTTGGCCTCGGACGAGGCCCGCGACCTCCTCGTCGCTCACCCGGATTTGGGCTTCCCGCGCGGCGATCTCCCAGAGGCGGCCCGTGACCAGCCGATCCAGGGCGATCCTGCGGAGATTCAGAGCCTTCTCCATCTCCTCGCTCCACTTGTCGCCCATCTGGGCCTGTGCCGCGCGCCGAAGGGACTCGTAGGAATCCTGGTATTCCTCCCACGAGATTCGATCGCCGCCGACGTCGGCGACGGCCTCGCCGTTCTTGTCCGGCCGATCGAACCCCCACCAGCCCATCGTGATGACGAAGGTAACGGCGATGGCCACCATGGCGAGGCGAAGGCACCAGGGGTTGTCGATAGCCACTGAGCGGACGGTTTTCAGCATGATCTTGCGGGCTCCGGTGATCGGGTGTCGCAGTCCTCATTGCAGGTCCGCTTCGGAGTGCCGGCGAACTTCTGACTGCCGGTTGCGGATTATATTGATAATAGAGCGTTCCCGCAAATAGTTTCAGGGGGTTTTGGCTTGAAAAGGCCGGAAAGGTCTGATAACTTCACAGCTTACGGTTTCGCGGGGTGCTCGCGTGAGGCAGCCTGCTTGCGAAGGAGATTGCGGGAGTCATGATTATCGACCGTGTGATTGGATGGTTTTCCACCGACCTGGCCATCGACCTCGGGACGGCCAACACTCTTGTCTACGTCCGGGGTCAGGGGATCGTCGGCAACGAGCCGTCAGTCGTCGCCATGGCCAAGGGATCGAACAAGGTCCTGGCCGTGGGTCTCGAGGCCAAGCGGATGCTCGGCCGGACGCCGGGCAACATCGTGGCCATCCGCCCGATGAAGGACGGCGTCATCGCGGACTTCGACGCGACGGAGCGGATGCTCAACTACTTCATTTCGAAGGTCCACAACCGGCGGGCCCTTTTCTCGCCGCGCATCGTGATCGGCGTTCCCTCGGGCATCACCCAGGTCGAGCGGCGGGCCGTGAAGGGGGCCGCCGAGAAGGCCGGCGCGCGGGAGGTCTACCTCATCGAAGAGCCGATGGCGGCGGCGATCGGCGTGGGCCTTCCGATCACGGAGCCGTCGGGAAGCATGATCGTCGACATCGGCGGCGGGACGACGGACGTGGCGGTCATCTCGCTGTCCGGCATCGTCTACTCGAAGACGGTCAAGATAGGCGGCGACAAGATGGACGAGGGCATCCTCTCGTACATCAAGCGCAAGTACAACCTCCTGATCGGCGAGCGCACGGCCGAGGAGATCAAGATGGAGATCGGCTCCGCGAGCTACGTGAACGGCACGGACGGGAAGAGGACGATGGAAGTCAAAGGGCGGGACCTCGTGAGCGGAATCCCGAAGACGCTGATCGTCGACGAGGAGGAGATCCGGGAGGCGCTCCTGGACCCCGTGACGGCGATCGTGAACACGATCAAGATGACGCTCGAGAACACGCCGCCCGAACTGTCGGCGGACATCATCGACAAGGGGATTGTTCTGGCCGGCGGGGGCGCGCTTCTCCGCGGGATCGACACCCTGCTTCGCGAGGAGACGGGTCTGCCCATCATCCTGGCCGAGGACCCTCTGTCCGCGATCGTCCTGGGGGCCGGGAAGATCCTGGACGAGATCGATCTGCTGAAGAAAGTGTCCCTGCGAGAGTAGCGCCTCCTCGCCCGCCGATCCGTCCCGGCGGATAAACCGACATGCTTTCGTTTCTCGCCCGACACAAGAATCCGGTCCTCTTCGGCCTGGCCGTCGTCTCCATCCTGCTCGTCCTCTCCGCCCAGGCGGGCGGCCGCCGCGCCTTCGAGACGATCCGCAGGGGCGCGGCGGTCCTCCTCGTTCCGCTGGAGCAGGGCGGCTCCGTCCTCTGGCGCGCGGCGGCGGGCCGCGTGGAAGAGGTCCGCGAGCTGGCCGGCGCCCGCCGGGAGAACGACCGCCTGAGGCTGGAGGTCAGGCGCCTCGAGGCCGAGCTCGCCAGGGCCGGGGAATCGGAGCGGGAGGCCGAGAGGCTGGCCGCCCTCGTCCATCTGGCCCGCCAGACGTCCGTGCCCACGGTCCCTGCGCGCGTGGTCGCCCGCCATCCGACGAACTGGTTCAACGCCGTGACGATCGACCGGGGAGAGATGCATGGGGTCGAGCGCGAGGCGGCTCTTCTGGTCCCCTCCGGCGTCGCGGGGCGGGTCGTGACCGTGCGGGCGGGGAGCGCCGACGCGATCCTGATCACCGATCCGCGGAGCGCGATCGCGGTTCGAAACGCCCGGACGCGGGACGAGGCGATCATGGAGGGCCGGGGCCGGGGGCGCTGCCGTCTGGCCTACGTGGGGCAGGGGCAGGAGGTGCGCGAGGGAGACCTGCTGATCACGTCGGGCATGGACGAGATCTTTCCTCCGGGACTGCCCGCGGGGAAGGTGGTCCGCGTGAGCGGGAAGGGCGTCGGTCTCTTTCAGGAAGTGGAGGTCGAGCCGGTCGCCCGCCTCCAGGCGCTCGACGAGGTCGCCGTGACCAGGCGCGAGGCGAGGGGAAAAATGCAGGGAGAGAAGAAGCCGTGAAGAAAGCGAACATTCTCGCTCTCTTTCTCCTGGTCCTCGTCGTCCAGGTCGTTTTCGTTCCTCACGTCTCCATCGGAGGGATCCAGCCGGACCTTCCGTTCCTGGTCGCGTACGCCGCGGGGGTCCATTGGGGATTTCTTCGCGGGATGGCCGCCGGGACCGGCCTGGGCCTTCTGGTCGACGTCGCGGGGGGCGCCGCCGTGGGTCTCTCCGCGATGTCCGGGATGATGGTCGGGGCCGCGGCTGGTCTCCTGGGCGGGCACGTGTTTCGGCCGACGCCCGCCGTTCACGCCGGGGGGCTATTCGGTTCGGTCCTCCTGGGAGGGATGACGACGCTGGTCCTGGTCCAGCTCCTCTATTCGGCCTACGAATGGCTGGACGGAATGCGGGCGGTCGTTCTGCCCCAGACCCTGTATACGGTTGCCGTGGGACTTCCGGCCGTTCTCGTCTTCCTCAACCGGATCGAGAAGGCCGAGAGGTCCCGGAAAACGCGAGAGGAGGACGCCGCATGATGCTTGGCGGTCCGCTTCCCGACCGGACCCTGGAAGGCGAAGCGCTCTTGGCCGGCCTCCGCCGGAGATGGAAGGGGCTGGGCCTCTTGTGGCTTGTCCTCATGGGCGTCATTCTCCTGCGCCTGTGGACGCTGACCGTCTTCTACGGCGAGGAGTATCGGCGCCAGGCGGAGAACAACCGGACCCGCGTCGTGACCCTCAAGCCGCCGCGCGGGATCCTGTACGACCGCAACGGGACCCCGCTCGTCTCGAACCTCCCGTCCTTCGACGTCTCGATCGTCCCGGAGGACGTCGGAGAAGAGAAGGAGGTCGTCGCGCGGCTCGCCTCCATCCTGAGGCTCGATCCGGACGACGTGGAAGAGAGGATCGCGGACCTCAAGCTCCGCCGCCCCTACGAGCCGGTCAAGATCAAGGAGAACGCCGACTGGCGGGACGTGACGCGGATCGAGGCCCGCCGCATCGACCTTCCAGGCGTCGTCGTCGAGGTCGAGAACAGGCGGCGGTATCTCTACGACGTTCTCGGCGCCCACCTGGTCGGCTACATCGGAAAGGTCACGCCCGAACAGCTCAAGGAGGATCTCTACAAGGGATTCCCCCGGGAGATCCAGGTCGGTCAGTACGGCATCGAGCGGTCGTTCGATCGTTTCCTCGTTGGACAGCCGGGGGAGAAGCTGATCGAGGTCAACGCGGCCGGACGGGAGATCCGCCTCCTGGGCCGGCGCGAGCCGACGCCGGGGGACGACCTTCAGCTGACGCTCGACCTCAATGTCCAGCGGGCCGCGGAGGATGCGCTCGGAGACCGCCCCGGCGCCGTCGTGGCTCTGGACCTCCCTTCGGGCGAGGTCCTGGCGATGGTGAGCCGTCCCGCCTTCAATCCCAACGACTTTTCCGCCGGCATTTCGGGCAGCCGCTGGAGCCGTCTCCGGGACCACGGCGGTTTTCCGATGACGAACCGGGCGATCCAGAACGCCTTCCCGCCCGGATCGACCTTCAAGATCGCCATGGCCGCGGCGGGGCTCGAGTCGGGCGTCATTACGCCCGAGACCGCCGTGACCTGCACGGGGGCGATCCGTTTCGGGAACAGGGATTTCAGGTGCTGGAAAGCGGGCGGGCACGGGCGCGTCTCCCTCCACCGGGCGATCGTGGAGTCGTGCGACGTCTATTTCTACGAGCTGGGGCGGAAGCTGGGGGTCGACCGGATCGCCGAGACGGCGAAAGCCCTCTCGCTCGGCCGGCAGACGGGGATCCCGCTCCCCTCGGAGAGGGGAGGGCTCATTCCGACGGCCGAGTGGAAGAAGCGCGCGCGGGGCCAGCCCTGGTATCCGGGAGAGACTCTCTCTGTGGCGATCGGGCAGGGGTACGTCCTGACGACGCCGATCCAGCTCGCGACGATGTCGGCGGTCGTGGGGAACGGGGGGGAGTGGAGGCGTCCGAGCGTCGTCCGCGCCGTCCGGCTTCACGCCGATTGGACGTTCCGTTCGCTGGAGGAGGCCGAACGGGTCACGTCCGAGGTCAAACCGGAGACGCTGGCGTTCATCCGGGAGGGCCTCCGCGGCGTCGTCCACGAGCCGGGCGGAACGGGCCGCGCGGCGCGCGTGGAGGGACTCGACATCGGAGGAAAGACGGGGACGGCCCAGGTGGTGACGCTGAGGGACAGGCGGGAAGCGCGCGAGACCCGGTTCCGGGACCATGCGTGGTTCGTCGCCGTCGCCCCCGTGGCGAACCCCCGGATCGCGGTCGCCGTCCTCGTCGAGCACGGAGGGCACGGCGGAAGCGCCGCGGCGCCGGCGGCCCGAAAGGTGATCGAAGCCTATCTGGCCCCCAAGAACAATCCGCCGCCGCCCGGAGGGGCCTCGTGACCGTTGACCGGAGATTCATCGAACACTTCGACTGGGTCCTCCTCCTGAGCGTTCTGCTGATCAGCGCGGCGGGCGTGCTCACGATCTACAGCGCGTCCGCGACGCCCTACGGACCTCAGCCCACTCTCTACCTCAGGCAGATCTACTGGATCGGGGCGGGGCTCGTCGTCATGCTCGCGGCGGCGTCGATCGACCTCAACACGCTCAAGAGGCTCGGCCCGGTCTTCTACGCCGCGGCCGTCATTCTCCTGCTGTCCGTCCTGGTGATGGGGAGGGTCGGAATGGGGGCCCGCCGGTGGGTTCAGGCCGGGCCGGTGAGCTTCCAGCCGTCCGAGTTCGCGAAGGTGTTTCTCATCTTCTGGCTTGCTTCGCATCTGGCCGATCGTCCTTCGGCGTCCGGTCTGCGGCTGAGGGACCTGGCCCGGCCGGCGGCCCTCCTGGCCGTTCCGTTCCTGCTCGTTCTCAAACAACCCGACCTGGGAACGGCCGCAATCCTTTTCTTCGTCGCCGCGACCATGTTCGTTGCGGCGGGCGTGAGACTCAAGCCGGTTCTGGCATTGGCGGCGGCCGCGGGGGCGGCGTTCTTTTTCATGTGGCCCGTCCTGTGGGGTTCCCTCAAGGAGTACCAGCGACAGCGTATCCTCGTGTACCTGGCTCCTGAGTCCGATCCTCTCGGCATGGGATACCATATCTCCCAGTCGAAGATCGCCATCGGCTCGGGCGGGTTCTGGGGAAAGGGTTACCTGGCTGGGACGCAAGGGCACCTGGCGTTCCTCCCGGAGCGGCACACCGACTTCATCTTCGCCGTCTTCGTCGAGGAGTGGGGGTTTCTGGGGGCCATCGCTCTCGTGGGTCTTTTCGTGTTCTTCGTCGTCTGGTCGGCGGAGATCGCCTACCGCGCCCGGCACCGGTTCGACACGCTGCTTGCGGCCGGGGTCACGGCCCTCTTCGCCTGGTATACTCTCGTGAACCTGGGGATGACGATGGGGCTCACGCCCGTCGTCGGCGTTCCTCTTCCGTTCATGTCGTACGGAGGATCGTCGGTCGTGGCAGGGTTGGCGGCCGTCGGGATCCTGATGAACGTCCGGCTCAGGCGGTTTCGGATATTCGGATAAGTCGGTGAATCGGTGAATCGGTGAATCGGTAAGTCGGTGAATCGGTGAATCGGTGAATCGGTGAATCGTGTAGGGGCGCACGGCCGTGCGCCCCTACTGGTGGACAAATCGGGGAGATCGTGGACGAGACAATTCTAGCCAGAGTGGCCAAGCCGTCGCGCTATCTGGGCGGCGAGGTCAACGCCGTGGTCAAGGACTCCTCCCGCGTTTCGCTGACGTTCGCGCTTGCGTTTCCCGACGCCTACGAGGTGGGAATGTCCCACCTGGGCCTCAAGATCCTCTACGACATCCTGAACAGGCGTCCCGAGATCGCGGCGGAGCGCGTGTTCGCGCCGTGGGACGACGCCGAGGCGCTCATGCGCGGTTCCGGAACGCCCCTGGCCGGCCTCGAAACGGGGCGATCCCTGTCGTCGTTCGACATCGTGGGCTTCTCCCTCCAGTACGAGCTCGGCTACACGAACGTCCTCAACATGCTCGATCTTGGGGGCGTGCCGATCCGGAGCGCCGAGCGCACCGCCGCCCATCCGCTCGTCCTGGCGGGCGGACCGTGCGTCTTCAATCCGGAGCCGATGGCGCCGTTCATCGACGCGTTCGTTCTGGGGGACGGCGAGGAAGTCGTCCTGGAGATCGCCGACCTCGTCCGGCGCTGGCGGGACCTCGACCGGTCAGCCGATCCCCGCCGGGAGAAGCTCATGGACCGGCTGGCGGAGATCGAGGGTGTCTACGTTCCGGCGCATTTCCAGACGACCTTCGCCCCCGGAGGGGCAATCGAAAGAATCGCGGACCGGCGGGGGCGGACGTACCGGGTGCGGAAGAGGACGGTCGAACGGCTGACGTCGGCCGATTACCCCGTTGCTCCCGTCGTCCCTTTCGCTCCGATCGTCCATGACCGCGTCGCCGTGGAGATTGCGCGCGGCTGCACGCGCGGCTGCCGGTTCTGCCAGGCTGGGTACATCTACCGGCCGCTCCGGGAGCGGACGCCGGAGGAAGTCGAGAAGCTCCTGGCTGATTCGCTTGCTTCCACCGGGTACGAGGAGATGGCGCTCTCTTCCCTGTCGGCCGGGGACTACTCCTGCCTCGGGCCGCTCCTGTCGCGCCTGATGAGCCGGTACGCCGGACAGCGCGTCTCCGTCTCCCTCCCATCGATGCGCGTGGGGACGCTCTCTCCGCAGGTCGTGGCCGAGGTCCGGCGCGTGCGGAAGAGCGGGTTCACGCTTGCGCCCGAAGCCGGAACGAGCCGCCTTCGCGACGTCGTCAACAAGGGGATCGACGAGGCCGACCTGGAGCGGGAGGTGGAGAAGGTGTTCGAGGCCGGCTGGGAGACGATCAAGCTCTACTTCATGATCGGTCTGCCGACGGAGCGGGACGAAGACCTGGACGGGATCGTGCGCGTCGCGTCGCGCGTCCGCGAGATCGGGCGGAGGGTGACGGGGAAGCCGGTTACGGTCAACGTGACCGTCTCGCCGTTCGCCCCCAAGCCGTTCACACCGTTCCAGTGGCGGGGCCAGATCCCGATCGAGGAGATCCGGGCGAAGCAGGGGAGGATCCGCGAGGCCCTGCGGCGCCGGGGGATCCACCCCAAGGGTCCTCGGCCGGAGATGAACCATCTCGAGTCAGCGATTGCCCGGGGAGACCGCCGGGTCGCCGACGTGATCGAGAACGCCTGGCGGGCCGGCTGCCGGTTCGACGAATGGGAGGAGCGGTTCGACTTCGCCAAGTGGGAAGCCTCGTTCGCCCAAGCGGGTTTTTCGCCGGCTTTCTTCGCCAACCGCGATTTCGGTCCGGGGGAGATCCTCCCGTGGGACCACATCGACGTCGGCGTCTCGAAGGAGTTCCTCTGGGCGGAGTGGGAGGCGGCGGTCCGCGGCGAGACGACGGTCGACTGCCGCGGCGGCCGCTGTACCGGATGCGGCGCGTGGGAGATCGGATGCGAGCCGCGTGGCTGGGGGACCGTCTCTCCGCCGCCGGCCCCGGCGGAAGAGCGGCCCGATCCGGCGGCGGGACCCGCCCGGACCGTTCGTTTCACGTTCGAGAAGCAGGGGCGGCTCAGGTTCCTCTCCCACCTGGAGCTCGCGGCGCTGTTTCAGCGGGCCTTCCGGCGGGCGGGCCTTCCCGTGGCCCATTCTCAGGGTTTCAATCCTCATCCGCGGATCTCCTTCGGCCCGGCCTTGCCGGTCGGGGCGGAGGGTCTCGAAGAGGCGGTCGACGTGACGTTCGAGACGACGGAGGAAGAACCGGACCGTCTGGCGGAACGCGTGAACGTTCAGCTCCCGGCCGGCGTTTCTCTCACGGGGGCCGCGGACGTGGTCCCCGGGGCCCCCTCGATCTCGGAAGCGGTCTCGCGCTTTCACTACCGGGTCCCGCTTCCGGGCCGGGACCCCGAAACCGTCCGGGAGAACGTCCGGCTCTTCGGCGAACGGAGTTCCCTGGTCGTGCATCGGACGACGCCGAAAGGGCGCCGGACGTTCGATCTCAAACCCCTCGTGGAGTCGATTCGGCTCGGCGAAGCGGACGGCGTTCCCGTTCTCGACTTCATCCTCGGAGCGAAGGAAGGACGCACGGCGAAGCCGGCCGAGCTTCTTTCGGCCGTTCTGGGACTCGGGGCCGAGGAGACGGCTGAGCTCGTCATTACACGCACGGGTCTTTCCGGTCTCGGCGGCGCAGCGTGGGAGGGGCCCCTTGCCCTCGCGGGCGTTGCGCGGACCCGGCCCGCTCTGGTTCCCGCCTGAACATGGCCGTCGAGCTGCTGATCAACGTTTCGCGGGAAGAGAGCCGGGTCGCCCGTCTCGATAACGGGGTCGTCACGGAGATCTCGATCGAGCGGAACCGGGACCGGGGGATCGTGGGGAATGTCTACAAAGGACGGGTCGTCAAGGTCCTGCCCGGAATGCAGGCGGCCTTCGTCGACATCGGACTCGCGAAGGCCGCCTTCCTCTACGTCACGGACGTGTCCCACAACGTGGAGGAGTACGCCCGGTTCCTCGAGGAAGAGATCGGGGAGGAATCGGTCGAGTTCGAGGCGGCCCGGGGGCGCCGAAAAAAGGGAAACACCGCGCCGATCGAGGACCTCCTTCGGGAAGGCCAGGAAGTCATCGTGCAGGTTGCGAAGGCCCCCATCGGCGGGAAGGGCGCCCGCGTGACGTCGCACGTCTCCCTTCCAGGCCGGACGCTCGTCTACATGCCGACCGTCGACCACGTCGGCGTCTCAAGGCGGATCGCGGACGAGCAGGAGCGGAAGCGCCTCCGGGATCTCGTGCTGGCTCTCCGGGAGCCGGGAAAGGGGTACATCGTGCGGACGGTCGCCGAGGGCGCGACCGAGGAGGACCTTCGCGCGGACGCCCGTTTTCTGTCCGCCCTGTGGGAGAACGTGCACGCCAAGGGTGAAAAGGCGCCGGCCGTGACGCTCCTTCACAACGATCTCGACCTCGTCCTGCGGACCGTCCGGGACACCTTCACGAGCGAGGTCGACCGTCTGGTGATCGACGATTCCGGGGAGTTCGACCGCGTCCTCGAGTTCGTCAAGACGTACCTGCCAGCGCTCGTGCCCCGCGTGGAGGCCTATCAGGAGGCCGACCCGCTCTTCGACGCCTACGGCGTGGAGATCGAGCTTTCCCGAATCCTGGGCCGCAAGGTCTGGCTCAAGTCGGGGGGGTCCATCGTCATCGATTCGACCGAAGCGCTCACGGCGGTCGACGTCAACACCGGCCGGTACGTCGGCAGGATCAACCTCGAAGAAACGATCCTCAAGACCAACCTGGAAGCGGCCCGTGAAATCGCCTACCAGCTGAGGCTCCGCAACATCGGCGGCATCATCATCGTCGACTTCATCGACATGGAGAAAGAGGAGAACCAGCGCCGGGTCCTCGCGGCGTTCGAGGAGGCGCTGTCGGCCGACCGGGCGAAGATGACCCTGCACCCCATCTCCTCGCTGGGGCTGGTCCAGATGACGCGGAAGAGGGTCAGGGAGAACCTCGTCCGGCTCCTCTGCGAGCCGTGCCCCTACTGCGACGGAAGGGCGATCGTCAAGTCCGCCACGACCGTCTGCTACGAGGCGTTCAGGGAGATCCGGCGGCGGCGGGCCGGGCCTGGGTCCTCCGTGACGGTCTCGGTCCATCCCGACGTGGCGGACCTTCTCTTTGACGAAGAGCGAGCCGGCGTGGAAGAGGTCGAGAGGGCGACGGGGACCAAGATCGTCGTGAGGGGCGACCCGGGACTGCATCGGGAGCAGTTCGAAGTATCGGTCTCATAACCGCAACGTGCGTTGTTCGGGCAACATCGGCTTTCATTCCTGTGGCCTATCTGCATCACTTGAGCTGGCGGATCTGGCTGTCCGTTCCATGGCGGTAACCGCTCAGATTCCAACTCATTGTTTATTCGGGGCTTTCATTGATGGCCGCTGTGGATAAATATGCCCGCGAATGGCCCCGCCCTTGCTAGTTCTGAACGAGTTTTCCCGGCCCGCGCGTGCGGGCCTTCATCGCCGGAAGTAGGACCGGCCAACGGCGGAGAAAGATGGAGACAGTTTCGAGAAGCCAGCGGACGATCGGGGGTCCAGTCAGATTCGAGGGGATCGGTCTGCACACGGGCGAGCCGTGCCGGCTCACCTTGTCCCCGGCCCCGGTCAACACTGGCGTCGAGTTCCATGCGCGAAACGGCCACGGGCCGGTCAGGTTCGCGGCCGGTCCCGACGCCGTCGTCGAGACGCGGCTGGCCACGACGCTCGGTCTGAACGGCACGAAGGTCCGGACGGTCGAGCATCTTCTGGCGACGCTTTCCGGCCTCGCGGTCGACAACGTTCTGGCGGAGGTCGAGGGCGGAGAGGTCCCGATCCTCGACGGAAGCGCCGACTCGTTCGTCCGCCGCATCGAACACGCCGGCATCGTTTCCCAGTCCGAGGCCCAGCCTTACATCCGCGTTCTCTCGCCGCTCTCCGTCGCGGAGGGCGACCGCTGGGTCCGAATCTCTCCGGCGGACCGGCTCCGCGTGACCTACGTCATCGACTACGGCCATCCGGCCTTCGGCGTTCAGGGGTACGACGGCGTCATTACGCGGGAGACGTTCGTCCGCGAGATCGCGCCGGCCCGCACATTTGGGTTTCTGAGAGACGTGGAAGAGATGAAGCGCCGCGGCCTCATCCGCGGCGGGTCGCTGGAGAACGCGGTCGTGCTGGACGATCGCGAGGTGATCAACAAGGAAGGGCTCCGCTACGAGGACGAGTTCGTCCGGCACAAGGTCCTGGACCTGATCGGGGACCTGCGCCTGCTCGGTTTGCCCATCGTGGGCCACGTTGAAGCGCAGAAGGCGGGGCACGATCTGAACATCCGGCTTGTTCAAGCCCTGGCCCGGACGCCCTCCGCCTGGGAACGGGTCGGGGACCCTTCTCCGCGCGAGAACCGCTCTCTCTCCCTTCCGTCCGCCTGATCCGGTAAACCGACCCCGCCAACCGACCCCGCAAAAATGAACTGGGGAGCCCAAGAACCGCCGGCTCCCCAGTCAGTGATGCGATTATTTCGTTGAAGAGAACTACTTCTTCTTCTTCGTCGCCTTCTTCTTGGGTGCCGCCTTCTTCTTGGTCGCCATTCGGTATTTCACCTCCCCCCTGTCCTAGGTCAGGAAAGCCGATCTTCTGAAAAACCAACTCACGATTCCATCCAGGGGGCGACAGCCCCCTGGGTCATGAACGACGCTACCTCTTCGCCTTCTTGGCGGGCTTCGCCTTCTTCGCTTTCTTCGTGGCCATTGGAAGGATCACCTCCTTTCACGACCGGGCGCGTCCACCGCGTGAGGTCGAAGCATTCTCTTGTCTAGCACTTCCCCTTTTTCGCCGACTTCTTTGCCGCCTTCTTCTTCGTGGCCATCGCTGTTCCTCACCCCCTTTTTCAGGTTCGCCCCGGCCGGACTCTCATCGGAACAGGGTCAGCTGGGTGTGCGACTTACGGGCCAGGCGCAGGGCGTGCGTCACGAACTTCTCCGCGTGCTCCAGCGCCTGCTCCCCCTCGTAGCGGGGGATCGGCCTGTTCATCTCGTCGAGCGCCTGCGCTCGCCGCCTCCGCATGAGATCCATCAGGTTGACGAGGGCCTTAAGCGGCTCCCCCCCCACGGCCGCCATCGCCGTGATGATGGCCTTCGGGATGTCGCGGCCCCGGGGCCGGTACCCCCTCGCGAGGAGGAGGCACTTCCCGGCACGGAGCATCGCCTCGTACGAGATGACGTAGACCCATTCGGGATCGCCCCCCCCCAGGGTCCGGGCCGACGCAAGGTCCTTCAAGGCCCGCTCCTGAAGCGTCTGTATCTTCTCGGCGTCCGGCGTGAACTTCTCGACGACTCCTCTTTCAAGAAGGTCCTTAAAGTTCATCTTCCCTTCCCACCAATATCATCTTCGGCTCTCGAAGAATGTTACGGAGGAAAGGGTCGCGGGCCTGCTTCTTTTGCCTGTAGTCCGCCTCGTCGAAGACCATGTAGTTGATTTCCCGCTTGAGGTCCTGTTCGAGCTGGCGGACGCTCTCGTTGAGGCGCTCGAGGTCGATGCGTCCGACGACGAGAAGGTTGACGTCGGAGAGACGCTGCTCCCGTCCGCGCGCCACGGAGCCGTAGATGAAAGCGAGACGGACGCCCGGGAAGGTCGAGAAAACGGCCTTGAGGCGCCCCTGAATCCCCGTGGTCTTGAAGATGATGTTCCGGAAGTCGGCGTAGAGAGGAGAATTCTTGTTGGCGCAAAAATAACGAAGGTTGCCTTTCTTCTCGCTCGAAAGGAGACCGGACTTCTCGAGATTGTCGAGCTCCCGCTTGATGCCCGAGACGTCATAGTTTAACAGTCGCGCGACCTCCCTCATGTAGAACCGATCGTCCGGGTGATTGAAAAACAAGTTGAGAAGATCGGCCCGGGTCGAGGGGAACAGTTTTCTGAGCAACGGCATTCACCCCTTAGGTGGATTTGTTTACAACAAAAGATGCGGTTTTGTCAACAGATATTTTTGATAGGAGATGTTTTTTTTCGACAGGCCGCGGACGGTCGCGCGTATTCCTCGGGAGAACGGAGCGCGGACGGTCGCGCGATAGCGGGTGTTCCTGGATGAGAGGAGGGAAGGCGGACGGTCAGGCGTTGGACTTGCCGAAGTCCTCGGGCTTTACGTTCTTGAGCCATTCATCGAGGCTCTCGATCGACTGCATTCTGAGGACGACTTCGTCCACGTAGATCGGCGACGCCGTCCGAAGGGCGAGCGCGATGGCGTCGCTGGGCCGGGAGTCGACCTCGACCGACTCCCCGTTCCGACCCAGCGTGATCGTCGCGAAGTACGTGTTGTCGCGGAGGTCGTTGACGACGATCTTCTGGACGGAGACGTTGAGGCTTTCGAGGATGTTCCGGATCAGGTCATGCGTCATGGGGCGGGGGGTGAGGACCTTCTCGAGCTCGAGCGCTATCGCATTGGCCTCTGGAATGCCAACCCAGATCGGAAGGGTCCGTGTATCGTCCTCCAGGACCACGATGTACATGTTCCCCCTGGGATCGAACAGGAGGCCCCGGACTTTCATCTGCACCAGCATGAACAACTCCGCCCGCATCCCCCGCCGCGGGGAGATCGCCATGTTTTCATGGACATGATGCCCCCTCGCCGTGGGAGTGTCAATTGAAAACCCGGCGCGCGCGGCCGGTTTGACAGGCTGGGGGGGGTCTGGTAGAGTCGCTCCGCCTTGAGACCCAATCGCCCGACATGCTGGCTCGCTCTTGGCGCGGCCGGAGGGCTTCTGCTCTCGATGCCGCTCCTTCCGGCGTGCAGGCCGAAGGGAGAGGCCCCGGTGGCCCGGATCGCGGGTGAACCCGTCACCCGGGCCGAATTCGAAGCCTACCTCGAATCGTTTCCGGACAAAGGCGGCGCCTCGGGTCTTCATCCCGACCCGGTGTCCCGGGCGGTCCGGGCCGACCGCTTGGCGGAATATATCGAACGGCGCCTCTTTCTTCGGGAAGCCGGAAAGCAGGGGATCCGGATCTCCGACGAAGAGCTCGCCGCGCGGATCGGAGCGCTCTTTCCGAGTGGGCCGAGCGGGCCGAGCGGGGCTAACGGGTCAAGCGGCGGTCAATCGGAGCTGGAAGCCGCTCTTGCCGCGAGAGGAATGCCGCTTGAGGAATGGAAGCGCCGCGTTCGAGAGGACTTGCTGATCGAGCGGCTGATCGCCCGGGCGGGCGAAGGCGGCGCGGACGTTACGGAGGAGCAGTCGCGGACGTATTTTTCCGCCCGCCCAGACCTGTTCAGGCGTCCGGAGCAGTTTACGGTCCGGCAGATCGTCGTCGCGGACCAGCCGCTCGCCGACCAGTTGGTCCGCCGCGTCAAGGAAGGGGCTTCCTTCGAGATTCTGGCGCGCGAGCACTCGATCGGGCCGGAAGCGGCCGCCGGGGGTCTGATGGGGACCTTCTCGCGGGGGGATCTCCCGCCCGCGTTCGAGGAGGCGATCGGTTCGCTCAAGCCCCGGCAGACGAGCGGGGTGGTGAAGACGGAGTTCGGGTATCACGTGTTCAAGCTGGATGGGCGCGTTCCCGGCGGAATGCCCCGTTTCGGGGACGTCCGCCAGAAGGCGCGGGACCTGGCGGCGGGCGAGAAGCGCGAAGCTGTTTTTCAGAAATGGAAGAAAAACCTGTTGGAGTCGGCTCATGTCGAAATCCTCGATCCTTCCCTCCGTCCGTAGCCCCGGCTTCGCCCGATGGGCCGTCTTCCTGGCGAGCGTCCTGTGGGCCACGGCGTTCGCCTATCCGGCCGAGGCCGGGCCGGTCGTTCTGGACAGGATCGTCGCCGTCGTCAACGACGAAGTGATCCTGCTGAGCGAGCTGGAAGAGGACCGGATCCGGATCGAGAAGGAGTCGAAGCTCCAGGCCGGGGCCGCGCCTTCCCCGGCCCCATCGCTCCGCCAGCGGCTGGTGCGGCTGATCGAGAAGCGCCTCGAGATCCAGGCCGCCCGCAAGGAGGGAATCGCCGTCACCGACGCGGAGGTTGACCGGGCGCTGGAAGAGATCAAGGTCCAGAATCGGATGACTGAGGCCGACTTCAGCCGGGCCCTCGCGGAGGAGGGGCTGAGTCTTGCACAGTACCGCAGCCGCCTTCAGGACCAGATCATGGGGGGGCGCATCTACGAGAAGGTGCTGAAGGGGAAGACGGTCGTCTCCGATGCCGAGATCGTCCGGGAGTACGAAGAGCACGGGGACCGGCACTCCCGCACAGTCGAGGTGCGCGTCCGCCACATGTTCTTCGCGTCTTCGCCGTCCGCGCTCCCGGACGCCGAGGCGGCGCTCGCCCGCGTCCGCCGGGGAGAGGCGTTCGCGGACGTCGCGCGATCCGTCTCGCAGGCCCCATCGGCCCGCGACGGAGGGGACCTGGGGTTCCTGGCCCGCGGGAGCATGGCCGATCCCCTCGACCGGGCCGTCTTTTCGCTCGGGCCGGGGGAGACGAGCGCCCCGATCCAGATGCCCGACGGCGTCCATCTCGTGCAGGCCGTCGAGCGGCGGGGAGGGGAACGCATCCCGCTGGACCAGGTTCGGGAGGCCATCGCCGCGGATCTGAAGAAGCGGAAGACCCGGGAGGTCGTCGACCGCTGGGTGCAAGACCTCAAGATTGGGGCCTACATTGACATCCGGCTCTGAGCCGACATCCGAGCGGCCCGTCCCCCGCGTCCATCTCAAGCCACGCGAGTCCCGCCGGATCAAGAGAGGACACCGTTGGATCTTCTCGAACGAGATCGCCGACCCGGTCAAGGACCTCCCGCCGGGGAGCCTTGTCGACGTCGTCGACGAGCGCGGCGCGCTCGTCGGCCGGGGGTACGTCAATCCGCAATCCCTGATCACGATCCGCCTTCTCGCTCAGGCCGGCCGCGAAATTGACGCGGCGTTCTTCAGGGGCCTCCTTGCCGCGGCCCGGTTGTACCGGGAAAGAATCTGCGGTTCCCGAACGGCCGGACGCGAGGTGTTCGGGGAGGCCGACGGCCTTCCCGGCCTGATCGTCGACCGATACGGGCCGTTCCTCGTCGTTCAGTCGCTTGCGGCCGGCATCGAGGTGCGCCTCCCCCTGATTCTCGATCTCCTCGAGGAAATCCATTCTCCACGCGCGATCGTCCTGCGTAACGACGCCCCCGCCCGCGGCCTGGAAGGGCTGACGGCCGAAGTCCGCGTCGCGCGCGGACGGCTCGATTCCGAAGACGGGATCGTCGAGACGGAAGTGGACGGTCTCGCGGTCGAGATCGATCTTCTCGCGGGGCAGAAGACCGGATGGTTTCTCGATCAATCGGAGAACCGCCGGCGTCTGGCGGAGTATGCGGGAGGGCGGAGGATCCTGGACGCGTTCTGTTACGCCGGCGCCTGGGGACTGGCGGCGCTCAAGGCGGGGGCCGCGGAAGTCCTGGCCGTCGACTCGTCGGCCCCGGCCGTCTCGGCCGCCCGCCGGAACGCCGACCGAAACGAGGTCGGCGACCGGTTCCGAGCGGAAGAGGCATCCGTTTTCGACCGCCTCCGGGGCCTCGATTCCGAGCGGTCGAGGTTCGATCTGGTCGTTCTCGACCCGCCGGCGTTCATCAAGTCGGGGAAGAAAGTGGCCGAGGGAGTTCGCGGCTACCGGGAGATCAACCGTCTGGGTCTCCGCCTCCTGGCCCCCGGCGGGATCCTCGTCTCAAGCTCCTGCTCGCACCATCTGCCCGCCGAGGAGTTCCTTGCGGTCCTGCGCCGGGCCGCGGCGGACACGGGGCGGACGGTCAGGCTCCTCGAATTCCGCGGGCAGGCCCGCGACCATCCGGTGCTTCTCTCGATGCCCGAGACGTCCTACCTCAAGTGCGCGTTTCTGTACGTGGAGTAAGAGCGAGGCGCGGAGGCACAGAGGGGCGGAGGCACGGAGAGGTTAAGCAAGCCGTTATGTCCCTCACCCCACCCCTCTCCTCCGAAGGAGTCCGGTCCGGAAGGACTCCGGACTCTTCGGAGAGTCCTTCGGACCAGAGGGAGAGGGGGCCAAGGGGGTTTTTCAGAACCCTGCTAGAACGCGAACCGAAGGTTCCCCGTCACGTAGAGGCCGTCCAGGAAGCCGCCCTCGACGGCCAGGGTAAACCGGTCGCCAATCTTCGCGCGCACTCCCACGGGGACGACGATGGCGGGAATCCAGACCTTGGCCGAGACGGAATCCGTCTTCGTCCCGGTGGAAGAAGCGTCGGCCTTGACGTAGGCGACGCCCGCGCCGATTCCGATGTAAGGGTTCACCGGCCAGGACGGGCCGATGTTGAAGAGGGCGGCGTACGTCAGGGCCGTCAGGCCGATGTCCACCTTGCCGTCGCCCGAATCGTTGTCCTTCCGCCATTGCCCCTGCCCGTCGGCGCTCACGAAGTCGAGGGAGAACCGGTGCTGGGTGACGGCGTCCTTCTCCCCGAGGAGAATGGCGGCGCCGAAGATGGAGCCGTCGACGCTCGGGTGCTCGTCCATCGCGTAATCGAGGAACTTGTTAATGGAATACGTTCCGGCGTGGACCTCCATCTCGACGGCGCCGGCCGCTGGAGCGAGGAGCAGGAGAAAGAGGCACAGAAAGGACCCGGCGGCAAATCGTCTCATTCGAAAATCCTCCTTCGGCCGATGTTGAGGTGCGCGGTCTACATCCCGACGAGCCGGTCGAAGTGGTCCCGCGCCGGCTTGAAGTCGGGCTGGATGGAGAGCGCCTTCTCGTACATCTCCCGGGCGCGGTCCGGCTCGTTCTTCGATTCGTGGATCACGCCCAGGGTATAGTAGGCCTTGACGCACCTCGGGTCAAGGCTCAGCGCTTTCTGAAGGACCTTGATCGCCTCGGCGTACTTCTGGTTGAGGTAGTAGAACTCCCCCATTTCGACGAGGTCTTGAACGGTTCCGCCGGGGGATCCCCCAGCGCGCGCGGGTCTGGCCATCTTCGTCCTTCCCTCCCTTTGAAAGCCTTGAGCCTAAGAACCGCAGTTCATTCACCGCAGAGGACGCGGAGTGCGCAGAGGAACAGCTTTTCCGGCGGTCATGGTGCTCACCCGCCAATTATTGATGTCAACGTGTTCCAACCTCCCAAATCCTTTGCGTTCTCTGCGTTCTCCGCGGTTCAAATGCTTTTTCCAGGTTGAAGATCAGGCGGGCCGCATGCTCGCCAGGCTCTCCCTCGACCCCAGGACGACCAGAATGTCTCCCACGGCGATCTCCTCGTCGGGGTCGGGGTTGATCTTCAGGTCTTCCTTGAAATCGGTCTCTCCCGCGTCGGTGATGATCGGGATCTTCCGGCGGATCGCGATCAGGTTCACGCCGTACCGTTCCCGGATCCGGCTGTCCCGCACCTTCGATTCCACGATCCCCTGCGGCGCGGGGATCTCCATCACGCTGTATCCGGCGGAGAGGTCCATGTAGTCGATGATCGCCGGCTGGGCCAGGGAGTTGGCGAGCCGGATGGCCACCTCCCGCTCGGGAAAGACGACGCGCGAGACGCCCAGGTTCCGGAGGATTTTCCCGTGGATCGGCGTGACGGCCTTGGCGACGATCTCCTTCACGCCCAGCTCCTTGAGCGTCATGACGATCAGGATCGACGCTTCGATGTCTTCCCCAATGCTCACCACCGCCGTGTCCACGTTCTGCAGGCCGATCGTACGGAGCGCCTTCTCGTCCGTCGCGTCGACCTGGACCGCGTACGTGGCGAGGTCGCTGATGGCCTGGATCTTCTCCTCGTCCGTGTCGATCGCGACGACCTCGCACCCGCTCTGGATGAGCGTTTCCGCCATGCTGTGTCCGAAGCGTCCAAGGCCGATGACGGCGAATTGTCTCTTCTTCACGGGATCCTCACGGTTAGCCGATGATGACGCGGCCTTCGGGATAGCGGAACCGTTTCTGGACGTGGCTCTGGAGTGCCGCGACGCTCATGGTGAGCGGGCCGAGCCGGCCGGCGAACATGAGCAGGCAGATGACGATCTTCCCCGCCGGAGAGAACTTCGCGGAGAGAGACAGAATCCCTCCGTCCCCGATGGAAAGCCCCACCGTCCCGAAAGCGGAGAAGGCCTCGAAGGTCACGCCGAGGACACGCTCCGATTCCAGGGCGAGAAGGACGAAGGCGCAGAAGACGACGAACCCGAGCGCCAGCATGGCGATGAAAAAGGACTTGGCCACGACGTCGGTCGGGATCCGCCGCTTGAAGAGGGCGACGTCCATCTCGCCGCGCGTCGTGGCCCACAGCGCCGCCATCATGGCGACGAACGTCGTCGTCTTGATTCCTCCGCCGGTCCCGCCAGGGGAAGCGCCGACGAACATGAGACCCATCAGCACGGCCAAGGCCGCGGGACCGAACGTGGAGAGGTCGACCGTGTTGAAGCCAGCCGTCCGAGCGGCGACGGAGTGAAAGAGCGAAACGAGGGCCTGCTCCGGAAAGGAGAGCGCGCCGATCGACTGGGGATTCGATTTTTCGAGCATCCAGAGGACGCCCGTCCCGCCCGCGACGAGGACGGCCGTGGCCGCGAGGACGATCTTCGTGTGGAGGAGCGGATGGTTGACCTCCTTCCGCGCGTAGCGGACGAGATCCGAGAAGACGACGAACCCGATGCCGCCTCCGATGATCAAGGCCGAGATCGCCAGGTTCACGAACCAGTCCGCGCGGTAGGCCACGAGGTTGGTCGGGAAGAGGGAGAACCCGGCGTTATTGAAGGCGCTCACGGCGTGGAAGACCGCGGCGTAGGCGGCCTTTCCCGGTTCAAAGGTCCGGAGGAAGGAGAGAAAGAGAACCAGCGCGCCGGCCGCTTCCGTCGCGAGCGTGAGCAGAAGGACCCCTCGGACGAAACGGACGATCCCCCCCGCCGTGGGCACGTTGAACGATCCCTGAAGAAGGAGTCTTTCCCGCATGCCGATCCGGCGGGAGATGAGAAGGGAGAGGATCGTTCCCGTGGCCATGTACCCGAGCCCGCCGACCTGGATGAGAACCAGGATGACGATTTGTCCAAAGAGCGTGAAGTCGGTTGACAGGTCCTTGACGACGAGTCCCGTGACGCACACGGCGGAGGTGGCCGTGAAGATGGCGTCGACGGCCGCGATCGGGTGCCCGGGAGTCGTCGCGAACGGCAGAAGGAGAAGGGTCGTCCCGGCCAGGATGACGGCGGCGAACCCGAGTACCAGCAGGCGCGGGGTGGTCATGCGGCTTCGGATGACCTCCGGCCGGAACTCGTTGCGGAGCGATGTGATGACCCGGCTGACCATGGGCTCAGCGGCTCCGCCGCCCCGACGACGGGGCATCTTGACGCGCAAGGCACGGCATGGTACACAAGTCCACGAAAGTCGGCTCCAGCATCGCCGCGCACCGTCAGGGGGCGGCGGTCCTACGGGCGATTAGCTCAGCGGTAGAGCACTGCCTTCACACGGCAGGGGTCGCAGGTTCGAACCCTGCATCGCCTACCAAAAAATCTCCAGAAAGCCGAAAAGCCATCCGTTTCCCCGGAGAGAAACCACTGGATGGCTTTTGTTCGCGGACCGCCGGCCGCTCATCGCCGGGGCGGGCGTTCAGCCCTACTTCCGCAGTTTTTCTTCCTCTTCCTGCCGCGTTTTGCACTCGATGCAAAGGGTCGTCACGGGCCGGGCCTCGAGCCGTTTGACGCCGATCGGCTCGCCGCAGGACTCGCAGATCCCGTACGTTCCCTTCTCGATCCGCTCGACCGCCTCGTCGATCTTCCGGATGTAGCGCTGTTCGCGCCCCCGAAGACGCAGAATGAAGCTCCGGTCGGATTCGGCCGCCGCCTGGTCCCCCATGTCGGGGAAATTCTCGATCTCCGGATTCATCGAATCGTTGATCGTTCCTTCGGCTTCGGCCAGGAGCTGGCGTTTCTGCTCATCGAGCTTCTTGCGGATCTTCTCGATCTTCTCGGCAAAGCCCTTGGGCTGCTGGGTCTTCTTTGTCGGGGCCACCGCTCTTCACCTCGCGCTGCTTGAAAAGAATCGGGGACGGCGAACCGCCCCCTGAAAAAAACCGGCGGATGGTAACACACGGCCCCGGCAGAGTCAATGTCAACGTGCCGGCGCCTCAAACGGCGGTTGATGGGCGCCAGGGGAGTCCGCCTTACACCCGTTCCCTCGGCCGGAAGCGGGCACCAGCGTCCGAATCGAGGCGGTTGACGCCTTCCGAGAAGGCCGCGTCAAGAGCCTCATCGAACTCCTCGGCCGTGATCGGCCGGTTGATCTCGGGGAAGCGGTAAGCCGCCCCGCAGGGGCGGTACTGGTCCATGAGGTTGAAGAACCCCGCCTTGAAAGGCGGGGATTCTTCGACCTCTAAGGTACTTCTCGTTATTTGCATTCGCGCGCCTTGACCCCGCCCCAAGGGGCGGGGATTGCGGCGCACTTCGCGGTTCACGTACGTGTTCCGCGAGATCTCCCGGGCCAGGAAGCGCATCACCTCCCGCGTCCCCGCGACGCCGCCGGGCATGACCAAGTGCCGGACGAGAAGGCCGCGGACGGCGATCCCCCGGCCGTCCAGGACGAGGTCGCCGACCTGCCGGTGCATCTCCCTGACGGCCGCCTTCGCGACCTCCGGGTAGTCGGCCGCTCCGGAGTACCTCTTCGAATGGGCCGGGTCGGCGTACTTGATATCCGGCATGTAGATGTCGAAGACGCCGTCCAGGAGGCGGAGCGTATCGACCCGGTCGTATCCGCCCGTGTTGTAGGCGAGGGGGATGGAGAGGCCGCGGTCGATTGCGTACGGCAGGGCGGCGAGGATCTGGGGGACCATGTGCGTCGGCGTCACGAAATTGATGTTGTGGCATCCCATCCCCTGGAGTTCCACCATCATCTCGCCCAGCCGCCTGTGGGAGACCTCCGCCCCATCCATCCTGTGGCTGATCTCCCAGTTCTGGCAGAAGACACAGCGGAGGTTGCACGAGGTGAGGAAGATCGTCCCCGAGCCGTACCGCCCGACGAGGGGGGCTTCCTCGCCGAAGTGGGGATGATACGCAGACACCACGGGCAGGGCGCCCGTCCGGCACTTCCCGCGGCGGCTCTCGTACCTGTTGACGCGGCACATCCGCGGGCAGACCGTGCATTCCTTGAGGATATCCTGGGCGGCGTTGATCCGCTCCGCCAGGAGCCCCTGCCGGTCAAGTTCCAGGTATGAAGGCGCGCCAAGCATGCAATCATTATACACCCGCCGGCGCAGGGGCGGGGGCGCCGTGCGAGCCGTGCTCGCCTGGTTGGCTTGGCCTGTTGGCTTGGCCTTGAGCCCAAGCCCCGGCCGTGATACCTTCTCCCGGAAACGCCCGGTTTCCGGAGAACATCCTTGCCTCCAGGACCAGAGGAAAAAGCCAGAGGGGAGAT
The DNA here is from genome assembly GCA_001803795.1 of Nitrospirae bacterium RBG_16_64_22. GTDB lineage: Bacteria > Nitrospirota > RBG-16-64-22 > RBG-16-64-22 > RBG-16-64-22 > RBG-16-64-22. The sequence continues at coordinate 78,630 of MHEK01000001.1, forward strand.
CGACCGGCTCATGGTTCAGGCCGGCTGGGAGGTCTTCGACTCAAGAGAGGCCGACATCCACGCCGCGCGCGGGGTTGCGATCCGCAACTTTCCCCTGAAGTCCAGCCACGGCTTCGCGGACTACCTCTTTTACGTGGACGGCAAAGCCGCCGGCGTCATCGAGGCCAAGAAAGAGGGCTCGACGCTGACCGGCGTTGAAATCCAGTCGGCCAAGTACACGCAGGGCCTGCCCGACGGTCTGCCGCGATGGGGCAACCCTCTGCCGTTCTCGTACGAGTCCACGGGCTCCGAGACGCGCTTCACCAACGGCCTCGACCCGGACCCCCGGTCCCGCCCGGTCTTCTCTTTCCACAAGCCGGAAACTCTGGCTGACTGGTTGGACGATATCCTGCCCGGTCCGGCATCCGGACACGGAATCGTCATCGGCTTGCCCTGGGATCGATCCGGAATAGCGGCTGATGCGGTTCCCGGGCTCGCTGAAAGCGGGAGAACGTTCCTGGAGCGCGTTCGGCATCTCCCGCCGCTGATTGAGGAAGGCCTCTGGCCCGCCCAAATCAAGGCGATCCAGAACCTCGAACAATCGCTCAAGGAAAACCGCCCCCGCGCCCTCATCCAGATGGCCACGGGCTCGGGCAAAACCCACACCGCGATCTCGTCCATCTACCGGCTCATCAGATTCGCCGGCGCGCGGCGCGTGCTGTTCCTGGTCGACCGCGGCAACCTCGGCGACCAGACGCTCAAGGAATTCCAGCAATACGCCTCGCCCTGCAACAACTTCAAGTTCACAGAGGAGTACATCGTCCAGCGCCTGTCGAGCAATACCCTCGACACCACCGCGCGCGTCTGCATCTGCACCATCCAGCGCATGTACTCCATGCTCAAGGGCAAAGACCTGCCCGAAGACCTCGAAGAAGTCTCCCCCGCCTTTCTCCCTCCCCTTCAAGGGGAGGGCAGTGGTGGGGATGGGTTTGGCCTGTTCAAACAGCCCGAGCCAATCGAATACAACCCCAGCATCCCCATCGAGAGCTTCGACATCATCGTCACCGACGAATGCCACCGCTCCATCTACAACCTCTGGGCGCAAGTGCTGGAGTACTTCGACGCCACCCTCATCGGCCTCACCGCCACGCCCAGCAAGCAGACCTTTGGCTTCTTCCACCAGAACCTGGTGATGGAATACAACCACGAAATGGCCGTGGCCGACGGCGTCAACGTCAATTACGACGTCTA
>MHEK01000002.1:0-1631 GCA_001803795.1 Nitrospirae bacterium RBG_16_64_22
CCGCGCAAGAGCACGTCCCGATAGGCATCCAGGATCGGCGTCATGGGATTCAAGTTGAGAACGGCCTGCGCCGTCGGGTCATCCACTTTCATGGGATAGATGACCGACGAGGCGAACATCCACAAGGTTACCAGGACGTTGTAAACGTAGCGAACGTCCCGGAAGAAGAGGTTCCCCGTGGCCAGGAAGAAGCTCACCCCGGCCGTGAACAGAACCTGGACGAGAAGGACCGGGACCACGAGAACCACCGTCCACGAGACCGTAACGGCGGCGCTGGTCAGGGAGAAGTAGACCATGAGCCCGGCGAGAACGATGCCTCCGACCAGGAAATCGATGAAACTGGCGCCGATGGCGGAAAGAGGAAAGACTTCCGCCGGTGCGTAGATCTTGGTCACGAGCGTCCGGTTGGCCACGAGGCTGTTTACCGCGGCGGTCGTGCTGGCCGAGAAGAACGTCCAGGGCAGAAGACCGCAGTAGGCGAAGATGGCATACGGAACGTCGGTCTGCACCGGCACGATTCGCGTGAAGACGAAAGTAAACAACAGCATCATGCTGAGCGGAACGAACATGGCCCAGCCCATTCCAAGGACCGACTGCTTGTATCGGACCCTGACGTCGCGCCAGGCAAGACTCTGGAGCAGGTGCCGCGCCGCCCACACCTCGCGGAACCGGCTCCGGACCGTACTGTGGACGTCTGAGTCATAAATGAAATCAGCCGCGTTGCTCATGTTGTCCTGCCAGGATGTTCCCAATACATCCATATATGTTTCATGCTTCGTTCTGTGGACATTGGATCTCCCTGCTTCCAGGCCCTGGAACATCTCCTCTACGAAGTCCCTAGCCGGAAACTCCACGCAACTCCGCGGGAACCCGGGCGCCTGAGCCGACCCAGCCGGCGATGCCGGCCACCCCTACCATCGCCATGACGTTGTGAATCGGCACAAAGAACCTCGCCCAGTCTCCCTCGACGGTGGCGGAACATCCGACGGCATAGAGCACGACGAACATCGTGGAAATCATGGTAAATGGATCGCCGCGCGTCGCCACAAGGAGGGCCGCGGCGAGGAAGAAGAGCACCACGACGACATACTTCACGTTCAGCAGGACCGAGACCTTCTCGAAGCGGTTATCCACTCGATAACCTATGGTTTCCTGGCGGCCGCCGAAGCGTCTTTGCAGTTCGTCTGAGACGCCGCTCTGCGACTGCGGGGCGGTGCTCTCGCTGGACACCCGGGCCCAATAGAAGTCCCCCCCCGTGGCCATCTGGACGACATTTCTTCCAACCTTCTTCAAGTACCTCGCCGGGTCCGCCCAGATGATTTCGAGAGCAGCCCGCCTCAGGTCGTCGTTCGTCTTCGCATGGCTTCCGTTGTTCTCCTTGAGAAGGACATGCGCTGGGCCAGATGAACCCCAGATGATGTCTCGCCACTGTTGCCTGGAGTTGTCCGCCGGAGACCCCGCCCTGCACAGAGCGTCCGTTACCCGGTCCTTCTCCCCACTGCAATCCGTCCACTTCCCGACGAGCTGGTAGAGGGCCCATCCGTCGAACAGCGTGATCCGCGCTGAACCGAAATACGACCCCATCCAGAGAGCGTACCCCCCCAGGAGAAAGCCGACAATGCCTGCGAAAA
>MHEK01000002.1:1903-10628 GCA_001803795.1 Nitrospirae bacterium RBG_16_64_22
AGAAGAGCAACGGCGACGGCGCCTGTGCGGCCGATCCGTTCAAGCGCAAGTCGATACCAGAGGTACGTCGTCGCGACTCCGAGCAGGGCCTGGGCCACGGAAACAGCCTGGACCTTGTCCGTCACCGCGAAGACCGCCGCCAGGAAAAGCGAATACCCGATCGGCCGGTCCCAGTTCGGGGCGAGGACGCGGGCCATGTAAAGGTACGTGCCGCTGTCTCCATAGAGCATCGGCATGGCATCGACGGAGAGTATGTAAAGGCGTAGGAGCGCACAAACAGCAAGGATCGACACTATCCAGATCCCCTGTTTCCAGCGGCCCGCCGGCTTCGTTGTCTCAGCGCCCGGCTTGTCCATCCCAGCCAAAGTCGCCTCGTTGAAGAACCCCGCCTTGAAAGGCGGGGATTCTCCGACCTCTAAGGTACTTCTCGTTATTTGCATTCGCGCGCCTTGACCCCGCCCCAAGGGGCGGGGATTGCGGCCCACTTTGCGGTTCATGGACTCACCGCCTCCCGCGCGTGGATATCTGCCGCCCTTTCGGCTTTCTGCCCCGGCCTCTTCATCATCCACTTCTCCAGCACCAGCATCGACCAGAGGTTGTCGCCGTACCACGCGGAGCCGTCCGCGTCGAGGCCTTGGAGCATCTCTTCAACGAACCCGTCCCGGTAGATCCCGCGATCCCTGGCGGAGCGGCTTTGGAGCGTGTCGTGGAGCAGGTCCCGGAGGACCGGCTTGGTATTCAGCCACCGCCCCACGGGGAGGCCGAACCCGTGCTTCTTCTTCCGGATGATCTCCTCCGGAAGGAAGTCCCGGAACGCCCGCTTGAAGAGGACGCGCTTTTCGGTCCCGCGGACCTTCAGGTCCGCCGGGATCGTCCCAGAGAAGGACATGAGGGCGGGATCCAGGTAAGGGAACCGGACGCCCACGCGGGCCGCCTCGCACATCCCGCCGACTTTCCGGAGGTCGTTGTCCGTGAGCGCCATCTTGACGTCGAGATAGAGGAGCCGGTTGATCTCGCTCTCCGCCTCGGCCCTCGCGTAGTGCGCGCGGGCCTCCTCCAGCAGGCTGTCCGGGTGGGCGCGGGCCAGGAACGACTCGTCGAAGATATTCCGCGCGCCGAGGGCGGAGACGAAGTTGTAAGAGAAGAACCGGTCGGGGTGGGGAATGTTCGCCCGCCGGACGTACCGTCTTCCCTTATCGACGACGCCCGCCGCGGGCGCGGCGTTCAGCGCCGGCTCGATGACGCCCCGCCTCAGCCACGCGGGGATCCGGTGCCAGCGGCGGAAGACGTGGTCGGCCGCGTACCGCTCGTTCCCGCCGAACAGCTCGTCCCCGCCGTCGCCGGCCAGGAGGAGGTCCACGCCGTGGGCCCGCGCGAGGACGGCGCAATGATACGTGGGAATAGCCGAGGCGTTCCCGAAAGGCTCCTCGTAAGCGTCCACGACCCGGTCGAGGCCGTCCACGACGTTTTCCGGCGTGACGATCATCTCGTGGTGGTCGGCGCCGAAGCGGCGCGACGCGATCCGCGCGTACGAAAGCTCGTCGTACCCCGGTTCGTCGAACCCGATCGAGAAGGCGTGGACCGGCTCGCCCAGGACGCGCGCGGCGTATCCGAGGATCGTGCTCGAATCGGTCCCGCCGGAGAGGAAACAGCCGACCCGCCTCCCGTCGCGGGCGCCCGCGAGGCTCGACCGGACGGAGCGCTCGACCTCTTCCCTCAGCCTCTTCTCGAGGACGCGCGGCAGAACGGACCGGTCCTCCCTGTACGAAAGGTCCCAGTACGACTGGAGCGTGACGCGCCCCCCGTGGACGGAAAGGAAGTGACCCGGCGGCAGGCGGTGGACCCCCTCGTAGATCGTCCAGGGCGTGGGAACGGCGCCGTATTGCAGGTAGAGCATGACTGCATGGGGCGATATTCCCGCGCGCCCGGCGTCCGGGGCCCGGCCGTTGTTCGACCAGGGGAAGGAGTCGGCCGCCAGCGTCCGGAGGCTCGACGAGACGGCGAATCCTCCCGTCGCCGGCCGGTAATAGACCGGGAGAAGCCCCACGGGGTCCGTCGCGGCGATCAGATCGCCCCGCCGGCCGTCCCAGATCACGCATCGGAACGCGCCGCGGACCTCGGCGAACGCCTTCGTCCCGGTATTTGCGTACAGGCCGGCCAGTTGCGCCGCGATCGAACGTCCGTCTTTCCCGCCAAGCGGCGCGTCGCTCTCGGCCACGACGATAAGCGACCGGTCGGGCGAGCAGAAAGAGTCCGCCGATCCGCTGATGACGGGCGCCGTCCCGTTCCCCGCTTGAAGCCAGGCCGCCCTGGCGAATATCGAGACTTTCGTCGTTTCCATTGCGCCTTTACCTCTCCGCCACGGCTTGCAGACCCTGGGCCGGCTGGGCCGCCTGCTGAGACGAAAGCCCCTCTGCCTCATCGACAGGCGCCCGCAGAGCGGCCCTCTCGACAAGCCGCTCCAGGAGGCTCATGTTCCTGTCCCAGTCGTACCGCTCGTGGATCGCGCGGCGGGCGTTCTCGGAGAGCTTGCCGGACAGGTGCGGGTTCCTGAGAATCCGAATCACGCGCGTTGCAAACCGCTGGGGATTGTCCTCGACGAACAGATCCTCCCCGGCCGCGGCTTCGATCCCCTCGAACGCCTGCGGACTCGCCACGACCGGCAGACCCATCGCCATCGCCTCGAGCACCTTGTTCTGAACGCCCCTGGCAATACGGACCGGCGCGACGCTAACCGCCGCATGGAACAGATAAGGACGGACGTCCGGGACCGACCCGGTAACGACGACGCCTGGTATCTCCGCCAGCCGGCGGACGGCCTCGGCCGGGTGGCTCCCGACGATCGTGAAAGAAGCGCCGGGAACCTCGCGCCGGATCGTCGGCCAGACTTCCAGGGCGAAGTGGCAGACGGCGTCGACGTTCGCCGCGTAATCCATCGCCCCCGTGAAGACGACCTGTCCGGCGTTCGCGGGCCGCGGCAACGCGCCAGCGGTCTCGCGGGAGAAGTAGCCGGTATCCACGCCGTTTCCGACCGCCGCCACCCGGGCGCCGGGAGCCATCTTTCGGAAGAGGGCCGCGTCAGCCTCGGTGGCAAAGAGGCAGCGGGCCGCGCGCCCTGCCAGAGCGACATCGTACCGCGCCAGGCGGCCGGCTTCGATGCGGTAGATCCACCTCGTCCGCCGCGGCTGGAACACGGCGTATTGCCGCCACTTGTCGGAGTCGACGTCCACAAAGTCCACGACCATCGGCGTCCCCGCTCCCTTCGGAACGAAAGCGCCCATCACGGAGGAGAAGACGAAGATCGCGTCGAAGGCCGTCTCCGCGAGGCGCGCCTCGACCCGGCGGCGCATCTCTGCGCTCGAAAAGTACGCGAGAGAGAGCGGCCGGCGGCCGAGGAGACCGGCCGCGCTCTTCGCCCGGGACCACCGAGGATCGAGCGGGACGGCGTCCACGCTCGCGCAGAGGCCCTTGAGGGTCTCGACGTGGGCCATTTCTTCGGCCCTGTCCACGAAGCAGGCCAGCGAGACCTCGTGCCGTCGGGAGAGGTGGACGAGCTCGTGATACGAGCGGATCTTGTCCCCCTTGTTGGGCGGATACGGGATCCGGTGAGCGAGGAAGAGGATCTTCAAGGCCTTCATCCTAAAAACCGCAGTTCATTCACCGCAGAGGACGCAGAGTCCGCCGAGGAACACCTTTTCAGGCGGCTTTGATGCTCACCTGCCCGGTGCAAAGAACGCAGAGGTCGATGTGTCTTCCAATCCATGGAACCCCTTTGCGTTCTCTGCGTGCTCCGCGGTTCCACTGCTTTTTCCAGGTTCATGGAATGTTCCTCACGATCTTCGGGCCCAGCCACTTCGCCACGGGGACGGGCAGGCGCTTCCACGTCTCGATGAACAGCCGGTACTTCGGATTGTTGGGGCTCACGTTCGGCATCTCCTTGCCGGGCCCGAGGATGTACTGGTAAGCGAGGTCCTCCGGCTCGAAGCCCCAGTGACGCTTGAAGTGGTACGACCCGCTCTCCTTCTTGCTCCGGCCGAAGTCGAAGACGCCCCGCCCCTCCTCGGCGCTCCGCCTGAGCAGTTCCCAGTACATGAAGTCGTTGACGGCGTACTGGAACGCATCCTTGCGCGCGCCGCCGTAGTACGGCATGACAACGTCCCGGTCGTAGAAGACCATGACGCCCGCCTCGACCCTCCCCTCGCGACGGACCAGGAGGATCCGGCAGGCCTCTCCCATCTCCTCCCGGATGATCTCGAACCAGCGGAGCGGGAAGACCGGCGTCCCAAGGTTGCGGACGCTCTCGGCGTAGACGTCGTAGAGGGCCTCCACCGCGTCGTTCTCGAACGCCGCCGTGAGGCCGTGCTTCTCCCCCTGACGGATCATCCGCCGCTGTTTCCGCGGGATCGCGGCGAAGTTCGCCTCCGGGTCGGGATCGATCGGCCGGCGGAACGTGACGTAGAGGTCCTTGGTCGGCAGGTTGTACCCGTTGGCGTGGACGTGCCTCAGCTCCGCGTAGTGGACGCCGAGCCTGGCCGCCAGGTCGCCCGCGGCGGAGACGAGCGCCTTCTCGGCTTCGGGGTCCGCCGCCAGGATGCCTCCGTAAACGCCGAAGGGGACCGACACGAGGGAATGCCCGAAGAGACGGCTCTTCACCTCGAAGAGGGGGAGGACTCCCCGGATCCCGCCCTCCTCCGTCGCCGCCAGGTAGTACGGCCGATGGCCGAACGCCCGCTCGACGATCCGCCGCCAGACGGCCTGGTGGAAGATCGTCCCATCCGGATGGCCGGAAACGAACCGGTCCCACGACTCGTCGATCTCGTATACCTGGATCGTTCGTATCATGCTAATAACCGCAGTTCATTCACCGCAGAGGACACGGAGTCCGCGGAGGAACATCTTTTCGGGCGGTTTTGATGCTCACCTGCCTGGTGCAAAGAACGCAGAGGTCGATGTGTCTTCCAATCCCTGGCACTCCTTTGCGTTCTCTGCGTGCTCCGCGGTTCAACTCCTTTTTCTAGAATCATCTTCACCTTCCCGCCGAAACCGGAACGGCCGCCGCGTTGTCCGCGTTACGCCCGTTCCTCGCCGCGTCCCACTCCGTCAAGACGTCCGCGATCCGGACGCCGGCCTTCCCGTCCCAGAGGTCCGGGATTCTCCCCGCCGGGGCCGGCCGGGAAAGCGTCTCGCGCCACGCGGTCCTGATCCGCGCCGGATCGTTCCCCACGATCCGATTCGTCCCTTCCGTCACCGTTGCCGGCCGCTCCGTGTTCTCGCGGAGCGTCAGGCACGGAACGCCCAGGACGGTCGTCTCTTCCTGGATCCCGCCGGAGTCGGTCAGGACGACGCGCGCGCCGTCAACCAGGCCAAGGAACTCGAGATACCCCAGCGGCCCGGTCAGCCTGAGCCCCGGGTGCGCGGCAATCTTCTCCAGGAGACCGGCCGCTCTCATGCAGGCCTCCGTCCGGGGATGGACGGGAAAGACGAGGGGAAGGTCCCAGGAGAAATCCGCGAGAAGGTCCGCGAGCGCGGCCAGCCGGACCGGATCATCGACGTTGGAAGGGCGGTGGAGCGTGACGACGCCATACCGGCGCGGATCGAGTCCGAGACGCCCCGGCATGTCGAGCGACCCCGCCCGGTCCCGGTGCTTGATCAGCGTGTCGATCATCGCGTTCCCGACGAAATGGATCCGGCTGACGGCGACCCCCTCCCGGGCAAGGTTCCCGAGGGCCGGCTTCTCCGTGACGAAGAGCAGGTCGGAGACCTGGTCGGTGAGGACACGGTTGATCTCCTCGGGCATCGTCCGGTCGAACGAGCGCAGGCCCGCTTCCACGTGCGCGACGGGGATCCCGCGCTTGACGGCCGCAAGCGCCGCGGCCAGAGTTGAGTTCACGTCCCCCACGACCACGACAACATCGGGCAGTTCCCGCTCAAGGACAGGATCGATCCGCTTCATCACGTCGGCCGTCTGGACGGCGTGCGGCCCCGACCCCACGCCCAGATCGACGTCGGGCCTCGGAAGGCCGAGCTGGTCGAAGAAGAGCGCGGACATCCGCTCGTCGTAGTGCTGGCCGGTGTGGACGAGGAACGTCTCGACGCCGTCCCTTCCGTGGAGCGCCTCCAGGACGGGCGCCATCTTCATGAAGTTGGGCCGCGCGCCCACGACGCCGAGGACTTTCATGCGCGCCCTCCGGCGGCACCGGCGAGTTCAGAGTGCGGAGTATGGAGTTCGTAGTTCGGGAACTCCGAACCGCCCTTCACTATCTCCGGAATCTTTCCCCCGAACTCCGAACTGTTCTCCAGCATTTCCCCGATCGTCCCGAACCGGAACGTCTCCAGCAGATCGGACAATCTCTCCTCCGTCCGGTCGAGGTTCCGGTAGTGGCGAATTCTCGTGAGCCGCCCCGCCGGGAGACGGGGCTGGCCCGGATCGATCTCCCACGGGTGGACGTAGAAGACGACCGGCATCTTCTCTTTCTCGTTCACTCGTCGGATTCCCCATCGGGTGAAGGAGGGCGGGAAGAGCCGGAAGTACCCTCCCCCCGCGATCGGGACATTCTGGCCGAGCACGCGTGCCGTCCCGGGCGGGACTTCGATCAGGCCCGAAGAATGGCGGTGCGGAAACCGCGGCGCGTCGGGGATCCCGTATCGGTCGTGGCGGATCGGAAAGATAGAGGAATCGTACGCGAATCCCATCTCGGCCAGAACATCGAGCGCCCAGAGCGTCTCGCGGACGATCGAGAACGTCGTGGCCCGGTACCCCTTCACCGGCTCGCCGATCAGGTCCTCGATCAGCCTCTTGGAGCGAAGAGTGTCCTCGATAAATTCCTTCCGGCCGTCCCTCCGGCCATCCCCCCGGATTGGCCGGTGGCCGTACCCGTGGCTCGCCACCTCGTGGCCGGCCCCCCGGATCGCCCGAACGAGACCCGGATCGCGCTCGGCCACCCATCCCAGGACGAAGAACGTGGCCCGGATTCCGCGGGACGCAAGGATGTCCAGCAGGCGCCGTGTCGCTTCTCCGGCGCGCATCGGCAGGTCCGCCCATCTTTCGGGAGTGACGGCCGAGGAGAAGGCCGTGGCGTGGAAATACTCCTCGACGTCGATCGTCAGGGCATTCGTGATTAGAGCCATGAGGGGAACGACTCCTTTTTGTGGTTACGCGGAACGGCCGGTCCGGCCGTTGAAGAACCCCGCCTTGAAAGGCGGGGATTCTCCGACCTCCATGGTATTTTTCGTTATTTGCATTCGTGCGCCTTGACCCCGCCCCAAGGGGCGGGGATTGCGGCGCACTTTGCGGTTCAACACCCCTTCCCGTATGCCGCGGGGGCGAGACCGTCCAGGACTCGCGCCAACGCCTCCGGGCAGTGGCGGACAAAATTCTTTCCATCGGCGGCGGGCGAGACGACCTCGGCCAGGTCCTCCGTGACGACGATCGGCGAACCGGCCGAGAACATGTCGTCGTACGGCCGGCGGAAACGGATCGGCGACGCGCCCGTCCGGTTGTACGGCAGGGTCTCGTCGTCATCCAGGACGGTCGTGCTGACGACGACGGCGTCGAGCGGGAACCTCCCGTGCAGGACGACGGCGCGAACGTGGTCCGCCACGCCCATCCCATCCGTCTCTCCCGGCTCGGTCATCAGATTGGCGACGTAGACTTTCCGGGCCGGCGAGAGGCGGATCGCCTCGCGGATCTCCGGCAGGAGAAGGTTCGGAATCAGGCTCGTGTAGAGCGAGCCGGGACCCAGGACGATCAGATCGGCGTCGGCGAGAGCGGCGACGGCGTTCGCGTGCGCCGAGACCGGCTTCTCCGGGACCGAGGACTCGATCCAGACACGCCGGATCGGGCTCCGCCGGGCGCGCCCCCGGATCTCCGTCTCGCCGCGGTAGACGGCCCCGTCCAGACACTCGGCGCACAGCGTGAGCGGCGCGTCCGACGACGGATAGATCGACACGCCCACGGCGAGCGCCAGGGCGATCTCGGACGCGGCGAGGGCCATGTCCCCCCCGTTCCTGAGCGTGAGGGCCGCGAGGACGAGGTTCCCGACCACGTGGCCGCCCAAGGGGCCTTCCCCCGGGAACCGGACCTCAAAGGCCTGGGCCACCGGATGGTTCCCCGCGAGCGCCGTGAGGCAGTTGCGGATGTCTCCGGGCGGAGGAAGGAACGGATGTTCCCGCGCGATGCGTCCCGACGAGCCGCCGTTGTCGCTCACGGTCACGATCCCCGCGACCGTCACGTCCGGCGACGAAAGCCCCCTGAGCCCCGTCAGAAGGTTCGCCAACCCGTGTCCCCCTCCAAGCGCCGCGATCTTCATCTCGCCTCCAATGCGCCCCGCTCCCCCGAGGGGAGAAGGATCTCTTCCCTGGCCTCCAGGCGCTCCATCGCCAAGCGGTTCAACTCCTGGTATTTCTCGATCTCCTCGGTCAGGCGGGCGATCAACTGGTTGAGCGTCCGGATCTTCTCCTCCACCTCCGCGTCCGTTTCGCGCCGGGACCTGCCCGCGCGACGTCCGCCGCTCAAGGAGACGGCGGCTTCCCGCGCGGTGATCCTCGTTTCCATGGCATGGAGCCTTTCCATCTTCGTCAGGAGCTCGAGCTGAAAGAGCTCGGCGTCCTTCTTGCCCGTCAGGAGGAGACGCCGCATCTCCTGCAATTCATCGTCGAAGCGAGCCGACACGAGGCCGAACTGAGCTTCCAGGAGTGCAAGCCGCGAAAGAGCCGAATCCGCCGC
>MHEK01000002.1:10645-10828 GCA_001803795.1 Nitrospirae bacterium RBG_16_64_22
CCCCGGACGTCCTCGTGAAGATCCCGGATAACCGCCCGGACGGCTTCCCCGTCGAACTCCGTCCGCTCGTCGACGAACCCCGCGAGCAGCACGGCGTCGCACAAAACATTAATCCGCCGCGGAACGCCGCCGGTGGCCTTGTGGATCTCGTCGAGGGCGTCTTCCGAGAACGAGGGCTTCCCG
>MHEK01000002.1:10835-26519 GCA_001803795.1 Nitrospirae bacterium RBG_16_64_22
CCGCGACGGCCAGCCGGTGGCGGACGTAGGCCTCGGTTTCCTCGGCGGACAGGGGCGGGAGGTGATAGTTCACGGTGATCCGCTGGCGGAGCTGTTCAAGCGCCGGATCGCACAAACGGTCGCGCAGTTCCGGCTGACCCACGAGGATGATCTGAAGGAGCTTGCGCTTTCCGGTCTCCAGGTTCGACAGCATCCGGATCTCTTCCAGGAGGATCGGCGAGAGGTTCTGCGCCTCGTCCACGATGAGGACGACCGGATGCCCCTTCGCGGCCTCCCGGACCAGGACCTGGTTCAGGAGGTCGAGGAGCTGGGGCTTCCCCTTGCCGTACGGCTCGATCCCGAGATCGGCCAGGACCATTTCGAGAAGCTCGGAGGCCGTCACGTTCGTGTTGTGGATCCGCGCCGTCTTCACGCCAGCGGGGATCTTGTCCAGCATCGCCCGCAGGAGCGTCGTCTTCCCCGCGCCGATCTCTCCCGTCACCGCGACGAACCCGGCCTGGTCGCGGACGCCGTACTCGAGGTAGGCGAGCGCCTTCTTGTGCGCCTTGGACGGAAAGAGAAAGTCCGGGTCCGGCGTCAGGTTGAACGGCTTGCACTTGAATCCATAAAACGCGTTGTACATCTCGCCCTCAGCTTTCGGCTTTCAGGTTTCAGCTCTCAGCTTTTCAATTTCCAATTTCCAATTTCCAATCTCGCCCATCTTCAGTACACAGCCGTCAGCCGCGCGCCGTAGACGTTTCCGATGTAGTCCTCGCCCGCAACCGAAGAATCGCGCTGACTGCGGTTTGCGTACAGAGCCGCCGTAAGCCACCGCCGGAGCTTGTAGGAGAGGGTCGCGGAACCCGTCGCGATCCGGTCAGTCCGGTCCTCCTCCTCGTACTTGGTGATCCGGTAATCGAGACCCGCGTTGAAGGAAGTCCGCGGCGTTATCTCCCATTGCAAGGAAGCGCGCCCGCCCGGTCCCGCTACGGTTCGCCCGGTTTCCAGGTATTTCGTCCGGCTCCATATCCCGCTCACGGAGAGCGTTGATTCCTCGCCGCGGCGGGTGAGCGTCACGTTCGCGCTGTCCGTCTGGACCGGCTCGACGGCGATGGTATCGTAGACGATCGCGCCTCCCGGCCCCGGATAACGCATTTCCGCGGCCGAATCCGAATACCCCCGCCCGTATCCGAAAGAGAGGAACGTGTTTTTGGTGATCTCCCACGACTCGCCGACGCCGAGGCCCAGGGAAAAGAACGGACCCTCCCGCTCGAATCCCTCGCTCGTTTCGATCCAGTTGTATCCGTATGTCGCGCTGATCGTCGTTTTCGGCACGACCTGGACACCGAGCGTCATGCCCGTCTGCCGCCGCGTGATGTCCACTCCGTCGCGGACGTCCGTTTCATCCCATCCGTAGAAGGCCGACAGGCTGGCCCACCGGGATACCGAGACAGTGAGGGCCGCGTTGGCGTCCTGAAACCGGTTGTTGGCCGACGGGACGTCCTCGAACTGCTGGCCGCCGTAGCGGTACTTCGCGCTGAACGACATCGACGACCCGAGCGGCTGGGCGTACCGCGCGCCGACCCACCAGGTGTCCGTGTCGACGAGGTTGTCGAACAGGGCCGGCTCGCGCGTATCGCGCGGGACCTGGCTCCGCGCCGCACCGGCCTCCGCCCAAAAGCGCTCCCGGACGAGGGCGTAGGTCGCCGTTCCGTTCCAACGGTGATAGTACTTATCTGGATTCTCGCTCTTCCCGTAGTAGACCGCCTCCCCTTCGTACCGGGCGCCGGCGTCCAGCCTCAGCCTCTTCGCCTCCGCGTGCGCCCCGACCGTGATCCCCGTGAGCGTGTCGGACGTCTCTGTCTTCTCTTCCGCGAGACGGACGTTATCGTGGTACTCCTCGCGCACGTCGAGCGACGCGCCCCACGTGAACGGCCGGACCTCCGCCTCCTGGGCCCCCGCAATCCCTGCGGATACCAACGCGGCCAGAACCATGGCCCCCCCGACGCCAATCCCTCTCATCCAACGCCCGCCATGACCGGAGACGTCACGTAGTGGTAGCCGTACGCGCTGTAATGCCCCGTGTCGACCGCCCCGTTGAGAGCCACACCGATGACCTTGCGGGGGTCGAACTGCCGGACCGCCTGCTGAACGTCCTCGCGGGCCGATCCTCCCGCCCGCACGACGAACACGATCCCGTCCACGTGGTTCGCCAGGATGACCGCGTCGGTCGCCGGCAGAACGGGAGGCGCATCGAGAATCACGATCCGGTCCTTGTACCGGCGCCGAACCTCTTCAAGAAATTCGCTCATCCGCTGGGACGCGAGAAGCTCCGGAGAGCGCGCGGTCGGCGTACCCGCCGGCACGAGCGTCAGCTTGGGGATCCCCGTGGAATGGAAGAGGCCCGAGAGGTCCCCTTCCCCCATCAGGAAGTCCGACAGGCCGGGTTGTCCCTTCACGTCGAGAAGCTGATGAAGGTGCGGCCGCCGCAGGTCGGCGTCGATCAGGAGAGCCGTCTGATGGAGTTCGCGGGCCACCGAGACGGCCAGGTTGACGGCCGTGAGGCTCTTCCCCTCCTTGCCGCCGGCGCTCGCCAGCATGACGACGTTCCCCTCCGCCGCGCGAAGCCACGCCAGGACACGCGTCCTCAGCTTCTTGTACTCCTCCACGGCCGGTCCCGACTCGAAGACGGCCGTCACGATCCGCCGCTCGATGAAGGCATCCCGGTCGACGTTCATCGCGGCCGGAAGGTCGACGCGCGGGAGAGGCTCGCGCGCCCCGCCTGGGCGGGGCTTAGACTGGATCTTCGCCAGGGCTTCTTCGATCTTGCTCACTCCGCACCTCCTTTACCCATCATTCGCTTTCCAATTTTCAATTTCCAATTTCCAATTTTCAATTCTTAATTTCCAATTTCTCCCCATCACCGGAAAAGGCCCGACTTTCCGCTTTCCAATTTCCGCTTTCCAATTTCCGTTTTCCAGTTTTTGTTCTTCCGCTTTCCAATTTCCAATTTACAATTTCCAATTTTCAATTCTTCTCCCATTTCCCCCCTCACCGGAAAAGGCCCGACTGACGCGCCAACTCGATGCCCGCGACGCCGGCAAGGACGCACAGATACGCGCTGGTCCCGACCACGGCCCACCTGAGGCGCCTGGCATTGAACCGGTCCTCGGATGGCGTGGAGATATCCGGAATGGCACCGATCACGGACAGGTGAAGTTCCTCTTCGACCTCCTGCCGACTCCGGAACGACCGGTCGAGGAATTCCCGGAGGATGGCGATGGCTCCTCCCAGGCCGAGCGCCGCCAGAACGCCGATCAGGATGATGAGCGGGCGGTTCGGCTTCGCCGGATGGAGCGGGAGTTTCGCCGGATCCATGATCTTGAGGGAGATTCCCTCGTCCTTGATCTCCACTTCCTTCTGAATCCGGGCGTCTTCGAGCTTCCTCAGAAGGTTGCTGTATATCCCGGCCGTCACATCGACGTCCCGGACGATCTCCCGGTATTTCTGCTCGGCCTCGGGGATCGACACGGTCTTCCGGCGATAGTCCGCGGTCCGGGAATTCAGCGCCCCCTCCCGGGCCTGGGCCGCCGCGAGATCGGCCTCGACCGCCGCGAGGCTCGCCCTGAGCTGTTGGAAGATGGGGTTGGCCGTCGTCGTTCCCGCTCCGCCCGTGGGCGCGTCCTTGCCGCCCTTGGCCATCGCCCCCTTCGCGGCCTGGATCTCCGCCTTGAGGCGCGCCACGTCGGGATGCTTCTCCGTGTACCTGAGAAGTGCCTGGGCCAGCATCGCCTCGAGCTGACCGACGCGCATTCCAGCCGGCGCCGAGTCCGTGGAGGCCAGGACCATCGGCTCTTCTATCTCGATCTGCTCCTTGAGCTGGGTCCGCTTCTCGGCGAGTTCCTTCACCTGAATCTGGACGGCCTGGAGTTCCGTCTTGGTCTGCTGAAGCCGGGAGAGGTTCGTATTCTCCGAGCCCGGCATCTCCTCCACGTGCTCGGCCTTGAAGAGCTTGAGGCGCTCCTCGGCCTCCTGGAGCTTGTTCCGGAAGTTCTCGAGCTGATGCTGGATGAAGTCGTAAGCGACGCCCGCTTCCCTCCGGCGGATCGCGAGGGACGTCTCGACCAGGTGCGACGAGACCGTCCCCGCAAGGACGTACGCCTCCTGCGCCGTGTCGCCCGAGACCCGGACCTCGAAGAGGTCCCGTCCCTTGTTCCTGAAGGAGACGGTCTTCTGGAGTTTCCCGACGAGCCCGCGGAGGGCCTTCTCGTTCTTTCCCAGGTCCATATCGGCCTTCGACGCGATGGCGCGGAGGTTCGTCTCTGACATCATCATCTGCCTGAGGGTGAGCAGGTACTGGTCGAAATCGTACCCGCCCGGAATCTTTCTCATCAGCGGCTCGCGGCGCTCAATCAGGATCAGGGCGTCGGCTTCGAAGGACCTCGGCAGGAAAAATACCGTGACGGCCACGGCGGCCGAGACGGGAAAGAAGACCGCGGCGACCCAGATCCACCGGCGCCGGATCACGCCGAGGTAAGTGGCCCATTCCCTGAGGTTGAGTTTGGTCGTCATGGGGCGTTATCCTCCAAGGGGCAAAACGGTTAATGGCTAATGGAAATTGTAAATTGTAAATTGTAAATTTCAAAATTGTGGTATTTGTCATTCGTTTTCCAATTTCCAATTTGCAATCCGGAATCTTGGGCCTAGAACCAGCTCTCCGGCACGACCACGACGTCCCCCGGCTGGACGGGGACGTTCTGCGTCACGTCGCCGTCCTTCATCAGGTCCTTCATCTTGACGATGATCTCCACGGCCTTCTCTCCCTCTCCCCGGACGATCTTCGTCTTGTTGGGGGATGCGTACGGAGAGAACCCGCCGACCATCTGGATGACGTCGAGGATCTTCATCCCTTCCCGGAACGTGACCATCTGCGGGCTCTTGACCTCTCCCACGACGTTGATCCGCTTATCGAACCGGACAGACGCCGTCCCGGTCACGATCAGCGTGACGTTCGGCGCCTGGACGTACTCCGTGTACTTCTTCGTCAGCTCCTCCCGGAGTAGGGCCACGGTCTTGCGCTGGGCCACGACGTCGCCCAGGAGCGGAAGGGAGATCTTCCCGTCCGGGAGGACCGTCACCGAGAGGTTCAGGTCCTTCTGGCCCCAGACCGAAATATGCAGGACGTCGTCGACGCCGATCACGTAGTCGTCCCCCTTCGGCACCTGTTTCGCGGCGGGGTCCGTCGCTTTGATCGACGTCCGCCCGCTCGCGCACCCGGCCGTCAACGCCAGGGCCAGGAACAATACAACCAGTCGATTGATCATCTTCATCCTCCGAAACCCGACATGACCGCGTTCTCCCCGGCAGAAGCGTGGACCGAACGGACCAACGCCCTGAGGGCGTCGCGATCGGCGGACGCCAGCTCGTTGAAAGCGATCCCCGTCCTGTAGAGAAGGCCGCCGCGGGCCCCGTCCCTCGAGACGCCGGAAACGAAACACCTGACCACCTCTCCCCGGCAGGAGAGGCTCGCGCGGCCGATCGTGAGGCTCACCGGAAGGCGGCTGCCGTGCGGGAACGAGACCTCAGCCTCCACGAGAACGCCCCGTTCGCTCACGTTGACCACCTGGACGGGCATCGACCGAATCCGCGCCTGCCCCCCGAGTTCCGCGCGCGGCGCTCGAGATTCCGGATGTTCATAACCCGTCTCGTTCACTATCGTTCCTCCACGTCCGCTATCCATTGAATTCTCTGTGCCTCTGTGGCTTTCTTTCCCATTCACCGATTCACCCATTCACCGATTCACCGTTTCTCTATTCACCTCGCCCCCTTTCCCCAGAGGATGACCCGAGCCGTGTCCACGGCAATCAGGACGTCTAGGAAGAGGGACATGTTCTTGATGTAGTACAGGTCGTACTGGAGCTTCTCCAGGGCGTCCTCCGCTGATCCCCCGTACCGATAGCGGACCTGGGCCCAGCCCGTCAGCCCCGGTTTCGCCGTCAGGCGCTGGGTGTAGTAGGGGATCTTTTGTTGCAGGGCCTGAACGAAGTGGGGGCGCTCCGGGCGGGGGCCGATGAACGACATCTCTCCCTTGAGGACGTTCCACATCTGCGGAATCTCGTCGATCCGGGAGGCCCGGAGGAGCCGGCCCAGGCGCGTCACGCGGGGATCGCCGGGGGCAGCCCAGACCGGGCCCGTCTCGGCCTCGGCGTCGTCGCACATCGTCCTGAGCTTGTAAAGGGTGAAGAGCCGTCCGTGCTGACCGACCCGGGTCTGCCGGAAAAGGATTGGCCCGCGGGAATCGATCTTGAGAGCCAGGGCCGCGAGCGGAAGAAGGGGCAGAGCCAGGATCAGACCGACACAGGCCAGAAGAATGTCGACCATCCGCTTGGCCGCGAGCGCGGACGTGCTCTTCCGGAATCCGTCGGAGAAGATGAGCCACGAGGGTCGGAGGTCCTTGAGAAGGATCCGCCCCGACACCTGCTCGTAGAAGGTGGGGAGGTCGAGCACCTCGATCCCCATCATCTTGCAGGTCAGGATCTCCTTGAGCGGAAAAGCGCCGCGCCGCTCGCCCAGCGCCACGACGATCTTGTTCACCCGCTCCTTCAGGGCGATCCGGTAAAGCGAGTTTTCAGAAGGGTGGAAGACCCGGCTGGTCTGGACGGCGCGCGGCCCCCCGCCGCTCTCCTCGACGTACCCGACGACCTGGAACCCGGGATTGAATCCGTTGCTCAGAACGTCGTCGACAATCCCGGCCGCCGGACCGGCGCCGACCACGAGGATCCGGGCGTTGAGACCGGGCTGTCTCATCATCCAGAGGAAGAGGAGCCGCCAGTTGAGAAAAACGACCGCCCCGGCCAGCATCGCCAGGGCGAACATCCCGCGGCCGAGACTCAGATCCGGGATGAGGTAGAAGAGCGCCGAGTTGGCCACGGCTCCCGTGAGACCCGTGACGACGACGCGCGCCGTCGTATCCCGCGTGTCCAGATTCCCTTCCACGGCGTAGAGTCCGAGAAGGAACGCAATGCAGATATTCACGGAGGCGAAGAACAACGCCTTGGGAAAGATGGGGCCGATCACGGCCAAGGCCTGGGGATCGGCCCAGAAGCGAAGCCAGACGCCGGCGTACGCGGCCCAGACGAAGATGGCCAGATCCCCGGCGAGAAGCGTGACGATGCGCACTGGAATGTAGTGTCGGAAGACGCGGAACATGGACGTCAGGCCCTCTTTTCGCCGAAAAGTCCGCCGGGGCTCCCCAGCGCCTCATGGATCTTCTCCAGAAGGTCGGGGAAATCGATCGGCTTGCTCAGACAGGCCGCGGGCAGACCGCCGGGTCGCGTTCTCGCTTCGCCCGGCCCGTGAACCGAGAGGAAAATGGCCGGAAGGCGTCCGCCGGAGAGGGGCGACCGCGGTTCCCATTCGATCAGGTCGACCCCCGGCATCCCCGGCAGATCGAGGTCCCAGAGGACCAAGTCGAAATGTTCGCGTCCCAGTCGCTCCCAGGCCTCGCCCGCCTCGAAGCTCAGGGCCGGCCGGTATCCCGCCTCGCGGAGGATCTCCTTGCAGACGAAGCAGAAAGACCTGTCTCCGTTCACGACCAGGATCCGGGCTTGCCCGCGATTCAGGATCGAGGAACTCGCCTGGTCTGCCTGCGTGTCCCCCGCTTCGCCGGAGATTCCGGGATGGGAGGATGCGGGAAAATGCTCGGGTTCGGAATGACTGGGGCGCACCATGACGCGCCCTGTATGGCAACTCGGGTGCCAGGACGGAAATCTTCCTAGTTTCCAAGCTGTTAGGAGATTATCGGCCGAAACCGCCCACGCCGTTTGGCGGGCGGCGTGTTTCCTTTAGGGACAAAGATGGAAAAGACCGGCGGGAAGAGACCTAACTTCTTGTTTTCAAACGAGAGAAAGGGCCGGCTGGAGACCGGTCACAGTGTGCCGGGAGGGAGCACTGCCTCCTACTCTATCCCGTATTCCCGCAGGCGGGCGTACAGGACCTTCCGGCTGATCCCGAGCATCCGGGCCGCCTTCGACTTGTTCCCAAACGCGCGCCGGAGCGTATCGATGATCGTTTCTTTCTCGAGGAGGGAGAGCGGTTTGACCTCCCTGGCCTCCGCCCCGCCGGCCGGGGTTTTCTCGCCGCCGGCGATATCGGGCGGGATGTCCTTTTCCATGAGCGTGGGTCCGGAGCAGAGAACGACCCCCCGCTCGATCGCATTCTCCAGCTCCCGGACGTTGCCGGGCCACGAGTAGGACATCATCCGGGACAGGGCGGCGGAATCGATCCCCGCGACCTCCTTCTTGTTGAGACCCGCGTACCGCTCGAGAAAATGGAACGCGAGAAGCGGAAGATCGTCGAGCCGCTCCCGAAGGGGCGGGATGCGCATCGGAATGACGTTGAGCCGGTAGAAGAGATCGGCGCGGAAACGGCCCGCTTCCACCTCGGCCTTCAGGTCCCTGTTGCTGGCCGCGACGAGACGGAAATCGACCTTGATCCTCGAACTGCTTCCGACCCGCTCGAATTCCCGTTCCTGGATGACGCGGAGGAGCTTGACTTGCAGGGACATGTCCATCTCCCCGATCTCGTCGAGGAAGAGCGTCCCTCCGTCGGCCAGCTCGAACCGGCCGATCCGACGGCCGACGGCGCTCGTGAAAGCCCCTTTCTCGTGCCCGAACAGCTCGCTCTCGAGGAGCGTCGGCGGAAGCGCGCCGCAGTTGATTCCGACGAACGGGCCGCGGTGGCGGGGCGACTGGGAGTGGATCGCCCGCGCAATCAGCTCCTTGCCGGTCCCGCTCTCTCCCTGAACGAGGACTGTCGCCTGGGACTCAGCCACCGTCTGGATGAGCTGGAATATTTCCCGCATGCCGCGGCTCTGCCCGACCATTCCCAGGGCCTGCCCGCCCCCCTTCGCCGGACGCGAGACGGCCGCCAGGTGCCGGGTGAGCCGCCGGTGCTCGGCCGCGCGCCGGATGATCTCGCGGAAGAGCGTGTAGTCCGGCGGTTTGATGAAGTAGTAGAACGCGCCTTCCTTGACCGCCCGGACGGCCGAATCGACCGTCCCGTAGGCCGTGAGGAAGACCACGGGGATCTTCAACGCGCGCGTCTGGACGTGCTCGAAGAGGTCGAGGCCGGACCGGCCCGGCATCCGGAGATCGGTGACGAGGACGTCGATCGGCGTCTCCCCCTCGAGGCGGGAAATCGCTTCGTCCACGGACTGGGCCGTGACGCAGGCGTACCCCGCCTCCTGGAGGATGGCCGAGAGAACGCGAAGCGCGTTCGCCTCGTCATCAACGAGCAGGATGGTGGATGTCTGCGGGGACGTGGGATCCATCAACGGGAAGATAGACGGTGATAGTCGTTCCGTGGCCGGGCGCCGAGGTGACCGCGAGCCGTCCCCCATGCCCCTCGACAATCTCGCGGGAGATGAAAAGCCCCAGCCCTGTCCCCTTCTCCTTGGAGGAGTTGAACGGCTCGAAGAGGTGGCCGCGGATCTCCTCGGCGATGCCGGAGCCGGTGTCCTGGAACTCGATCCGAATGGCCTCGCGGCCGGTCCGACCGTCGCCCGCCCGCCGGGCGGGCGCGCCGGGCCACGCCTCGGCAGCCGACGCGATCGACGTTCGGACCGTGAGCGACCCGCCGACGGGCATGGCCTCGACGGCGTTTCGCGCAAGGTTCGTGAACACCTGGCGAAGCTGGCCAGGATCGGCCACCACGGAAGGGAGGGGTCCGAGGTCCTCGGTGACCGCCACGCAATCCGGCCGCGCCTGCTGGCCCACGAAGTCGAGCGTCCGCCGGATCTCCTCGTTGACGTCCAGCGGGACGAAGCGCGGCTCGGCCTTGCGGGCCCTGGCCAGGAAGTTCGTCACGAACGTGTTCAGGCGCGTGATCTCCTCGTTGATGATTTCGGTGAACTCCAGGAGGAGCACGTCGTTCGAGAACTTCGTCTGCAAGAATGCGATCGCCCCCTTCATGGCGTTGAGCGGGTTCCTGATCTCGTGCGCCAGGGTCGAGGCGATCTTCCCCACCGATGCGAGCTTTTCCGTCCGCTGGACGCGCGCTTCGAGCTGGACCCGTTCGGTCTCGTCCAGGACCATTCCCAGAAGGCCGCGGGGTTCGCCCTCCCCCTCCGAGATTGGCCTGAGCCGGACGCGGAAGGCCGCCCCGCCGCCCTCGTTCCGCCAGCGGACGCCCTCGATGAATTTCGCCTGGTTCTCCTTCAGGACCTCGGCGACCGCCGTCGAGACCGACGGAACCCCCATTTCGGCGAACAGCCGTCCGGCGTCCCGCTCCATTGCCCCGGACGAAGCGAGGCCCGTGATCTTTTCCATGGCGTGGTTCCACACCTGGACGCGGCGGTCAGCGTCCAGGATGAACACGCCGCGATTGAGATGTCCCAGGACGGCCCCGAAGTGCCTGTGCGTCTCGCAGAGCCGCCCGAAGAGAAAGACGTACTCCAGCGCCCCTCCAGCCAGGCCGGCCAAGTCGGCAAGGAAGCCGGATTCCGCGGCCGTGAACGGCTTCCTCCCGGCCGGACTCCCGACGAAGAGCATCCCGATGAATCGCGTCTTCCCGAACAACGGGATGACGAGGCGGGCCCGGCTCGCGGCGAGGACGGCCCGGTCGGAGTCCGACAGGACCGGGTCGTGGTAACCCCGGAGCTCGAGCGGGGAGCGTCTGAGCGAGAGCAGGACGCCCAGAGAGCCGTCCCGCGCGATCACGAGGCGCGACAGAGACGTCTCATCGATCCCCCGTGCCGCCGCGAGATGGAACGTCCGGCGCGAGCGGTCAAGGAGGAAAAGGGCGAACGCCGGTCCCGGAAGACTCCGGGTCAGCGTCTCCAGGACGAGGTCCGTCGCCTCCGGCACGCTCGCGGCGCCCGAGACCTCCAGGGCAAACGCCCTGAGCGCGGTGTCGAAATCGGACTTCCTTTTCCTCCAGCGAAAAACCGCCACCCCGCCTCCGTTTCGACTATCGGATCTCGGCCAACGCCGACTTGGCTTTCGCCGACTCAGGGAAGTCCTTCGAGAGTTCGAGCGCCTTCGTGAGGGCCGCCCGCGCTTCTTCCTTCTTCCCGGCCTTGAGCGAGGCCATTCCCAGATGGTACTGGACCGTCGGGCTGTTGGGCGTCAGGCGCGCGGCCTCCTCGAAAAGCGCGACGGCGGAGGGGTACTCACCCTTCTTGAACGCGACCCATCCGGCCGTATCCATCAGGCTCGGGTCCTTGGGCGCCCGTTTTCGGGCCTTCTCGATCATCTCCGTTGCTTCCTTCAGGTTCTCTCCCTGCTCGGCCATAAGGTACGCCAGATTGTTGAGGGCGGGGGCGTACTCCGGTTGAATCTTGAGGACCTCCCGGTAAACCGCGACGGCCTCCTTCGGCTTCTTCTGGGCTTCCAGGGCGGACGCCAGCCCCATCCTGGGAGGGACCGCCTTCGGCGCCATCTCAATCGCCTTCCGGAACTCCCCGGCCGCGGCCGCGAATTCCTTCCGGGCCATCTGGATGGCGGCCGTCTTCTGGACGAGGAGCGGGTTCTTGGGCTCCCGTTTGACCGCTTCCTTCATCTGCTTGAGAGCGCCCGCGAGGTCCTTCCCGGCGGCCGCAATATCGGCGAGGATCTCGGGCTCGATCGCCGTCTTGGGGAACTCCTTCCCCGCGCGCTTCGCCGTCTCCCGCGCCTTATCGGGATTCCCCGAACGGAAGTAGGTCCCTGCAAGAATGCCGTAGACCGCCGCCTGCTTCGGCGCGAGGGCAAGAGATGCCTCGAACTCGGCTGTCGCCTTGGCTGGCTCGTTCTTCCTCAGGTAAATTTCCCCCTTCTCGTTCCGCGGCCGCGGGCTCTTGGGCGCGAGTCCCTCGACCTGTCCCCACGTGGCCAGCGACGCGTCGTACTCCTTTGCCGCGCTCTGGGACTCGGCCAGGAGGATGAGCGCCCGCGGGTCTTTTGGATGCCGGCTCACGGCCTCCTTTGCCGCGGCCACGGCCTCGGCCGCCTTGCCGCGTGAAAGGTGAAAACGAACGAGTTCCGCGTCCCCCGCGATCCCCTTCCCCTTGGAGGAGGCCTCCTTATACCGCGCCAGGGCCTCGCTCTCCTTCTTCTCGGCCTCGTCGAGCCTTCCCAGCATGACGAGAGCCCGCTCGTCGGCGGGATCGTCCTTGAGAACGAGGGACAGCTCCTCCCGCGCCTTCGCCGAATCGTTCTGAGACAGGCGGAGGGCGGCGAGGTTGTACCGCGCCGGCTTGAACTTTGGATCGACTTCGAGCGTTCGATGGAAGGCGGCCTCCGCCCCCGCGAGATCCTTCTTGCCAAGGAGGATCATCCCGGTCATGTTCGGATAGATCGGGTTCTTGGGCTCGGCCTTCGCCCCCGCCCGGCACTCCGCGAGCGCCTCGTCCACCTTCTTGCTCCGGAGAAGGGCCTGGATCAGCCTGACCCTGCCGCCGGTGAATTGCGGGTCCACCTCGACGGTCGCCTTGAATTCGCGGATCGCCTCTTCGCCCTTCCCGGTAAGCTGGTAGACAATTCCCTTCTGCGCCCGGTAGATCGCCGCTTTCGGATTCAGGCGCGCCGCCTCGTCGATCTGCTTGAGCCCCTCTTCGACCTCCCCCTTCCTGAGGAGAAGCCCCCCCAGGATGTCATGGGCCAGCGCGTTCTCCGGAGACAGGCTGATCGCCTCGCGGGCCGACTTCTCGGCCTCATCGAGGAGCCCCCGCTGGGCCGCCACGAGGGCCAGAAGAGCGTGCGCCTGGCCGAGCTTGGGCGCAAGCTTCACCGTTTTCTGGAACTCGGAAAGCGCCTGTTCGAGGTTCTTTTTCTGGATCTGGGCCTGCCCAAGAAGGAAGTGAACGCCCACGTGGTTCGGGTTCAGCTTGGCGGCTTCCTGAAAGTGCGTGATCGCCGCGTCCCAGTCCTTCCGCTCCATGGCGATCCGGCCCTTCAGGTAATGTCCCTCGGCGAGCTTGGGCTGTTCCCTGATGAGCGCGTCGGCCTCCTTTTCCGCCGCGCCGGCGTCTTTCTTGTCCATGGCCATGCTCGCCAGGAAGACCCGCGCCTGGACCTCCTTCGGGTCCGCGTCGAGGACGCTCCGGAAGCCTTTCTCGGCGTCCTCCCGCTTCCCCTCGATTACGGCCAGGTTGGCCTTCGCATAGAGGGCCCGCGTCGACTTGGGATTGGCGGCGAGGATCTGCTCGATCCCCCGGCGGGCGGCGTCGATTTTCTTCTCCCGCAGGTCGATGGCCGCGAGCGCCAGAAGAGCGTCCTCCGATTTCGGATCGATCGCGGCCGCTTTCGCGAATGCCTTTCGGGCGGCGGAAACGTCCTTGTGCGCAAGGGAGAGCCCCCCCGACATGACGAGCGCCTCGACGTCATCCGGCTTCTCCTTGAGCCTGGCCTCGACAGCCGCCTCCGCTTCTTCAATCTTCCCCAAGCCGGCCAAGGCGCGGGCCCGCTTGGCTCTCAGGTGTCCCCGGGCCGGATCGAGCTCTATCGCCTTTCCGAGCGACGCCGCCGCGTTGTCCATCTTGTTCATCTCGACGTACGCGAGGCCGAGCTGTTCGTGGCCGTTTACGAAACGGGGATCGACCTGAAGAGCGTTCTTGAACTCGACGACCGCCGCGCCGAAATTCTTCTGCCCGACGTACGACATCCCCTTCTGATACGCCGCGTCCCTGACCGCCCCCGGCTCGCGGGAACAGGACGTGGCGGCCGCGAGAACGAACATGAACGCCAAGACGATCCGCGCCCCGAGCCGGATCGGCGATGGTTGTCTCCGTCCGTGAGATTGATACAAACCCGCCATTGTTTTCACCCTCCAGTCAATCGGGATCAAGAATCGGATGAAGAAAGACAGAAAGAAAAGCGGGGAAAAGAACGCAATAGTCGTGCCCCGCGCTTAGCATAAAGCAGTTGATTCTCTGGATGATATCTAACGGCCCTGGCTGGGTACGCCGGAAGGACTGTGGCCGCCATCCTTGCCTCCATTCAGCGAATGGTCATTAGATGGAGACATAGGGACGAGAAGATGTCAACTTTTGTCGACGGTTTCGGAAACCGCTACAACCTTCTCAACATCCAGAAGAATCACAATTTTCCCATCCAGGCGCACGATTCCTTCCAGAAAAACCGCGCCCTCTTCGGGAATCGTGTCGGGGACGGGGCCTGTGTTCCCAATGGGAACATGTTGTACCCCAACAATCGAATCGACGAGAAAACCGTTCAGCCCCGATGCCGATTTCGTCACAACTATCCGGGCCGTCTTTGGGGCCGGCGTCTCGAGCAGACCCAGCCGCCGCCTCAGATCGAAGATCGGAACGATCGCCCCGCGCAAGGAATAGATTCCAAGGACGTGGCGCGGGGCCCTGGGAACGCCCGTCAAGGCGCTGGGTCGGATAACTTCCGACAGGTGTTCCACCCGGACTCCGTACTCCTCCCCACCGACCCGAAACACGAGCAGATCGAATCTTTCCTCTTCCCGACTGCTCTTTTCGCCAAAGGAGAGACCCGTTTCCAGGGAGTCCGGATCGCCGGCCTCGGGACTCCTTTCTCCGGCTGAACTTGCCGGTCCGGCCTCTTCCCCGCCGGGGGACGGGGATTTCGCATCCTCCGCGTCACGGGCCTCCGCGGGAGCGGAGGAACCGTCAGGCGGCTTGGAAGCGGCCTCCGTCTCGGCTTTCTTTTTCTTGCGAAGATCAACGAGATCCATTTGCGCAACTCACAGATTCACCGCTTCGCCCTTTCACCAAAGTCCAGCCACCGATCGCTCTGTGCCTCTGTGCCTTTGTGCCTTTCTTTCCTATTCACCTATTCACCTATTCACCGATTCACCGATTCACCCATTCACCGATTCCCTATTCTCCACCGGCTTCCGCCGAATCGCAAGCTCATCCGCGGCTTCGAGCACGATCGACCGGTCGATCCGCCTCGCCTCGCGCCCATATCCCACGAGGAGGGCCGTGGACGCCAACGCGTTGATGATCCGGGGGATGCCCCGGGAAAGCTCGACTAAGGCCGCGAGGGCATCCTCGTCCCAGAAAGGGCCCCGCGCGCCGGGGTCCCACCCCGCGACTCTTAACCGGTAATCGATATACCGCTCCACTTCTTCCGCCGGCAGGGGTCCGAGATGGTACCTCATCCCGATCCGCTGGGACAGAGCGGCCAGTCCGGGATGCGCCAGGCGCCGGCCGAGCTCAGGTTGTCCGACAAGGACGATCGAAAGGAGGTTCGCGTGGTCGTACTGAAAATTCGTAAGGAGGCGGAGCTCCTCGAACGCCTCGCGGCCCGGAAGAAGCTGGGCCTCGTCGATGATCGCGACGGCGGGGCGACCCGCCCGGTCGCACTCGTACAGGGCCGCGTTGATCTGCGACCGGAGATCGTGGCGGCTCCGCGCCGGATGCTCCGTCTTCAGGCCGGCCGCGATCGCCCGGAGGAGCTGGGTCGGCGTGAGATGGGGATTGACGATCAGGACGACCGTTGCCGACTCTCCGAGCCGGTCGATCAGCGCGCGCGTCAGGGTGGTCTTCCCGGAACCGATCTCCCCGGTCAGGACCATGATCTCGCGTTCCTCGACCGCGTACTGCATCCGGGCGAGCGCCTCGGCGTGGCCCCGTGCTTCGTAGAGAAACCGGGGGTCCGGGGTCTTGGAGAACGGCTTGGCTGAAAACCCGTAGTGGTCGAGGTACATTGCGGACCTCTGGAGACTAATTGTAAATTG
>MHEK01000002.1:26580-38468 GCA_001803795.1 Nitrospirae bacterium RBG_16_64_22
ATTTACAATTTTTTTTCATCGTCTCCCTTCACCGCCTCACCGATTCCCCCTTCTTTCGCCTGGCCTCGCCGATGAGCGCTTCGGCGTCCAGGACCAGGACGACGCGCCCTCCGCCGATCTCCGTCGCCCCCGCGATCCCGGGAACGCCCTTGAGCGCGTCGCCGATCGGCTTCACGACCATCTCCTGCTGGCCGCGCAGTCTGTCCACGACCAGCCCCAGCCGGTGCTCCGCCGCCCCGACCACGACGACGTAGAGGACGCCCTCCCGTCCGCTCTCTTCTCCTTCGATTCGCGGCAATCCGAAGAGGCGGTCGAGCCGCAGGAGGGAAAGAGGTTCCCCCCGGAGAAGGAACACCTCCTGCCCCTCGATCGTCTGGACGTCCGGAGAATCGACCATGAGCGTCTCGGAGACCGCGTGAAGGGGAATCGTATACGTCTCTGCCCCGACATCGACGACGAGCCCCCGAAGGATCGCCAGCGTCAGCGGAATCGTGATCGTGAAGATCGTCCCCCGCCCGACTTCCGTCTCCACGTCGACCGTCCCGGAGAGCCCCGCGATGTTCCGCTTCACAACGTCCATTCCCACGCCGCGCCCCGAGATCTCCGTCACCGTCTCGGCCGTGGAGAACCCGGGAAGAAAGAGGAGATCCAGGATCTCGCGCTCGTCCGGCCTCTCGTCCGGTCCGATGAGCCCCCGCTTCCGCGCCGTCGCCAGGACCCGCTCCGGATCGATCCCGCGGCCGTCGTCCTCGATCGTCAGGACGACGTGGTCCCCCAGGGGAAATGCCCCGAGGAAGAGGCTGCCGGCCTCCGGCTTGCCCGCCGCCCTCCGTTCCTCGGCCGTCTCGAGCCCGTGGTCCACCGCGTTGCGGATCAGGTGGATGAGCGGGTCCGAGATTGCCTCGATCATGAGTTTATCCAGCTCGGTCTCCTCCCCGAACGCCTGGAAGGAAACGCCCTTTCCGGCTTCCCGCGACACCCTCCGGACCACCTGGGCGAGGCGGGTGTAGATCTGCCCGATCGGGACCAGGCGGACCTCGACGATCCGGTCCTGGAGCTCGTTCAGCTTTCGTTCCAGGACGCGAGAAGTCTTCTGCAGGTCGGCGGAATACCCGAGGGCCCCGGCGACGGACCTCATCTCCGCGGCCGTGCGGGCCAGATCGGTCTTGAGGAGAAACAACTCGCCCACGAGGCTCATGAGCCGGTCGAGCCGCTTGATGTCGACGCGGACGGTATGCGCGGCGGCGTCGGCGCGGGGAACCGCCGGCCCGGGCGCTTGTCCCCCCGCTTCGGCCGCCTCGAGCTCCGCTTGCGGGGGGGGAGAGACCGGCATCTTGTTCAGGCCCTCCACGGCAACGGAGGACCAGCGCGAATCGGACGCGAGCCGCCCGTGAAGACCCTCGGCCGAGAGCCCGGTGGCCACGAGGAGATGGAAGGAGATCTGGTCGGCCCCAGCGCCGGACGGCGATGGAAGGGTCGAGATCACTTCCCCCGAGGCCTTCAATGTTTCCGTCAGGGCGACCAGGTCCGTGTCGAACGTAGCCAGCGGGAAGACAGCCGCCGCGCGCGCGATCGTCCGCCCCTCGCGGAGGTTCTCCCGCAGGCGGTACTCCTCGTACTCGGTGAGGACGCCGGTCTGGGCGGGGGACATCTCGATCAGGTCGGCCAGCGGAACGGCCGCCGCCGCCTTCTGTTCCGAGGCGAGCCCCTCGATCTGCGAAAGGATGGACGCGGCATCCGGGACAGCCGTCCCTTCGCGCGCCGCGGCAATCATCTCGCCCAACCGGTCGAAAGAAGCGAAGAGGACGTCGAGAACGTCGGGGGCAAAGGTCTGCTTCCCGAGGCGGATCCGGTCGAGCAGGGCCTCGAGCCGGTGGCTGAACGTCGAGACGGGGGCGAGGCCGGCCATCCCCATGAGCCCCTTGATCGTGTGGACGCCGCGGAAGAGCGCGTTGACGGTGTCGGGATCGGTCCGGCCCGCCGAGAGGCCGCGCTCGGCGTCGAGGAGGTGGGCGGAGAGCGTCTCGAGGATCTCGGCCGCCTCGGTGAATATCTCCGGCGACGGACGCCGGTCGGGTCCGTCGCTCACACGGAACTCCCCTTTTCGGGCGGCCGGAGGGGCCCCTCATCGAGGACGCGCGCCACGAGCGCCTGGAGGTCCCCCGGCGCGAACGGCTTGACGAGGTATCCCGCCGCCCCCAGCGAGATCCCCCGGCGGCGGTCCTCCTCCGTCTTCTCCGTGCTCACGATGATCATCGGGATGCCGGAAAAATGGGGATGCTCCTTGACGTAGCCAATCAGCTCCAGCCCGTTGATGTCGGGCATGTTGATGTCGGTGATGATGAGCGAGAAGGGGCGCGTCGGCAGGACCCTCAGAGCTTCGAACCCGCTGGCCGCCTCGGCAATGGAGACGTTGCCCATCTCCTCGACCGTCGTCCGGATGAACGACCGCATAGCCGAGGAGTCCTCCACGACCAGAATCCACCGCGTTGATTCAGCCCCGCTCATATCTCCCTTTCCCATTCACCGAACCCATCCATCCGCAGATTCCTCTTTTCCCAATTGCCAGGGCCTTCCAAGGAATCTGTGGAATCTGTGGATTTCTCCGACTTTCCCATTCACCGATTCACCCATTCACCGATTCACCGTTTCATCCATTCCCCGATTCTTTGATTCCCCGGCTCTCCGATTCCTGCGGCTTCTCGCCGCCGCCGACCCGCCTCTTGAGGTCCGCGATCCGGCGCTCCAGCAGGGCCTTCTCCATCGCCAGGCCGGCTTGGCCCACGAAGATCTCCAGGGCTTCCGTCCCGCCGATCGGCCCGTCGGCCGGCAGATTGTCCCCGTAGAGAATGAGCGCGACCTTCCCCTCGCAAATCATCGGGATGACCAGGACCTCGGACGGCGTCATCCCCCCGAGCGCGTCGACCAAGTAGGCGTTCCGCACGTTGACCCGGAGGGCCCCCATGAACGCCTGCTTGCGCTCGACGACGTAGGCGAAGATCGAGTCCTCGCACAAGGGAACCCGGATCCGCCGGACGCGCTCGTCGCCCGGCTCGCCGTCGGACAGCTCGACGCCGAACGCCCCCAATCCCACGACCTCGCTCCCGCGCACGAGGAAGAGGACCGCGCGGTTGACGACCTCGCTCGCGACGCGCAGGACCAGGAGCGAAACTTCGGCCGTCGCCGACGGGAACCGCAGTTCCTGGAACATCGACTTGAGCGAAGCGAGCCGGACCCCTTCCGTGCCCGCCCACCCAGTCGTCTGGCCGCGCGCGGAGGGGGGGAGCATGGGCACCGGCACGGCTTCGACGACCGGCGCCCGGACCGGCTCGGGCGCCCCCTCCCCATGCATTCGCTCGTCCAGCCTGCGCGTCCCCTCCATGATCAGGTACTGGGGGTCCAGACCGGACTCCAGCAGGAAATCCTTCGTATTGAACTTGATTTGGTCCTTGAGGTCAACCTCTCCCAGCTCGAAGTCGAAGAACCCCTCGGTCCACGTCAGCAACAGGAAGACGATCTCCTCGATCTGGTGCCGGACGATGTAGGCAAGCGTCTCCGGAGAGAGGGCGCCCATCTCGACGAGGATCCGCCCCAACAGCCGTCCCGTGTCCTTCTGACGGGCAAGCGCTTCCGCCAGCATCTCCTCCGTCGTGACCCGCGCCGAGAGAAGAATACTCCCGAGCGTCTCCCGGACGGCGTCCGCGGCCGCCTGAACGACCTTCCCGTTCTGAAACACGATGATCCCCGTCCCCTTCTCGCTCCGGACGACGAGGGTGCCCGTCTTCTTGCTCAGGTTGATGATCTGGAAGATGTCGGGAAGCGCCAAGTCCTCCAGGCGGCCCACGAGACTCATGGTCGGGGCCCCCCGCAAATCCAGCGCGCGACCGCCGCCCGGCCTCTCAAATCTCCGCCCCCTTCGGAATCACGACGATCCCGGACTCGCTCACGTGGAACCGCTCGCGGTCGCGCGGGAGGTCCCAGCCGATCTCCGTGCCAGGCGGGATGACCACGTCCTTGTCGATGATCGCGCGCCGGATCCGGCTGTGCCGGCCGATCTGAACGTTCTCCATCAGGATCGATTCGACGACCTCGGCGAACGAGTTGACCCGGACGTACGGGGACAGGACCGAGTTTTGCACCCGCCCGCCGCTCAGGATACAACCGCTCGAAACGATCGAATCCATGGCAGTCCCCAGCCGTCCGCCCGGCTCTTCCTGGGCGAAGACGAACTTCGCCGGGGGCGCCTGCGGCTGAAACGTCCGGATCGGCCAGTCGCGGTCGTAGAGATCGAGGGGAGGCTCCACGGCCGCGATCCCCATGTTGGCTTCCCAGTAGGAATCGATCGTCCCCACGTCGCGCCAGTACGGGGGTTCCCGGGCGGTCTCGTCGGTGAAGTTGTACGCGAAGACGCGGAAATCGCCGATGATCCCGGGGAGGATGTGGCGGCCGAAGTCGAAACCCAAGTCGCGGACCGCGGCTTCGGTCAGCGTGCGGACCAGCGTTTCGGTCCGGAACAGGTAGATGCCCATCGAGGCGAGGCAGACGTCCGACGATCCCGGCATCGGCTTGGGGCTGGCCGGCTTCTCCTCGAACCCGACGATCCGTCCCTCCCCGTCGATATCGAGGACCCCAAGCTGTCCCGCGGCCGCACCGCAGGGAGCCTCGATGGCGCTCACGGTCACGTCCGCGGCCCGCGCCAGGTGATACCGGACCAGCTCGCCGTAGTCCATCTTGTAGACGTGATCGCCGGCGAGGATCAGCGTGAACTCCGGCATCGATTTCTCGATCATGTAGACGTTCTGATAGATCGCGTCGGCCGTCCCCCGGTAGAAGGTGTCGCCAATCCGCTGTTCGGGCGGAACGGAGATCACGAACTCGCCGAGATCGGTGGAGAGGATGTCCCACCCCTGCTTCAGGTGGCGGTTGAGGGAGAGCGACTTGTACTGGACCAGGACGGCGATCTGGCGGAGGTTGGAATTGATGCAGTTCGAAAGGGTGAAATCGACGATCCGGTACGTCCCGGCGAAAGGCACGGCGGGCTTGGCCCGATGGAGGGTCAGCGGGTGGAGGCGCTCCCCCTTGCCCCCCGCGAGAATCATTACCAGGACGTTCTTCATGGTTCTCCCTGGCCTGTACAGTCTTGGACTTCATGTGTCAGACAGCGTCAAGATCGCATCCGGCTGACATGCTGAAGTCCCCCCGGGGGCGAACCCCTATTGAGGACCGCGGAGGCAACGTCTTTCCCTTCCCCTTCAAGGGGAAGGTCAGGATGGGGGTGGGGTTTCTTGCGGGATATCAACCCCATCCCCACCCCAGCCCTCCCCTTGAAGGGGAGGGACTGCTTTGGGGTGCTCGTTCACAGTTCGCAAAGTGAGGTGCAGGTTCTTACACTTTGATCGTAACGTGACAATGCCAGAATATAACAAAGCCCCCCCTGAGTGTCAACGCGGCTGGCGGCAATTCTCTCGATCCCAATTGAACTTAGCCGCCCATCTGATATACTGTGAAACCGATCCCAACGAGAACGCGAGGACAGCGGAACCCATGCCCGGAACCGGCCGCGATTCCGACCCGAAGGACCAGAAGGAGATGATGACCAAGATCTCCCAGTACGTCCGGGAGCCGCTGTCGATCATGCGCGCGGCATCGGAGATCCTCGTCCGCGAGCTGGACTTGCCGCCCGGAAAGCGCGGAAGGGAACTCCTGCAGACGATTGAGAAGAACCTGGAGCTCCTGGGCGAGCGGGTCGAGGAACTCCTCTGGATGGCCCAGATCGGCTCGAAGCACGCCTCGGGCGCATGGGCCGAATCCTTCCAGGCAGACCCGGCGGAGGATCGCCGGAAGAAGCATGCGCCCGTTCACCGGAGCTCCTCCCCCGAGCCCTCGCTCCCCCTCGGCCCGCCGATGGTCCTCATCGTGGACGACGACCCGGTGACGACGCGGATCATCGAGGAGATGATCACGACGCACGGCTTCGACGTTCGGGTCGCCGGAAACGGCGCGGAGGCCGTGGACCAGGCCCGCCTCTACCGTCCCGCCCTCATCACGATGGACCTCGCCATGCCCGAGGTGGACGGCGGCCAGGTGTCCAAGATCCTCAAGGGCGATCCCGAGACGAAGGACATCCCGATCGTCCTTCTCTCCGCGACGATCAACGAGGAACGCTTCGCCGACATCAAGGCCGACTCCTTCCTCAAGAAACCGGTCGACGAGAGCACCCTCGTTGATACGATCGAGCGGATCCTGTCGGTTCAGCGGGAGAAGTCCGCTCCCCCCAAGGGGACGATCCTCGTCGTGGACGATTCGCATTCCGTCGTCCGCATCCTGACCGGGATGCTCCGCGACCTGGGGTACGACACGATCGAAGCGCACAACGGCACGGAGGCGATCGCCCTGGCCGCGCGGCGCCAGCCGAGCCTCATTATCCTGGATTTCCTCCTCCATCGGAACTTCGACGGGCTGGAGGTCCTGCGCCGGCTCAAGAACAACATGAGCACCTGCCACATCCCGGTCATCCTCCTCTCGGCGGCCGAATCTCCGCAGGACAAGGCCCGGGGACTCCGGCTCGGGGCGGACGACTACATCACGAAGCCGTTCTCCCCCCTGGAGCTCGGCGCCCGCATCG
The DNA here is from genome assembly GCA_001803795.1 of Nitrospirae bacterium RBG_16_64_22. Classification (GTDB taxonomy): domain Bacteria; phylum Nitrospirota; class RBG-16-64-22; order RBG-16-64-22; family RBG-16-64-22; genus RBG-16-64-22. The sequence continues at coordinate 33,206 of MHEK01000002.1, forward strand.
AGATGATCCTGAGGCGGACCGAGACGGAGTACTCCGCCTCGCCCACCACCCGGCTCCCCGGGAGCATCGCGATCGAGCGGATCATCGCCCAGAAGGTCGAGAGCCGCGAGCCTTTCGCGGTCTGCTATTGCGACCTGGACAACTTCAAGGCCTACAACGACACCTACGGATTCGCGAAGGGAGATTCCGTCATCCGCCAGTCGGCCCGCGTCATCCTGGACGCCGTCCGCAACAAGGGCAACCCGGAGGACTTCGTGGGCCACATCGGGGGAGACGATTTCATCGCAATCACGACGCCGGACCTGGCGGACCCGATCTGCGCTGAGATCATCGGCACGTTCGACCGGCTGGCTCCCCTCTACTACGACGAGGACGCGCGCCGCCTGGGGTACATCGAGGAGAAGGACCGGCAGGGACGCCCGGCGCGGTTCCCTCTCATGTCCATCTCCATCGCCGTCGTGACCAACGAGGAACGCGAGATCACGCACGCGGCCCAAGTCGCCGACATCGCCGCAGAGGTCAAGAAGCGGGCGAAGGCGACCCCCGGCTCCTGTTACGTCCGGGACCGGCGGAAGACCGATGCCGATCAAAATCCTCGTTGACGGGTACAACCTCCTGGGCGCCCTGCGCGGGATGGGCGGCCCGCTGGAAGAGAACCGGGAAGCGCTGGTCCGCCTCCTTGCCGCCTACGCCGCCCGCCGCCCCCACGAGGTCACCGTCGTCTTCGACGCCATGCACGAAGGCGGCCTCATGGAGGCGCGTGACCGCAGGGGCGCCGTCACGCTCGTCTACACGGCGCGGGGCGAGACGGCCGACGACCGGATCGGCCGGATGGTCGGCGCCCAGCCCGGCGCGGCATGGCTCGTCGTTACGAGCGACCGGGCGCTCGCCGAGGCCGTGAAGAGAAGGGGCGCGGACGTCGTGGGCGCGGGAACATTCGCCCAGCGGATCGCCGAATCCATGAAGAGCCAGGGAAGCCTTGCCTCGGAAGGACGCGGGGACGAAGGGGAAGAGGTCGCCCCGCCCCGCGAGAAGAAGGGAAATCCCCGGCGCCTGAAGAAAGCCGACCGGCGCCTGCGCCTGCGTCTTGAGAAGCTGTAGGACGGTGAATCGGTGAATCGGTGATGAAAAACACTCCTCCCCTTTGTAAGGGGAGGATGGGAGGGGTAGAGATTTCGGATTCCGGACCGACCGATTCACCCGCTCAGATCATCGCAACCCGCGAAGAACTCGAGAACCTCGTCCGAAGTCTGGCGCGGGCGGACCGGCTCGCCGTCGACGTCGAAGCCGACTCCCTTCACCGCTACGAGGAACAGCCCTGCCTCCTCCAGATCTCGACTGACGAGGAGACATGGATCGTCGATCCGCTCGCCATCGGCGGCGCGGGTCCGCTCGGATCGATCTTCGGCAATCCGTCCGTCGAAAAGGTCTTCCACGGCGGGGACTACGACATCCGGCTTCTCAAACGCGCCGCCGGCTTCGACTTCTCGAACATCTTCGACACGATGATTTCGGCCCAGCTCCTGGGTTTGCCCGAGGTCGGCCTCCAGGCTCTCCTGGCCGCCCGCTTCGGCGTGATCCTCGACAAGAAGTTCCAGCGGGCCGACTGGTCGAAGCGTCCCCTCGCCCCAGAGATGATCCGGTACGCGGCGGAAGACACGCGCCACCTCCTGCGGCTCCGGGACGAACTGGCTTCGGAACTCGACGCCCGCGGGCGGATGGATTGGGCCCGCGAGGAATTCGACATCCTCAGCCGGATCCAGCCCGCCCCCCGCCGCCCGCCGTCGTGGTTCGACGTCAAGGGGAGCGGCCGGCTCTTCCCCCGCGACCGCGCCGTGCTCCAGGCCCTCGTCGAATTCAGGGACGGCGAGGCCCGGCGGCTCGACCGGCCCCCGTTCAAGGTCCTGGGAAACGCCGTCCTGCTCGAGCTGGCCCGGCGGCGGCCGCAGACGCCGGACGACCTGAAAGGAATCGCGGGCTTGACCCCCAAGCTCATCGACCGCTACAACCGCGCCATCCTCGGCGCCGCACAAAAGGGAGAGGCCGCCCAGGCCGATCCGTACGCGCGGAACGGCCGCGGGCGCCCGGCCAGGCCTTCGCCCGAGCAGATCGCGCGCTTCGCCCGGCTCAAGACCGTCCGCGACGAAGCGGCCCGGGATCTCGGGGTCGACCCGGCCCTCCTCGCCAACCGGGCCGCGCTGGAAGAGATCGCGGCGTGCCCCCCGGACGCGCTGGCCGCAACCCTCGCCGCCCGGCTCAAGAACTGGCAGAGAGGCGTGCTGGAAGACGAGTTCGAAAGAATCCTCCGCTCGACCGGCGACCCGTAGCGCCTGAATACCCGCGGGGGCGCTCAGTTCTGGATCGCCAATTTTCAATTTTCAATTTCCAATTTTCAATGCGTCGCCAGCAGTACTCGGCGGGCTGAACAGCCGCGCCGCGTTCTCGGTGGTGACGCGGACGATCTCTTCCACCGGGAGGCTTCGGACCTCGGCCAGGCACGCGGCCACGAGAGAGAGGCGGGCAGGTTCGTTTCTCTTCCCCCGGAAGGGCACGGGCGCGAGGAAGGGGGCGTCCGTCTCTACGAGAAGGCGGTCACTCGGAATCATGCGGGCCACGCCCCGGAGGACCTCGGCCTTCTTGAAGGTGACGATCCCGGAAAAGGAGACGTGGAAACCCATGTCGAGCGCGGTTCGGGCCAGGCTCCAGTCCCCGGAAAAGCAGTGGAAGACGCCGCCCAACTCGCCCGCCCTCTCATCTTCCAGGACCGCAAGCGTGTCCGCGTCGGCCTCCCGCGTGTGGATGACGAGCGGAAGGCCGGCCGTCCGGGCGAGATTGATCTGCCGACGGAACATCTCCCGCTGGACATCGCGCGGCGAATGATCGTAGTGATAGTCAAGCCCGATCTCGCCCCATGCGACGACCTTCGGATGGGCCGCCAGCGCCAGGAGGTCTTCGAGGTCGCCCGGCCGGATCTTTCCCGCGTCGTGGGGATGGACTCCAACGCTGGCGAAGACGCCTTCGAATTTTTCGGCCAGACCGACCGTCTCACGGGCGGAGGCCGCGTCCGTGGAGATCGAAACGATGCGGGAGACGCCCGCCTCCCGCGCGCGGAGGACGACGGCCTCCCGGTCTCCGTCGTATTCCTTCATGGCGAGATGGGCGTGGGTGTCGACGAGCATGAACGAATTATGCGTGATCGCGGCGCGGCCGCGCAACGGCGAACCGGACGGGCTCTCGTCCCGGACGAAATTCTTGACATGCGGACCCGTTTGAGGGTAAAAAGTCCCGATTTCCCCCCGGTTTCGTCGATTCTTCCAATAGAGGAGGTGACAGTCGAATGAAGAAGGTCCTCATTTCCGTTCTATCTCTTGCTCTTGCGTTTCTCGCGCGACGGCGGGATCGGCATTGGCGGCCGGCAACAAGGCGGAAGGCGCGAAGGTGTACAAGCAGCAGTGCGCGGCTTGCCACGGCGACACCGGAAAGGGCGACGGCCCGTCGGCCAAGACGCTCAAGCCGGCGCCGACGAACCTCACGGACGCGAAGCTCATGTCTTCACGGAGCGACGCGGACCTCGCGAAGATCGTCAAGGACGGCGGCGCGAAGCACGGCAAGTCGCCGCTCATGCCCGGCCTGGGCGCCACGTGGAGCAAGCAGCAGATGGACGACATGGTCGCCCACATGCGCGATCTCTGCAAGTGCCAGGGAAAGAAGTAGCGGCGGACTCCATCGAGTTCATGCCGATCCAGGGCGCCCGCCCGGAATGGGCGGGCGCCGCCTTCTTCCATTCTCCTTTCCCGGACTCCCGACTCCCTAATCCGGCCTTCCCGCTTCCCGTCCGACCGTCAGTACGACGAAGCTCCCGCCCTCCTGTCTTGCGCCGATCCAGACGGAAAGGAGTCTGCCTTCCTTCGACGCGGCGTATAGCGTTCCACCCTCGGTCTTGATCCCCGGCTTGTCCATCCTCCATCCCTTCTCGGCAAGCGCTCTCTCATAGTGGACGGCCAGTTCGCCCGCCCCGGCAGGGGACTCGACATGGGCCGCGGCCGGTTTCTCGGCCCGCCGCGGGATGTGGAACCGCTTGGAGGAAGCCCTCGGAGGAAGAGGAACGTCGGAAGGAAATTGCTCTTCCTTCGATAAGACGAGGTCTAGACCGGCCTCGCCGATGCCGAGGGCGCGCGAGACGGCTTCGCCGATCGCCTGCATGCCCGGAACCCGCCGCATGACGCTGTCCGCCGTGCGGCCGGCGGAATACAAGGAATGAACGAGGTACCCGCCGCCCGCCGCGCCTGCGGCCAGCAGGAGCAAGGCAACACACATCCCTCCGAGACACCGAACAGCCTTTCCCATCTCCTAGCCCCCCTCCGCCCGCGCCGCGCGTCCGCCGGCCGCCGCCTGGGGGACGGAACCGCCCTCGCGGGTCAGCCTCCGTCCCTCGGCGAGGAGGCCCCGGGCCGTCTCCCATCGGTCCGGCGCGTTCAGCAGGACGAGGAGAAGATCGTGGCCGCCCCCATTGGAGCGCGCCACGAGGCACGGCCCGGCCTTCTTGGTGAGACCCGTCTTGATCCCGACCAGGTCCGGATCGGCCGCGAGGAGCTTGTTGCTCGCCTCCATCCTGAACTTGCGGCGGCCGTTGACCGGCCCCACGCGATCCTCCCGGACCGCCACGATTTCGTTGAAGGTGCTGGAACGGATGGCGTACTCGGCGAGGGCCATGATGTCCCTCGCCGTCGAGAGATGTCCGTCGGCGTCATGGCCGCACGCATTCACGAACCGGGTGGCCCGGAGGCCAAGCGCCCCCGCCTTGAGGTTCATCCGGTCGACGAACGCGGCCTCCGTGCCCGCGATGTGGACGGCGGCGGCCAGACAGGCGTCGTTGGCCGACGTAACGAGGAACAGGCGAAGGAGGTCCGACACGGTGTACTTCTCGCCGGGTCTCAGCCCGATCCGAGCGCCGTTCGTCCGGCTGGCCGCCCGCGTGATTGCAACCGTGTCGGTCGGCTTCGATTGTTCGAGAAGGAGCGCCGCCGTCATGATCTTGGTGAGAGATGCGGGCGGCAGGGGCGCGTCGGCCCTATGCTCCTTGAGGATGCGTCCCGTCTTGAGGTCCTTGAGGAGGACCGCCGCGTACGGACTCCGTGAGCCTTCCCCGCCCTCCGCCCCCGCGCCGGCGGGAACGGGCGCCGGCAGAAAGACAAGCGAAACGCAAACCGCCCACATGACGACCGCCATTCTCACAGCCGTTTCTCCTCCGGGGGCGTGGCGT
>MHEK01000002.1:38475-46492 GCA_001803795.1 Nitrospirae bacterium RBG_16_64_22
CCCCTGCCGGACCGGCAGGCAGGCGTTCGGTCCCCCCGGGCGGCCGAACGGGGGAGACCCGACCCATCTCTTCGACCGCGGCCCTCCGCGACCAATTCGAGACGACCGACCCGCCGCCGTCGACGAGGCGTCCCGTCACTCTTTCCTTGAGCGGATCGAGGACTTCGGTCGTGATTGCGCCGCCCTCCCAAAGGACGGTCCACGACAGGTTGTCCGGCGCGGTCACAACCGTCCGGACCGGACGCACCGCGGCGCCTCGGACCGGAGAGGGATCCTTGACGCGCCAGGAGAGCTGTCCCTGGAGCGGGCTGGCCGATTCGTTCCGCATCACGACGTGAATCACTCCGGCCCGACCCCAGCGGACGATCACCCCTCCCGTATAACAGCCGGAGCACCCGGCGGCCGGCGCGCCCTGCACCCGTTGCGAGAGCAGGGCGGCGCGCCCGCCGGTTTCGTGGGCCGACGGATCGCCTTCGATTCTGAGGTCGACCGTCTCGGGTCCCTTCCACGAGAGTTGCACGCCAAATAGAACGGCCCGATCAACCTGGACCGAGAACGCCTGCGAAGCCCTGTCCGCCAGGTAGAACGACTGGTTTCCCTGGACGGCTGCCGCCAGCGCGGGACCGGGACCAGCCCCCGCACAGAGAACGACGGCGCACGCGGCGATGGACCTCTTCACCCCGTCGCCCCTACGGCTTCTTCGCGTATCCGGCCGGCACCTCGAAAGCCGCCGCCGGAATGCCGTCCGCGCTGATCGCTTTGACCTCGATCATGCTCGTGAAGATGGGCCCGCCTTTCGGCGCGGTCTTTTCTTCCACCTTCTTCTGGGCCATCCGGCCGGCGAGCCCTCCGAGGAGCCCGCTCACGCCGCCGGAAAGATCGAGGCCCGGCTCCGAGGGAGCCTGCGCCTTCCCGGCGGACCCGCCCTTTGCCTCGTCCCCCTCGAACGTCCACGAGATCGACGTCCGGATCGGGTATCCCTTGACTTTCGCCATCTCGTTCTTGACACGCGCGAGCCCCTTGCGGACGTCGGCTTCCGGTGCCCCCGACATCGAGCCGAAGGCCGCCATTCCCATCTGCCTCGCCTCCTCGTCCGAGATCTCGCTCGCGATCTTGCGGGCGTACGCCTGCGCGAACCGACTCTCTTCCGCCCTGGCTTTCCGGATCACGGCCGTCTCGGGCGTCGTCCAGAGATCCGTCGTCATCGTGCTCCGCGACCGGGCCTTGGTTTCGATGTCTTCGACCTCAAGGAGCCACGTGACCACGTACTCCTCGCACGGAAAACCGTTGATCGTCTCCGAGGCGCCGGTCTTCTTGACGGTGAACTCCGACTTCGTGATGCGGGCCTTGGGCTTCTCGTCCGCGGCCTTTCCGGGCTTCGCCTGTTCCTTGGACTTCTCGGTCCTTGTGTCCTTGGGCCGGGGCGGCACGAGGGGGCCCTCTTTGTACGTCTTTGTCTTGGGGTCGAGCGTCCAGACGAGCCCCTTGTCCACGCGCGTGATCGTGATCGTCTCCCCGCCGGGGGCGAGCCGGGAGAGGATCGCGCCCGTGAACCTCATCGAGGAGGTCTCGGACCTCTTCTCTCCCTGGAAGCGCTTGACCGCCGCCCCCTCGGTCGCTCCCATCCCGCTGATGCCGCTCGTCTTGAAGGACGACTCGAACGCCGCGTCCCCCCACGCCGGGGCCGCGCCGAAAGCGAGCAAGGCCGCGGCCAGTACGTAGTTGCATCGTCTCATGGCTGTCTCCTCCCAGATGGCAAGATAGAGATCCGGCTTCCGACCCCGGTCGGGCGGGACGGCGGAACGGTCACCGACCACAGGGCCACATTGTTGTAAGGGGACCGCTCGGGAACCGCGTTTCCGGGGTCCAGGACCGCGGCCAGGTAGTACGTCCCCGGCGGAGTGTCGGCGGGAACAACGATCGGCCCGTGGAACCGGACCGATTCGCTCTCGCCCGCGGCGAGACCCCGGACTTTCGTCCGGCCGTTCTTGAAGAGGAGCCCGTCGACGAAGAACGCGGCATAGGAAGCCGGCCGGACGGCCACGCCCGGCGTCGTCGAAAGCACGAGATCGACGGTAAACTCGGGCGCCGCGACCGTCCCCGCGTTTCGGACGGTGAGCGCAAGGCGGGACGAGATATCCTCCCCCGGCTGGACCGTCGCCGGTCCCCTGAGAGTCCCCGCCAAGTCCGGCCGGCGTTCGCCCGCGGCGGCGCCGCAAGGGCCGATCGGGAACCCCCTGAGGGCCCCGCCCGCCGTCGGGCTCTCCGGTCTCCCCGGCTTCCCCGGACCGTCGGCCGGACGGACGGCGATCCACGCCGTGATAGGCCGGTTGACTTTCAGGACAGGGACTGGAATCGAGACCGCGCCGCCGGCGCGTCTCAGCTCCGGGCGATGAGCGAGATCGACGTCGATCCGTCCCATCGCGGCCTCGTCGAAGCGCACATCGACCGCCCAGCGCCCGGGCGTCAGCGTCCGTTGCGCCGCGTTCCTGAGAACGACGACGATTCCGCCGGCGGGATGGCAGGTCAGGTCCCGGACTTCGATCTCCTCGCCGACGGCCGTCGCCGCCGGAACAAGAAGGAGGCCGACAACGATCCCGAGGAACCGGCCGAATTCAGGCCGGCCGCGGAAGACCGCCCCGCAGAGGATGGAGGATGAAGCGATAGGCAAGGAACACTCCGACGGACCAGACGATAACGCCCAGGACAGCCGCCCGCCGATCGACGCCGGAGACCGTTTCCGCGTCGATCGTGTACCGGAAGGACCAGGCCTCTTTCTTGAACTTCTGCCCCGGCTTGAGCTTGTCGTACACGGACTTGATGACCGTCGTCCGCCTCGGATAGAAGAACCGGTCTTCGATCCAGGCGTTTCCCAGCTCGATGCGCGCGAACCCCAGCGGCAGGTTGACGATCATGCCCTTCGAGGTCACGGTCCCCTCGATGGAAGAAAAGAAGCCGGTCAAGTGCTGAGGAACGCCCACCGTGACGAGGAGCAGGACGAAGGAGAAAAGAACGATCCGGTCGATCCGCAGGCGGGCCTCGGCCGATACCAGCGTTCCCTGTTCTTGAGAGACCGCCTGGTCAGCGGACATCGGCACGCTCCATCCCTACCGGCCCTGCCGGCGCGGATACGGGTGGTCGCACGCACGCCCGCACGACTCGGCGCAGACGCGCTGGTTCTGCGATTCCCGGCAGACCTTGTAGCACATGTCGTAGCATCGGAGCCATCCCAGGTACGGGTCCTCGATGATCACCCGCCCCTCGTATACGCGATGGCGGCGCGACCATTCGCGGACGACGGCCTGCTCGAAATAGCCCAGGATCGCGAACTCCTGGTCTTTCGTCTCCGCCTTCAGGAGCGCCCGTTCGATCTCCTCCCGCCAGGCCCGGCGGTGCCAGAGATTCTGGGCCACGACCTTGTCGATCCGCGACCGGACATCCTCCGGAAGAACGTGCGCCGGCCCGGACGAGGGCTTGGCTCCCTCGGACTTCTTGTAATCGTAGAACCCTCCGCCCTCCTCGGCGGCCCATGCGGGGACAGCGGCGAAAAGAAGAAGACCCGCCGCGGCGGCTCCAATCATCAGGCTGGTTCTTCTTCTCATAGGCTGTACTCCCGTTCCCGCTGTCCCGGCCGGAAGCGGCGCTGAGCCGCCGCCCAACCTTCTGTAGTTTCCGTCACGCGCCTGCCGACTACTTTTTCTTCGGAGAAGGCTTCTCGTTCGGGGCGCCGGGCTGACAGGTGTAGTTCCAGGGCATGAACTTTTCGTCCGAGAAGACCCCCTTGCATGCCTTGCAGGAGGCTTCTCCGCACAGCCGGTCAGCCGACTTCCCCTCCCGGCTCTTGGGATCGGGGAAGGCCTGCGCAACCGCCTTGGGATCCAGGCGGCAGTCGTCGAACTTCGCGTCGAAGCACTTCGCGATGTCGGCGCCCTTGAGGGCGATCCGCTCCGAGCCTCCGATTCCGAGGTTGCTGTATGTGACCGTCGACCCGTCCGCCGACGTGGTCTTGACGTACTCGGAAACGGTCGCGCTCTTCGAAGCGTCCTTGGACGCTCCCTTCTGCTGGGCCAGGCCCAAGCCGGGAGCAAGCAGGATGAGGAGGATGATGGCGGCCTTTTTCACGGTCGGTCTCTCCCAGAAGAATTCAGCAACGGCCAAGGGCGCACGGCAACGCGCCGCGCGTCCAAGGCTCAAGAAAACTACCATAATGACAGGAAAATCACAACCGAAACGCCTCGGTTTCTTGCCTGCAACCAGCGGCTTTTCGTCCTCCAGATTTCCAATTTCAAATTTTCAATTTCCAATTTTCAATCTTTCGGCCCTTCGTGGAATGGTGTGGAATGGTTGACACGAGAGGGCCGGCGCATGAGAATAGGACCATGCAGTCCAGGGAAACTCTCCTCCGGCGGATCCCCGCCGTCGACGAGATGCTTCGCCGCCCCGCGGTCGAGGCATGGTCGAAGACCCATCCTCACGCCGTCCTGGTCGAAGCGATCCGCGGCGTCCTCGCCGATCTGCGGGAGCGCATCCTCGCCGGGGAGGACCTGCGACCCGAGGATCTGGACCCGGCCGGCCTCCTTCCACGCGTGGAAGCCCGGCTGATCGATCTCCTGCGCCCCTCTCTCCGCCGCGTCCTGAACGCCACCGGCGTCGTCGTCCACACGAACCTGGGCCGGTCCCCCCTCCCCGCCGAGGCTGTCGAGGCGGTCCGGCGGGTCGCCGAGGGGTACTCGAACCTCGAGTACGACGTCGCCCGCGGCGAGCGCGGGAAGAGGTTCGTCCACGTGGAGGGGCTCCTGAGGGACCTCACGGGGGCTGAGGCGGCCACGGTCGTCAACAACAACGCGGCGGCGGTCCTCCTCGTCCTGAACGCCCTGGCCGAGGGGAAAGAGGTCGTCGTCTCGCGGGGCGAGCTGATCGAGATTGGCGGCTCGTTCCGGATTCCCGATGTCATGGCCCGGAGCGGGGCGAGGCTCCGCGAAGTCGGCACGACGAACAAGACGCGCCTTGCGGACTACGAGGAGGCCGTCGGACCCGACACGGCCCTTCTCCTCAAGGTCCACACGAGCAACTTCGCCATCGTGGGGTTCACCGAGGACGTTCCCGTCTCCGACCTGTCCGGCCTCGGCCGCGGGCGCGGCATCCCCGTCGTGCACGATCTCGGGAGCGGCTCGTTCGTCGATCTGGCCCAGATCGGGATCGGCCCCGAGCCGACCGTGGGCGCGAGTCTCAAGTCCGGCGCCGACGTCGTGACGTTCAGCGGAGACAAGCTGTTGGGCGGCCCCCAGGCGGGGATCATCGTCGGAAAAAGAAATCTGCTCGATCGAATCCGGTCGAACCCCCTGGCCCGCGCCGTCCGGATCGACAAGCTCACGCTCGCCGCCCTCGAGGCGGTCCTTCGGATCTATCGGGACGAGCCGGAGGGCGCCGCGAAGAAGATCCCGGTGCTCTCGATGCTCACCGCCGCTCCTGCCGACCTGAAGCGCCGCGCTCAGAAGCTGGCCGAAATGATCCGGAAAGAGGCCGGGGACCGCGCCGCCGTCTCCGTCCAGCCCGAGCAGTCGCAAGCGGGCGGCGGGGCCCTGCCGCTCGGGAACCTCCCGACCTGGGCCGCCTCCGTCCTGCCCGCCGATGTTTCCGTCTCGCGCGTCGAGGCGCTCCTCCGGGAGAACGATCCTCCCGTCATCGCTCGCGTCAAGGAGGGGTGCGTCCTCTTCGACCCGCGCACACTTCGCGACGCCGACTTCCCCGTCGTGGCCCTGGCCGTCGGCCGGGCCCTGGGGAAAACGGCCGCGGAAGCCGGAAAGTGACGGCGCCCCCCCGCTCCCTCGTCCTCGGGACGGCCGGCCACATCGACCACGGAAAATCAACGCTCGTCAAGGCGCTCACCGGCACCGATCCCGACAGGCTGAAGGAAGAAAAGGAACGCGGGATCACGATCGACCTCGGGTTCGCCTTCCTCACGCTCCCGAACGGCGCGTCCGTCGGAATCGTGGACGTCCCCGGACACGAGAAGCTGATCCGGAACATGCTCGCCGGCGTAGGCGGGATCGATCTCGTCATGCTCGTCGTCGCCGCCGACGAGGGGATCATGCCCCAGACGCGCGAGCACCTGGCGATCTGCGATCTCCTCGGCATCCCGCGCGGCCTCGTGGCGGTCACGAAAACGGACCTCGTGGAGCCGGAGTGGCTCGCCCTCGTGACCGACGAGGTCCGCCGAACCGTCCGGGGGACGTTCCTCGAGGACGCCCCGATCGTTCCCGTCTCGTCCAAGACCGGCGCGGGCCTTCCCCGGCTCGTCGAAACGATCCAGGACCTGGCCGCGGATATCCGGACGCGGCCGGCCGACGGCCCTCTCCGCCTCCCCATCGACCGTGTCTTCACAGTCAAGGGGTTCGGGACGGTCGTGACCGGCACGCTCATCTCGGGCCGCCTTCGCGAGGAGGAGACGGTCGTCATCCTCCCGGCGGGCCTCTCGTCGCGCGTGCGCGGACTCCAGACGCATGGGCTGAAGGCAGCCGAGATCGCCGCCGGGCAGAGGGCCGCCGTCAACCTGCAAGGCGTGGAAAAGGACCAGGTCGAGCGCGGCGACGTCCTGGCCCGGCCCGGCCAGTTCAAACCGTCGCGCCTGATCGACGTCCGCCTCCGGCTCCTCAAGGGGGCGCCGGCGGGAATCAAGATGAGATCGCGCGTCCGGATCCACCTCGGCACGGCGGAGGCGATGGGCCGCGTCGTCCTCTTTCCCCCCCGCGAAATAGCGCCCGGAGATTCGTCGTACGCCCAGATCCGCCTCGAATCGCCGCTCGTCGCCGCGTCCGGGGACCGGTTCATCATCCGCCGCTATTCGCCGGTCGAAACGCTGGGCGGCGGCATCATCCTCGACCCGACGCCCGTCAAACACCGCCTGCGCGAAGAGGGGCTCCTCCCCGCGCTGGAGAAGCTTCACGCCGGGTCGCTCGCCGACCGCCTCGCGGTCAAGGTCCACCGGGCCGGCCTCTCGGGGATCGACAGGGAATCGCTCGCGGCGTTCGCGAACCTCTCGCGGAAGGAAACGGAAGCCGCCCTCGCCCAGATTGTCCAGGCCGGGACGGTCCTGATGGCCGACAAGGAGAGCGAGACCTTCATCCACCGCGGCCACGTGGAAGACCTCAAGGACCGGATCGTCTCGGCCGTCTCGGCCTTTCACCGCGACAACCCCCTCAAGCCGGGGATCCCCAAGGAGGAGTTGCGCGGCCGCCTGGGGGGCGGCCTCCCGCTTCGCCTCCTGAACAAGACGCTCGACCTTCTCGCCAGGGACAACCGCGCGGCGGTAGACCGGGACCTGGTCCGTCTCCCGGATTTTGGCGTCCGCCTCGGGGGGGCGGAAACGGACACGATCGCGCGGATCGTCGCCCTCTACCGAGAAGCCGGGACCCAGCCGCCCCTCCGGGAGGAACTCCCCGGCAAGCTCGGAACGGATGCAAAGACCGTCGCCGACCTTCTCCGGCAGGCGGCCAGCCGGGGAGATCTCGTGCGGATCAACGATTCGCTCTATTTCCACCGCGAGGCATACGAGTCGATCCGCCGGATCCTGCGGGAAACGCTCGCCGCCCGCAAGGAACTCACGGTGGCCGAGATGCGCGACGCCATCGGGACGACGCGCAAGTTCGCCGTCCCCCTCGCGGAACATCTCGATTCGGCGAAGTTCACGCTCCGCGTCGGCGACAAGCGGAGGCTGATGGAAACGACAGGAGGACCGCCATGAGGCTGAGAGCCGCATCTCCCCGGATTGCCCCGTTCGTGCTTTGCCTGCTCCTCGCCGTCCCGCTCGCCGGCGGATGCGCCGTCATCAAAGGCGGGGCGCGGGCGGCCTGCGAGAAGTTCATCGATCTCTACATGGCCGGCAAACTGCAGGAAACCGTGAACCTCCTCCACCCCAACGCCGTCACGGGTGATTTCTTCCAGCACAAGTTCGCGTCGTACGAATTTGTAAAGAAAGACTCGAAGGGAGACAAGGTCGCCCTCGTCTACGAGTTCG
>MHEK01000003.1 GCA_001803795.1 Nitrospirae bacterium RBG_16_64_22
GACCCGCTTGAGCGCCTGCATCCGCGGCATGGCGCCCTTCACCCGCAGATCGAGAAGCTCGTCGGTCAAAAGGCCGCCGCCCCCGCCACAGCAGAACGTCCGGTCCCGCGTCGTCTCCGGATCCATCTCCACGAACTTGTTGGCGACCGCCTTGACAATCCCGCGGGGAATCTCGAACTGCCCGCCCGGCTGGTCCCCCATCCGGGACGCGCGCGCCACGTTGCAGGAATCGTGGAACGTGACCGTGTACTGGTCGTTGGCCGTGGGATCGAGCTTGAGAGCGCCCCGGTTGATGAGGTCGTACGTCACCTCGCAAACGTGCTGGGGAACGGGATACCGGGAATCCAGGAAGTCCCACGGACCCGCGAGCGTGTTCAGGAAGCTGTACGCCACGCGCCAGGCGTGCCCGCACTCCCCGATGACGATCCGCTTCACGCCCAGATCGATCGCGGCCTGACGGATCCGCTGGGAGATTTTGCGCATGTTGTCGTAGTTCCCGATGAAGAGGCCGAAGTTCGCCGCCTCGGACGCGTACGAGGAAAGCGTCCAGGAGATTCCCGCCTGATGGAAGACCTTGGCGTATCCCACGAGCCCCTCGACGTGGGGCTCCGAGAAGAAATCGGCCGACGGCGTGACCAGCAGGACCTCCGCGCCCTTCACGTTCAGGGGGAGCTTGACGTCCACGTTGGTCGATTCCTTGGCCTCCTCCTCCAGCGTCTCCAGCGTGTTGGCCAGGGCCCGATCGGGAATCCCAAGGTTGTTCCCGATCGTATGGACCTTGCCGATGATCTCGTTGGAGTACTTCTGCCCCATTCCGATGGAATCCATGATCTCCCGTGCGGCCATGGAGATCTCCGCCGTGTCGATCCCGTAAGGACAGAAGACCGAGCACCGCCGGCACTGGGAGCACTGGTGAAAGTAGACGAACCACTCCTTGAGGACGTCTTCGGTCAGGTCCCGCGCCCCGACCCACCCCGGAACGTACTTCCCGCCCAGCGTGAAGTAGCGCCGGTAGACACTTCGCAGGAGCTCCTGCCGCGCCACGGGCATGTTCTTGGGATCTCCCGTGCCGAGGAAGTAGTGGCACTTGTCCGTGCAGGAGCCGCACTGGACGCAGATGTCCAGGAAGACTTGCAGAGAGCGGTACTTCGACAGGAGATCTCTCATCTTCTCGATCGCGCGCACCTGCCAATCGTCCACGAGCTTGCCCGGGAACCCGATCTTCGTCATGTGGGCTTCGCCCGCGACGTGCGGGCGGATTTCGGCGGATGCTCCCTCGGAAACAGCGGGAACGTCGATTCGACCCGTCAGTTCAGGCGCTTTGATGTCGGCCAAGGTATCCCCTCCTCTCTCTCGAAAGCGTTCCGCCTACCGGCTGGCCCACGGGGTCACGTGGCGGACCTCCCGCGGGTTGTCGGGCTGGTTGCGAGTCGGGCTGAAGAAGATCCCGCCCGCGTGCAGGAGCTTGCTGAACGGGAAGACCATCATCAGCGTCATCACGAGGCTGAAGTGGACCAGGAAGAGCGGATCTCCCAGGGGCGCCGGCGCGAAGGGATGGCCGGGGTTCAGGCCGAACACGAAGTGGTGGACGGCGTCGACATCGGGCTCCCAGACGTACTTCATCAGGACCCCCGATCCGCCGATCCCCAGGAGCAGGAGGAGGATGGCGTAGTCGGCCGCGTACGAGATGTACCGCGTGCGCTCGACCCAGGCCCGACGGGCGAGAAGCCCGATGACGGCGATCGGGAAGAGCGGGCCGAGCCGGAACGTCGCATCCCAGATCGGCCGGATAAGATCGTTCAGCGCCGGCCCGAGGGCCGTGAAGTCCAGATCCGAACCGCCGACGGGGACTCCCAGCGGAACGACGGCGTGGCGCATCAAAGCGACCGCGATGGACAGGTGCATGAGGTACCCGAAGAACCACGTCCAGCGGTTCCCCCGGAAGAGGCTCTTGAAAAACAGCGCTTCTCCCGCGACCCGCGCCGCGGCCCCGACCGCCGTCGTGGGCGCGGGCGTCGTCGGGATGATGAGCGGGTTCGGCGTCCGGAGCCAGCTCCAGAGCTTCCAGCCGAAACCGAGCGCGAACACCGCGCCGGCAACGTATGCCAGACCCACGAAGAACCAGGAAATCGGGTTCATATTCACCCCCCCAGGTTTCAAATTGCAAATTTCAAATTTCCAATTTGCAATTTCCAATTCTTGATTTTCCGGCCTCTCCTGGCAGCCGCCGGTCCGCTATCTTATACACAACCCGTGGGTTTGGGAAGACCCGCGATCTTGCAGGCCTGCTTGGACGGACCGAGGGGGAACATCTCGTAGAGGTATTTGTTGCTCCCCTTCTCCGTCCCCAGCGCCTTAGCGACCGCCTTCGTGAGCACGCGGATCGCCGGGGCGATCTGGTACTCCTGGTAATACTCCCGAAGGATGTTGACGACCTCCCAGTGTTCCGGGGTCATCGCGATCCCTTCCTGCTGGGCCAGCTCCTCCGCCACTTCCGGCGTCCACTGGTCGAGCTGCAAGAGATACCCTTCCTCATCGACCTCGACGTTCTGTCCCGCCATCACCGCTTCCATCCGTCTTCCTCCTGTCGTTTGTGTGAGATCGTTGCCTAGAACCGGATGTGCGCGCTCTTATTGAAGCTCACGCGCGCCAGCCGGTAGTTGTCGATGTGCCACTTGGTGAACGGAAGTCCGGTCGCCTCGAAGAACCGCTTCCACCCGATCCGGTCGACCCACTCCCCCAGGCGCTCCCACGGATGCCCCCCTTCCTTGTAGGCGTGGAGGATCCTCTTCACGACGTCGGCGACCTCGGGCCACCGCGGCGGGTTGTTCGGGAGGCCGAAGGCGGCCAGCTTCATGTTTGTCGGCTTGGAGCGCGCGTTCGAGTGCTTTCCGCCCACCCAGACGGCGAGTTTCGAGTGCTCGGGGTGGTTGATCTCCATCGCCGGACAGGCCCCAAAGCAGGCCCCGCAGCAGATGCACTTCTCCTCGGACACGATGAGAGACGGTTTCCCGTTCACGGTCGCCGGCCGGATTGCCGCCGTGGGACAGCGCGCCACGACCTTGGGCCGCTCGCAGATGTTGTTGAGGATGTCGTGGTTGATCCGCGGGGGGCGCGTGTGCTGGATGATGACGGCAAGGTCGTTCTGCCCGCCGCAGTTGATCTCGCAACAGGAGGTGGACAGCCGCACCCGGTTCGGCATCTCCTCGCGTTTGAACTCGTCGATCAGCTCGTCCATAAGGGACTTCACGACGCCCGAAGCGTCCGTCGCCGGAATGTCGCAGTGAAGCCACCCCTGCGTGTGCGCGATCGCCGAGACCGAGTTTCCCGTCGCCCCGACCGGGTGGCCGATGGCCTCCAGGTCCCCGATCAGCGGATCGACGTTGCCGGGATTGGAGATCAGGAACTCCACGTTGTTCCGAACCGTGAACCGGAGATACCCGTCGCTGTACCTGTCAGCGAGATTGCAGAGCCGCCGGATGCCGTCCACGGTCATCTGTCGCGTCGTGCCCGCCCGGACGGTGTAGAGCGCGTCCCCGCTCTTGGCCACGTGCTTGAGGACGCCCGGCCGGGGCCGCTCGTGGTACTTCCACCGACCGTAGTTCTTGACCGCGAGCGGATGCAGGAACTTCATCGGATCCGGCGGACCGGACTCGACTGTCTTCCAACTTGTCGCTTGAGCCTGTGCGGACATCTATTCCTCCCCTTGAAGCAATCAGCTTTCAGCAGTCAGCGTTCAGCTTTGGGCTGACGGCTGAACGCTGAGAGCTAGTAAGTTGCTTTGAAGAACGGGTTGTCGCGCGGGGCCTCAACCATGTCGATCGTCGGCTCGATCCCCATCCCGTCCAGGAACGCCTGCATCCCGACGCGCTCGATCGTCTCGCCGATCCGCTCATGGTCGAGCGCGTTGTCGGCCCACCACTCGATCATCCGCGTCCCGAAGTCGACGAGCTTCTCCAGGTCCTCGTCGGTCTCGAGCTTCATGAAGGGAACGATCATCGAGCCCAGCATGTTCCCGACCTTGAGGTGGCCCTTGCCGCCGACGAGGATCGTCACGCCCCTGTCGCCGCCGGGGGAGAGGGCCTTCGTAAGCGCGTTGATGCAGTGCATACAGCGGACGCAGTCCCTATTGTCGATCTCGATCTCGCGCCCCTTGAGCCGGATCGCCTTGGTCGGACACAGCGCGACGACGCTGTTCTGGATGTAATCGGACCCGAGCTGGTCGACGTACTTTCCCACCTCGGCCTGGTCGATATCTATGTCGCCCCGCCACGTGCCGATCACCGCCACGTCGGAGCGCATGATGCTGTTGGTGCAGTCGTTGGGACAGCCGGAGAACTTGAACTTGAACTTGTACGGCAGGGAGGGCCGGTGCGTCAGATCGACGAAGTGCGTGAGGAGCTTGTGGTGGACGCCCAGCGTGTCGTAGCAGGCCTGCTCGCACCGGGCGGGACCCACGCAGGAAGCCGACGTCCGGAGGGTCGGGCCGGCGCCTCCCAGGTCCCATCCGAGCTTGTTCAACTCGTCGAAGCACTCCTGGGTCTTGGCCTGGGTGATCCCCTGGAGCATGATGTCGCCCGACTGGCCGTGGAGGGCGATGACTCCGGACCCGTGCTTCTCCCAGACGTCGCACATGTCGCGAAGCGACTTGGACGTGTAATGAAGGCCCGGCGCGGGCTGGACGCGAAGCGTGTGGAACTCCGCCGCCTCCGGGAACTTGTTGGAGATCACCGAGAAGCGGGCGATGATCCCGGCGCCGTACCCCCGGACGCCGACCGTTCCACCCTTCCAGTACCCCGTCTTGGTCTCGTAGGAATACTCGAGCTGGTCCAGGACACCGCGGAGCATCGTGCTGTGCGTGCGGTTCGCCAGCTCCTTGAAGCCGGTGATGAAGCTCGGCCAGGGTCCCGTCTCGAGGCGGTCGAGGAGCGGAGTCTCGTGCAGGAATCCCCCGTTCGACTTCGCCTGACCGGCCCCCTTCTTATTTTCCAGGGTTGAGCTCTTGGGTGTCATTCGTTTTTTCCTCCCGTCCCCCGAGCGGGGACAACGCCCTGCGACTGACTCTGCCTGACAAACTCGATAAACCGCTCCGCCCACCGGGGCGTTCCCACGCTGTGGATGTGCGCGTAGGACGCGAGGACGTTCCGATAAACGATCCCGTCGTGGCGCCCGTCGACCCCGTGGCCGCGGACGACCTTATAGGCGAACTCCGCGCCGTCCAGATTCACGACTTCGGAGTGGTGGAATTCATGCGCCTTGATCCGGTCCTTCGACGGGGCCCCGCCAAGCGGCCATGGGCTTCGGCCCGTTTCTTCCAGGAGCACGTACCCGTGCCCCTGGGGCCGGGCGGTCATCCGGATATCGCACGGGAGGGCGCCGACCATCTTGCGGACCGCGCCGTCCCACTGGATCTCCCGCGCGA
>MHEK01000004.1 GCA_001803795.1 Nitrospirae bacterium RBG_16_64_22
GAGTTCTGCGTCTCCTGCCACCAGATGAAGAAGGAGCACCAGAACTGGTCCCACTCCGCGCACAGGAACTGGGCGGTCTGCGCCGACTGCCACGTGTCCCAGAAGAGCCTCGTGACGAAGCTCGCGGGGAAAGTCCGGGACGGCCTGAACCACGGCTACGCCTACGTCTTCGACTCGGCTCCCGATCCGATCCGGATCAAGAGGTACGGGGCCGCGACGGTGATGGAGAACTGCCTCCGGTGCCACGGGCAGTTCGTGGCCAACTTCCCGGACCATGACCGCAAGTGCTGGGACTGTCACCGGGGCCAGCCGCATGGCTATTAGAGAAACGTTGGACGATTGGAAGTTGGAAATTGGAAATTTTAAAACGATGTCTTTAGTTCCGCAAATTTGCAATTTACAATTTGCAATTTCCAATTTGAAATTGTTCCCCAGAACTCGGGTTTGTGGAGGAAAAATCAGATGCTGAGACTTCGTTTCGGAATCGCTGTCCTTGCCGGAGGGATGCTGTTCGCCGGCGGCTGTTCCAAGGAGCCCGTGACGGTCAACGCCTCGATCGTCATCCCGGAGGGCGAGAAGGACCCGGCCGTCTGGGGGAAGAAGTACCCCCACCACTACGACTCCTACCTCAAGAACAAGGAGCGGACCCAGGGATATAGCAAGTACCGGAACGACAACGAGGACCGGATCGGCCCCTGGCCGTTTCAGTTCATTCTATGGGACGGATGGGGGATGGGGGTCGAGTACAACGAGCCGAACGGCCACATCGACATGCTCCGCGACCAGATCGCCGTCGACCCGTCCCGCAAGAAGGCCGGGGGCGTCTGCCTCACCTGCAAGAGCCCATACGTGCCCGAGCTCAAGGAAAAGCTCGGGGTCGACTATTTCCGCAAGCCTTACGAAGAGATCCGCGCCCAGATTCCCGAGAAGCACCGGGAGATGGGGCTCGTCTGCATCGACTGCCACGACCCGAAGACGCAGGAGTTGAGACTCAGCAGGTGGACGCTGAAGGAGGCGCTGAGGGCGATCGGCAAGGAGGAGGGGAAGATCACCCGGCAGGAGATGCGGAGCCTCGTCTGCGCCCAGTGCCACGTGACCTATTCTATCAGCAAGGACGCCGAGGGGAAGTCCACCTACGTCAAGTTCCCGTGGGCGAAGGGGCAGTGGGGGAACATTTCGATCGAGGCGGTCATCAAGCAGATCAAGGACAAGGAGGAGCATCTCCTGGAGTGGAAGCACAAGCCGACCGACCAGAAGCTGGGCCACATCCGGCATCCGGAGTTCGAGCTGTTCTCCGCCCCGGGGAGCGTCCACTGGGCGGCGGGCGTGGCTTGCGCCGACTGCCACATGCCATACGAGCGGGTGGGCCAGTCGAAGATCTCCTCCCACCGCTGGCAGAGTCCGCTCAGGGGCAACATGAAGCCCTGTCTCCAGTGCCACAACCAGTCGCAGGAGTGGCTCAAACAACAGGTCCTGAACATCCAGGACCGGACGAACCACATGTTCACGAAGGCGGGGTACGCCGTGGCGCGGGCGGCGCTCACGATCGAGCAGGCGATCAAGACGCCCGGCGTGGACGCCAAGGCCCTTGCAAAGGCTAAGGATATCTACCACGAGGCGTATCTCCGGAACACCTGGATCGGCGCTGAGAACAGCATGGGGTTCCATAATCCGCCGGAGGCGATGCGGGTCCTGGGCGACGCGCTCGACCAGGGGCGGCAGGCGGAGATCATCGCCCGCGAAGCGATCCTCAAGGCCAAGGGCACGCCCAAGGAGTTCGACATGGCCGCGATCGACGCGGTCGTGAAGGAGCGGTACGCGAGCAAGGACGGAAAGACCGGCTTCCGGGCGAACGTGCCGAAGAAGGCGGCGCTGTTGGGGGACCGGTGAGCATCCGTCCGGCTCGGAGGGTTGTCTCGTGAGAATCGATTCAGGCGATACGACGTGGATGCTGGTCTGTACGTCTCTCGTGATGCTCACGGTGTTCGGCGTCATTCTCTTCCACGGGGGAATGGCCAGGAGAAAGAACGTTCTGGCCACGATGATGCACGGTTTCATCTCCCTGTGCGTCGCGAGCGTCTTGTGGGTCTTGTGGGGGTACTCCCTCGCCTTCGGGCCCGACAAGGGGGGCGTGATCGGAGGGCTTGAGTGGTTCGGCCTGTCGGGCATGGGCGCAAAGCCCGTCGCGGCCGCACAGACGATCCCGCCTCTCCTGCACATGATGTTTCATGGGATGCTGGCCGCGGTGCCCCCCGTTCTGATCGCGGGGGCGTTCGCCGAGAGGATGAAGTTTTCCGCCTTCCTCGTCTTTACGATCCTCTGGACGACGTTCGTGTACGTTCCGCTGGTTCATTCCGTCTGGGGAGGAGGATGGATCGGGAGCTTTCTCGGCGCGCTCGATTTCGGAGGAGGCCTCGTGGTTTGCGTGAGCGCCGGCCTGGCGGGTTTCGCCGCCGCCCGGGTCGTCGGACCGCGCCGCGGCTACGGGGTCGACCCGCTTCCTCCCCACAGCAGGCCGATGGCCGTTCTGGGCGCCTCCCTTCTCTGGTTCGGGTGGCTCGGTCTCACGGCCGGAAGCGCCTACTCGGCCGGCGGTCTCGCGTCTCATGCCGCGGTTGTCACCGTCCTGTCGGCCGGCGCCGCCGGTCTTTGCTGGGCGGTCCTGGAGCGGCTCCATCGGGGCAGGGCGACGGTTCTCGGGGCCGTATCCGGCTCCGTCGCGGGGCTCGCCGCGATCACGGCCGCGGCGGGATTCGTTCCCCTCTGGTCGTCCATCGCGATCGGGATCGGGGGAGGGGCGCTCTCCTACGCGGTCGTCCAGCTCATGCCCCGTCTTTCGATGGATGACGCGTTCGACGTGTTCGCCGTCTTCGGCGTCGGAGGAATGTGGGGCGTTCTGGCGACGGGTCTCTTCGGCTCCACGCAGATCAATCCCGCGGCCATTGACGGTGTTTTCTCCGGGAACCCGCCTCTTCTGGGCATCCAGGCGATCGCCCTGATCGCCGTCGCCGTTTACGTCCTCGCTTACACGTGGGTCATCCTC
Source organism: Nitrospirae bacterium RBG_16_64_22 (assembly GCA_001803795.1). Classification (GTDB taxonomy): domain Bacteria; phylum Nitrospirota; class RBG-16-64-22; order RBG-16-64-22; family RBG-16-64-22; genus RBG-16-64-22. The sequence continues at coordinate 3,044 of MHEK01000004.1, forward strand.
AAGATCGTGAATTGGACGGTGGGTCTTCGCGTGACGGAGGACGAGGAAGTGGAAGGCCTCGACCAGACCCAGCACGGCGAGAAGGGTTACGCGCTGTAGGGTCCGGGTATTCAGGGTGGGCTCGGCCGTTCGATGAGATTCTAGCGCCGAGGGCGTTCTGGATCAAGGCGGGTTTTTTCTATTGTTGCAAACTCGCGATGAGCGGTGTCAGACTGACGTGCATGTCCGCCCCCCCCCACAACCCGCATTCTCTTCCGTTGAAGAGCCTCTAAGGAGTCCATCATGACCGTCAAGACGACAGTCGACGTCCGGAACGTTCCGCCGCCCCAGCGGCACCCCCTGATTTTCGGGACGTTCGATTCCCTCAAGCCCGGAGAGGCGTTCATCCTCGTGAACGACCACGACCCCAAGCCCCTTCACTACCAGTTCAAGGCGGAGATGGAGGGCCAGTTCTCGTGGACCTACCTGGAGCAGGGGCCGAACGTCTGGCGGGTGGAGATCGGCAAGACCGGGTAGTCCGGCGGCAAGAGAAGGCGTCGCGCGGAAATCCTGTCTTTCAGGCGGCGAGCCTGAGTTCCGCGGCGATCACGTCCCATGGGACATGGACCTTCCGGTCTTTCGTCCTCTCGACGAGACCGAACTCCGCCAGACGCGCTACGTCGGTATGGACGTTCTTGTAGTTGCGGTTGAGCCGCTTGGCGAGTGCATACACCGTCATCCTGCCTTCAGCCCGCAACGTCTCGATCAGCACCCAGCGGGCGGGCGAAAGCTCGCGAAGGAGCCGCGGCAGGCTCGAGAAAGTCAGGCGGTGCTCCGGCGCGATTCGCGTTCCTCGTTCGGCCGATTTCCATGCCGACTCGAAGCGATCGAGGGCTTCCTGGAGCGTCCCCACGCCGATGCTAATCTTCCTTTCCAGGTTTTCCCGGCTTTTCCGGCTCATCGTATCCTCCGGCTCTCAGAACGTCGGCCCAGAAGTCGTCTCGCAATCTCCGCACCGAGACGAACCGATAGGGCTTCTCTTTGCCGCCGATATGCCGATGATCCCCCTTGCCGGATTCGTTGTCGTAGCGCACGAGACAGCGGCCTTTACGGCCAAAGTAAAGCCGGTACTTGAAGCCATGCGCACTCCCCGGCAAGGGTTCCGGCAGCCGCCAGACGAGGATCTCGACGACCGCACCGTCGGGCATCTCGACCCGACCGTCCAGGAGCAAAGCCGCCCTCATATATGGCAACCTATACCATATAGAGGCCGCCTGTCAAGCTGAGCGCGCGAGGTTTACAAAACGCTCTTCCTCCTTGCGCCGCGGGAGACGGGCATGTCAGATTGGATGCGCCCATGCACCGTGACGTCCACCCACGAACGCTCCACATCGGACGCATTCCGTTTCTGGCCCTTGGGATGCTGAGCCTTGCCCTCGCCGTTTGGGGCGGGCTTGTCCGGCTGGGTCTGGACGTTCCAGCGGCCCCGCGGCTCGCGCTCTTCCACGGGCCTCTGATGATCTCCGGTTTCTTGGGGACGGTCATCGGCCTGGAGAGGGCCGTCGCGCTCAAGAGAGCGTGGACGTACGCCGTGCCGGTTCTCTCCGGCCTGGGGGCGCTCGCCCTCGTCGCGGGGCTTCCGGAGAAGGCGGGGGCCGCTCTCATCGTTCTCGCGTCGGCGGGCCTGGTCGCCGTCTTCGCCGTCATCGTCCGAATCCAGCCGGCCCTCCATTCCGTCATCATGGGCGTTGGGGCCGGGTGCTGGCTGGTCGGAAACCTCCTCTGGCTGTTCGGCCAGCCCGTTCACTTTGTCGTCCACTGGTGGGGAGCGTACCTCGTGCTCACGATCGCCGGAGAGCGGCTGGAGCTTTCCAGGCTCCTCGAGCCGCCCCCGAGCGCGAAGGCGGCGTTCCAGGCGTTCGTCGGGATCTATCTCGCCGGCGTCGCGTTGACGGGCGCGTTCCCGGACGCGGGCGCCCGGATCGCCGGGGCGGGGATGCTCCTCGTGATGTTCTGGCTTTTCGTCAACGACATTGCCAGGCGGACGATCCGCAATACCGGCCTCACGCGCTTCACGGCCGTTTGCCTCCTTTCCGGCTACGTCTGGCTGGGCGTGAGCGGTTTCCTGCTTCTTGCGGGCGGCCACGTTCCCGCCGGTCCCGTATACGACGCGGTTCTCCACGCTCTCTTCCTCGGGTTTGTCTTCGCAATGATCTTCGGCCACGCGCCGATCATCTTTCCGGCCGTCCTCGGGCTTCCTGTCTTCTTCCGGTCCGTGTTTTACGTTCATCTGGCCGTGCTTCACGGCTCCCTGGTTCTCCGCGTCGCGGGGGATCTCTCGTCATGGAGCGAAGGGCGCGCCTGGGGAGGCGCGTTGAACGGGCTGGCGATCCTCCTCTTCATCGCGAGCACGGTGTACTCGATCCTGAGACCGCCGTCTCCATTGTCTGCCGGAGGATAGACAGTGTCCATGCCCAATCAGTCTCGAATGAAGATGAAGGCCCTGGTCAAGATGCGGCCCGAGCCGGGCCTCTGGATGGAAGAAGTCCCGGTTCCCGCCGCGGGAACGAACGAGGTCCTGATCAAGGTCTTCAAGACGGGGATCTGCGGCACGGACCTTCACATCTATCACTGGGATGACTGGGCGGCGCGGAGCGTTCACCCGCCGCGGATCGTCGGCCACGAGTTCGTGGGCGAGATCGTGGAGATCGGCCCGGGAGTGAAGGGATACGCCGTCGGCGACCGGGTCACCGGCGAGGGACACATCAACTGCGGGATCTGCCGCAACTGCCGGGCCGGGAAGCGCCATCTCTGCCACGACGCCGTCACGGTCGGGGGCGGGCACGATGGCGCGTTCGCCGAGTTTCTGGTCCTTCCCGCGTACAACTTGTGGCGTGTCCATCCGGAGATCCCGTCCGATGTCGCCGCCATCCTCGATCCGTTCGGGAACGCCGTCCACTCCGCCCTCTCCTTCGACCTCGTGGGCGAGGATGTCCTGATCACCGGGGCCGGTCCGATCGGGATCATGGCCGCGGCGGTCTGCCGTTTCGCCGGCGCGCGCCGGGTCGTGGTCACGGACGTGAACGATTTCCGGCTGGACCTCGCCCGGAGGATGGGCGCGACGCGGACGGTCCGCGCCGACCGGGAAGCGCTCGGCGACGTGGTCCGGGATCTCAAGATGTCGAACGGATTCGACGTGGGGCTCGAGATGTCCGGAAGCCCGCGGGCGCTCCGCGACATGATCGAGGCGATGTACAACGGGGGCCGGATCGCCCTCCTTGGGTTCCTTCCCCCTTCCACCGAGATCGATTGGGACCAGGTGATCTTCAAGGGGCTTCACCTGAAGGGGATCTTCGGCCGGGAGATGTTCGAGACCTGGTACAAGATGAGCCAGATCATCCGAAGCGGCGTGGACGTCTCGCCCGTCATCACGCACCGCTTTCCCGCCGAACGGTTCGAGGAGGCGTTCCAGACCGTCCACTCCGGAGCGTGCGGGAAAGTGATTCTGGAGTGGGCATGAGGATTAGGGAAAGGTGAATTGGTGAATCGGTGAATCGGCAAAGACACTCCTTCCCCTTGCAAGTTGTTGGGGGGATGACGGCCTTACGAGAGGGAAAGAACATGGTTTTGCCGATTCGCGTGTTCCAGGAAGAACTGAACAAGATCCGGGCCGAGGGGCTCTACAAGGAAGAGCGCGTCATCACGTCCCCGCAGGGCGTCGAGATCCGGACCCTGGAGAGCGGCACTGTCCTAAACTTCTGCGCCAACAACTATCTCGGGCTCGCCAACCACCCGGCGATCGTCGAGGCCGCCGCGCGGGCGCTCCAGGACCACGGCTTCGGCATGGCCTCTGTGCGGTTCATCTGCGGGACGCAGGACATCCATCGGGAGTTGGAGAACACGATCGCCGGTTTCTTCCAGGCCGACGATGCCATCCTCTACACCTCCTGCTTCGACGCCAACACGGGCCTCTTCGAGACGATTCTCGGGCCTGAGGACGCCGTCATCAGCGACGCCCTGAACCACGCTTCCATCATCGACGGCATCCGGCTCTGCAAGGCGGCGCGGTTCCGCTACGCCCACGGAGACATGGACGACCTGGAGGCCCGGCTGAAGGAAGCGGGCGACCGGAGAATCCGGCTCATCGCAACCGACGGCGTCTTCAGCATGGACGGAGACATGGCCCGGCTGGACCGGATCGTCGGGCTCGCCAGAAAGCACGATGCGCTCGTCATGGTGGACGATTCGCACGCGACGGGCGTCGTCGGCCCGAGCGGCCGGGGAACGGCCGAGCACTACGGAGTCACGAACGAGATCGACATCACGACCTCGACGCTGGGGAAGGCCATGGGAGGCGCATCCGGCGGCTTCACGGCGGGGCGCAAGCCGATCGTCGACCTCCTCCGCCAACGCTCCCGCCCGTACCTCTTTTCCAACACGCTAACGCCGGCCCTGGCGGCCGCCGGAATCCGGACGTTCCATCTCGTCTCCGAGGCCGGCGGCCTCCGGGAGAGGCTCCGTGAGAACACGCGCTATTTCCGGGAGGAGATCACTCGCGCCGGGTTCGAGATCAAGCCGGGGGAACATCCGATCGTCCCGGTCATGCTCTTCGAGGCGCCCCTGGCGCAGAAGATGGCGGCCGATCTTCTGCGGGAAGGGATCTACGTCGTCGGCTTCTTCTACCCGGTCGTCCCCAAGGGGGAGGCGAGGATCCGCGTCCAGATCTCCGCCGCCCACGAAAAGCGCCACCTGGACGAAGCCCTCTCGACCTTCGCGCGGGTCGGGCGAAAGCTCGGCGTGATCCGATAGCGCCGTTTCGGGCTCGTGTTGACACGGTCTCGGCCGTTTCGCTATGGCATTCACGAATAATCCGGGCTAGAATGTCCAGGTTTTTCCAGGAGGCGCTTGAAGCCTTGAAAGAAGGGATCGCCCGGCCAAGATGAAAGCCGTCCGATTCGCCGAATACGGCGGGCCAGAGGTCCTGCGTGTCGAGGAGGTTCCCGATCCCGTTCCGGATGCGGGATGGGCGGTCGTCTCCGTCCGCGCCTGCGCTCTGAATCACCTGGACCTGTGGCTCCGGAAAGGCGTCCGGGCCTACGGGACGCCTCTCCCGCACATTTCCGGGTGCGACATCGCCGGCGTCGTCAAGAGTCTTGGAGGCGGGAATGGCCGCTTCAAGCCGGGCGACCGGGTCGTCGTCGCGCCCGGCCTCTCGTGCGGCGAGTGTCCGGCCTGCCTCTCGGGATTCGACAACCGGTGCCCCTCGTTCGGGATCGTCGGCGCTTCGATTCCGGGCGGCTTTGCCGAGAGGGTCGCCGTGCCCGTCCGGAACCTGGTTCCGCTTCCTTCCCCGGTGTCCTTCGAAGATGCGGCGGCTTTTCCTCTCGCGTTCCTGACCGCCTGGCACATGCTCATCACGCGGGCCAGCCTCAAGCCGGGCCAGACCGTCGTCGTCACGGGGGCGGGAAGCGGGATCGGCACGGCCGCTATCCAGATCGGAAAACTCGTCGGGGCGCGCGTCATCGCCGTCTCCCGGACGGAGGACAAGCTCGCCAAGGCCGCGGAGATCGGGGCGGACGCGGGTCTTCTGGTCGGGGAGTACGTGGCCGGGGGCGTGCGGGAAGAGACGGAAGGACGGGGGGCGGACGTCATCTTCGAGCACGTGGGACCGGCCACGTTCGACGCCTCGATCAAGTCGCTTGCCAAGGGCGGGATCCTCGTCACGTGCGGCGCGACGACGGGGCCCGAGGCAACGCTCGATCTCCGCTATACGTTCTCCCGCGAGCTTTCAGTCGTGGGGTCGATGCTGGGAACCCGCTCCGAAACGATCACGGTCGTCGACCTCGTCGCCCGGGGCCGGCTCAAACCCATCATTGACACGACCCTCCCCCTCGACCAGGCCCGCGCCGCCCATGAACGCCTGGAGGCCGGCGAATCGTTCGGCAAGATCGTCCTGGTTCCGTAGCGGTTCTCCATGCCTTGTTCCACCGCGCGTTGCCGTTGCCTCATAACTACATTCTTTACATTCTAAACCTTTGTAGTTAAGATGTAGTTAATCATGGGCGTGATCCGGAAGACCCTTCAGGAAAACTTTATCTTCTTCTTGCGGGAGCTCTCTCGCATCGGAGAGGAGGTCAAGGCGCTTCCGCGGGGGAGTATCTCCGCCAAGAAAATCGGGAAGGCAACGTACTACTACCAGCAATGGCGAGAAGGAAAAACGGTCAGGTCCGTGGCGCTCGGGAAGGCCGTTCCGGCCGCATTGTCCGAAGCGATTGCCCGGAGAAAGCTCCTCGAAGGACAGAGAAAGGATGTCCTGAGCGAACTGGCCGTCATTGCAAGGGCGGTTGACGTTCAGCGCGCTACGGCGGACGAGATTGCAAGGACGTTGTTCCAAAGCGGCATCAAGCTTACTCTCATCGGCTCGTACTGCCTTCCGATCCTCAAAGAGAACATCGGGCTGAATGTGCCGACGATCAAGACCCAGGACATCGATTTCCTCGTGGATTTGCCCTACAGGGGCAAGAAGGCGCCGATCGGTTCTCTTCTCCAGCCTTTGGGTTTTACCGCAGGGGCCAATCCGGACGGTTCGACCTACTTCACGAACGGCACGTTCAAGGTGGAGTTTCTGACGCCCGACAGAGGGCGAGGGTCGGACAAAGCGGTCAGGGTCGATGCCCTTGGGATTCGGGCGATGCCGCTCAGGTATCTCCAAATGCTTTTGGATCAGCGGATTGCGGTGGAAAGAGAGGGATACTCGTGCCAGATCCCGGCTCCATGGACATACGCGTTCCACAAGATACTGGTCTTGAAGAAGAGGAGAGAGCCCGCCAAGAAGGAGAAGGACGAGGTCCAGGTCGACGCCATCCTGAGAGAGGTATTCAGAAGGCCCGATATGGCTCGGAAAGCCGGCTCCTACCTGGAGAGGCTTCCCGCGAAATGGAAAAAGGAGATTGAGGATTACATGGCCCGGCACCTCTTGAAGAAGCCGGCATAGCCGGCGGTTTGTTCCACCCGATGCGCGCCTCCCCCGGAGCGGGATCGCGCGTCATTGCATATGGGTCTTGCGGCACTGGGCTTGTCTTGTCGGACGAATGCGAGAGCGGAAAGACACTGAGCGCGGGCGGAAGGCGTGAAGAGGATTTTCACCGGTCAGCCCTTTGCTAGAAACGCATCCGTTTCCGCAAGAACGGAGTCCAGATCGCGTGCCTTCCCCGCCGCAATCTCCCTGTCCCCGCGCGTTAGAAGGCGAAGAAGTTGCCGGTTGTGATCGGTCCTTTCAGGCGCTGCGGGGCGGGCGCTCGCCTTGCGGTAGGCCCCCGGCGCGATTCCCTTGTGCCGCTTGAACGCGCGGTTGAACGCGAACTCCGATTCATAGCCGACGTCCGCGGCTACGCCGGACAGGGGGCGGGTCGTGCGGCGAAGCAGCCGGGCGGCCGTGTCCATCCGAAGGTGTCCGAGGTATGCGAGAGGGGCTTTGCCCACGAGGTGGCGGAAGCGCCGGGCGAGAGCCGCACGAGACATGCCGGAGGCGCGGGCAAGCATCTCCACCGTCCAGTTCCGCCGCAGGTCGCCGTGCATGAGGCCAAGGACGCGTCCGATCTGCGGATCGCGCAAAGCCCCCAGCCACCCGGCCGCGCCGGGCGGCTGGGTGGCCAGCCAGCTCCGCACGGCGTAGACCAGAAGGGCGTCGATGAGCCGCTCGGTAAGCGTGGCCGACCCGGGCTCCGGCTGGTCGATCTCTGATAAGAGGAGGCGCACGGTTGCCCGAAGCTGTTCGTGCGCCTCAACGCGGCTCGCCGGGAAATGTAATACCGGGGGAAGGAGCGAGAACAGCAGGTTCGGCCCGTCCTGGTCAAACCGGTACGCACCGCAGACGAGCTCTGTGCCGCCACCCCCGGTCTCCCGTTGTCCGGGTCTCGGTACATTCTGCACACGCGGCGTCTCACGCCCAGGCCGGGCTTTCCACTCCACGAACGGCCGTGTCGGCGTGTCCGGCGCGTCGGAGAGCGCGTGACGGGCTCCGGACGGGACGAGCACGATGTCCCCTTGGAGGAGGCGGAGCGGGTGCTCTCCCGGAACCCGCAGCCAGCAGGATCCATCGACAACCAGGTGGAACCCTGCCCCGCGGGTGTTCGAGATCTCGACGCCCCACGGCGGACGGGCCGACGATCGGCTCAACACGACGCCCGTGATCCCGGTCCGCGCAAGCACGTCCGCCAACACGTCCATGCGGCATACGATACATTGCCTGTACCCGCGTGTCTACTCTGGCGAGCGCGTCGGGCAAAGAAATGAGACGGGCGGGCATGGCGGATGCGTCCGACAGGATCCATACTGTCGACCAGAGGGGCAGGCGTCCCTCGGCGCGGCCGGCGATCACTATTTGATTGGGAGGAGAAGACATGAAGAGCCAATCTGTTCTTGTGCTTGGCGGGACGGGCACGGTGGGAAGCAGTCTGGTGGCGGATCTTGCCGGCAAGGGAGTCGACGTGGCCGCCGCGACACGCGACCCGTCCAAGTTTCGGAAGCTGGCCGGCGTGCGCGCTGTTCGCTTCGACTACACGGATGCTTCAACCTTCCCGTCGGCCCTCGAAGGCGTGGAGAAGGTATTCGTAATGCTGCCGCCGGGACAAACGGCCGCCGATCGGCTTCTCGGTCCCTTTCTCGATGCCGCTCTCGCCCGCGTGAGGCGGGTCGTCACGATGACGGCGGCCGGAGTCGAGATGGACGAGGGAATTCCGCTCCGCAAGGTCGAACGGATCGTAGAACGGTCCGGCGTTGCATGGACCCACATCCGGCCGAGCTGGTTCATGCAGAACTTCCACACGTTCTGGATGGGCTCGATCCGGGCCGCGGGGAGCATCGCCTTGCCGGCGGCGGACGCCAGGACCGCCTTCATCGACGCCCGCGACATCGCCGCGTGCGCGGCGGCCGCTCTTGCCGGGGAAGGCCACGCGGGGAAAGCGTACACTCTGACGGGTCAGGAGGCCCTGACGTACGGCGAGGCCGCCGCCATCCTGACGCGCGAGACCGGCCGGCGGATCGTCTACCAGCCGGTTGATGACGAGACGTTCCGCGCCGCGCTCCTCGCGGCCGGCCTGCCCGCGGACTATGCCGGGTTTCTGGTCGGGCTGTTCGGGACCGTACGCGCCGGCTTTGCAGCGCGTGTCACGCCCGACGTGCAACAGATCCTTGGCCGGCCCGGCCGAACGCTCACGGAATACGCCCGCGACCACAAGGCGCTGTTCGGGGTAGTTTGAGTCGAGCTGTATCGATTCCCCGGTGGGCCGGCGCGTCCGGCCCATCGGGGAATTTTTCTCCTCGTTCCTGCCCGGCTTTGTTACAACCGTGCCGATAGGACCTTCTGAGCGCGAGCTACCCGAGCCAGCCCAGGACTTCCGATTCCCTGACGAGTACGACTTCCTTCCCGTCCAGCTCGACCTTGGTGCCGGCGTATTTTTCGTACAGCACCTTGTCCCCCGGCTTGACGGTCGTGGGCTTGAAGACCTTCTCCTTTTTCTCCTTCGATTTCTTGCCCCACTTGACCTTCTCCGGCTCCTCCCACCGGCCCTTGCCGACGGCGAGGACCTTCCCTTCCGCCGGCTTCTCCTTAGCCGTATCCGGAATGTAAAGCCCTCCCGCCGTCTTCTCCTTGCCCTCCGACGGCTCGATCACGACCCAATCGTGCAGTGGACGGAAGTTCATGGCGATTTCTCCTTTTATCAAGCATTCGTGGCACGGCGGCGGCGTGCAGGAGCAGCCTCGTGGACGCATGACGGGCCTTGCGTCCGTTCTCAGGAGTCCTCTGTTTTGCCCGGAACTCCGGGGATTTGCGCCCCGTGCCACACTGCGGCTACCCAGACTATCTTTCCCCGCACGCGATAGAAAAACCGATACGAGCCTACGATGACCTCACGATGCGGAAGATCGGGAAACTCCGGGATCGCTCTCCCGGAATCCGGGAACTTCGAGAGCCTTTTCAGCGCCGTTTCCGCGCGCCGGCGGAAGCGGACGGCGGCGTCGGGCTTGTCTTGCCGGATAAACGCGAGAGCGGAAAGAAACTGAACACGGGCGGAAGGCGTGAAAAGTATTCTCACCGCTCGGTTTATTCCACCAGAAGAGCATCGGCCTCCGCCAGAACCGATTCCAGATCATGCCCCTTTCCCGCCGCGATCTCCTTGTCCCCGCGCGCCAGAAGGCGAAGAAGCTGACGGTCGTGCTCGGCCTTTTCAAACGCCTCGGTGCTCATCATCACGGCGGCGGCGCGGCCCCGCTGGGTTATGAAGACCGGTTCGCTGGAATTTCGAACGCGCTTGAGGACGCTTGCGGCGTCCTGGCGAAGGTCCGTTACCGGAACGAGACTTGGCACTTTGCTCATGGATACCTCCTCCAAACGTACGTCAAAGCATATCACCAAGAGGCCTGAATGGCAAGGTTGTTCCCTAAGATCCTCGCGGGTCAGATCGTCCACCTTGAAGTAGAGTTGGCCGTACGC
>MHEK01000005.1 GCA_001803795.1 Nitrospirae bacterium RBG_16_64_22
TAGCTCAGCTGGATAGAGCGACAGACTACGAATCTGTAGGTCAGAGGTTCGAATCCTCTAGGGCGCGCCAATTTGAGCGGTTATCACGAGGCGGGGCAATTCGTGCCGCCGATGCAATGACGGAGTCGGATCTCGCCTTCATGGATCTTGCGCTCTCGGAAGCGCGCCTGGCCGCCAAGGAAGGCGAGGTCCCGATCGGGGCCGTCGTCGTTTGCGACGGCGGCGTCATCGCCCGGGCGCATAACCGGCGGGAGACCGGTGCGGACCCGACAGCCCACGCGGAACTCCTGGCCGTCCGCGAAGCGGCGCGAATCCTCGGGCGGTGGCGGTTGACGGGGTGCACGGTCTACGTGACCGTCGAGCCCTGCGCGATGTGCGCGGGCGCGCTCGTCCTCGGCCGGGTCGACCGGCTGGTGTACGGGTGCGATGATCCAAAGGCCGGGGCGTGCGGCTCTCTCTACGACATCGTCCGCGATCCCCGGCTCAATCACCGCCTGGAGGTGACGCGCGGCGCGCGGGAAAGGGAATGCGGCGCGGTCCTGCGGGAGTTCTTTGAGAAGCGGCGGGTTTCTGGTGAATCGGTGAATGGGTGAATGGGCAGACAGCCCTGCCTCAAGGGGTTTTCGATTTGCCTCTTAACCGATTGACCGATTCACCGGTATTCATCGGAGAGATGGCCGAGCTGGTTGAAGGCGCCTGACTCGAAATCAGGTGTGGGGGCAACTCCACCGGGGGTTCGAATCCCTCTCTCTCCGCCAGGAAAGGCGGGAAATGGTCACTAGTCATTAGTCAATCGGCAAGAGCGAGCGGCGGCGACAAGGCTCCAATGACTGTTGACCATAGACCATTGACCGTTTTGTGGAGAGGTGTCCGAGCTGGTCGAAGGAGCACGACTGGAAATCGTGTAGGGGGCCAAAAGCTTCCTCGTGGGTTCGAATCCCACTCTCTCCGCCAAGAAAAAGCGGGAAACGGGGAAGGGGAGAATCGGGGAGGGAGGCCCAAGGGATCTCTTCTCCGCTTCCCCCCGTCTCCGTTTCACCGATTCCAAGACAATAATCCGGCCTAAACGAGCGCGAATGCGCCACTCATTCAGTTCCCCAAGCGGCAAGGACAAGACAGTAATGAAAACGCGAAGACGGTTCTTCCTGGTTCTCGTTGCGATGGGGGTGGCCATGTTCGATTTCCCCGCAGAGGCCCAGAGGGGGCGGGGAATTGTGCAGGATGAGGCGAAGGAGCCCGCCGACAAGAGCGAGACGATCCGGCCGAGCGGCCTTGAGCCTGTGTTCCCGGAAAAGGTCCGTTGCCCGGAGATTGCCTCGCCGTTCGGTTCGCGGACCCGTTACGACGGCAGTTCCCGCCCAAGCTGGGCCCCGGGGGGAGGATCGCATGGGGGCATCGACATCACCCTGGCTGCAGGAACGCCGCTTCTCGCCCTGGCGGCAGGCACGGTCGTGGCCAAAGGGGAAGGCGGACGGATGCTGGGGATCTACATGTGGCTGAGTCATTCGCCGGAAGAGACCGGCCTGCCCGATTGGGTCTTCTCGAAATATCAGCACCTTGAGACTCTGCCGGAGCTTTCGATCGGCGCGAAGGTTTCTCTGGGACAAGTCATTGGGCGTTCTGGAAAGACCGGGACGACAGGGGGGCACTACGGCTTCAACGGGTATCCGCACCTGCATCTTACGACTTTGCGAAGCGCCGAGGGCGAGTATCAGATTGAAGGGTCGCGGGTGATTTCGCGGGACGGACGGATCTTCGATCCCCTGGCTTTGTACCACGAGGCGGGCGTGAGGATGGAAAGGACGGCCGGGATGCCTCCCTCGGGAAAAGGGGTTGTCATTCCTTACGTGGCCGCGGACGGCCGGGCGTGGCCGGCGAACACCCGCGTCGTCTGGCCCATTGCCTGCCCGCCCCGATAGAGATCGGACAAGAGGACAGAGGCCGGCGAGAACAAACCGGGATTCTCGAGCTAACGTCTGGAGACCCGCGAGAGTTCCTTTTGTCGGGCTCGGAACTCCCAGGGGGGGAGGGGGTTAGACTCCGTCCAGATTCCAAGCCGCTGTTTGCGGGCCTCCTCTTCGGTGCCGATGTAGATCGATGCGTGGGGGCGCTTGAGATACTCCACGTAGGCCCAAGCGTATCCCTTCTGGACCATCGCAAGGTTGACGTCCAGACTGCCCTTGCGGATAAAGCAGATTTCCCGCCTGTAACTTTTCCTTCCCGTCGTTTCGACTTCCACGACCTGACCCTTGATCAACGCGGCAAGGGCTTCTTTGGCCTCATCGGCGCAAGGTTGGCCAGGTTTCCCGCGCTTTGCGGTTTCCGGCGCGTCGATACCGTAGAGCCGGCAGGTGATCTTTCCGCTGTCCGTCTCGATCGTTGCCGTGTCGCCGTCGGTGACGCGGGTCACCGTGCCCGAGAGTCTCTCCCGTGCGAGCGCCGGCCCCGAAAGAAGAACGGAGAGCAACAGGCAGAGCGCTACGCGCCCGGCCATGATTCCCTGATCGAATCGCGCTGACCTAGGCGGCGGCGCGCGTCTCGGCGGCGCGGAGAAGATCGCCCAGCCCGAGGAGGCGAATCTTCATTTCGTGCCGGGCGGCCACGTTGACAAGATAGAGATCGCCGCCCGCTTCTCGCGCCTCTCTTCGGACCGTCAGGAAGAGCTGGAGACCGGTCATGTCGATCTCATCGAGGTCGGCAAGATCGAGGACCAGCCGGTGGGTCTGCCTCATGGCGCTTCGAAGCGTCTCTTTCAGGTCAGCGTGGAGCTGAACGGTGGCGTGGCCGATAATGGGGACGTGCAGGAAGCCCCCGTTCCGGCCGTGCTGGGCGCCGCCCGATCCGGCCCCCCCTGACGCCCTTGTGCGATGCCTCAACACTTTTCCTGTCGTGGACATGTGTTTCCTCCCCTCGCAAGGGGGGCCGCCGTGGGGGCCCCGCGCTCCCGGGAATCCTTTGACCAGCCTTATCGGAAGGTTCGCGGGGGAACATTAGCCGGCCGGAGGGCGCGGCGGGGGATGCTGGGGGGACAGCTCGACCGGGTCGACGGGCAAGCCGTCAGCGGGCAGGGTGAGGGAGGGGCCGCTAAGCCGCAACTTCCCTTGTTTTCCTGGTCAGGGCTCGCGGGCGGGGCGGGCTAGGCGACGATCTTGATTCGGGTGTTGGTTTCGTCGAGGCCGTCCATGATGCTTCCGTGCCGGGCCATCGCTCGAACGTACTCGGCTACTTCGCGGGCGATGGTCTCGCCGGGGATCAGGACGGGGATGCCGGGTGGGTAGACGGTGACGATGTCGGCGGAGACCTTGCCGACGGCTTCTTCCAGCGGGACGAAGCGGGAAGGGGCGAAGAAGGCGTCCCGGGGCAGGATCGCGAGGGGATTGTCGATCCGGGGAGGAGCGGCCGAAACGAGGGCGGCCTTCGGTCTTGCTTCGGCCTGAGCCTCCCGTGCGATTTCATCGAGGGCGCTCACGAGCCGGCTCAAGTCGTCCTTCCGGTCTCCGATGCTGACAATGACGAGGACGTGGGCCGGGTCGGCCATTTCAACCTGGATGTCGAACCGGCGGTTGAGCTCCTGGGAGACCTGATATCCCGTCCGCCCGGTCCCGATCACCGAGATCGTCAGCTTGGTGACGTCGATGTCGCCCAGCCCCTCCGAACGCGCCTCCTCGCGCGTCCGGCACACGAGGCCGGGAATCCTGTTGATCTTCGCCCGGGCTTCTTCCGCCAGCTCGATCACGCGCGTCAGGAGCTTTTGCCCCTCGGTGGCCATCTGCATCCGCGCGAGGTCGAGCGAGGCCATGAGAATGTACGAGGGGCTCGTCGTCTGGAGCGACTTGAGGGAAGCCGCCACGCGGCTGAGATCCACCCTGCCGGCGCGGGCGTGGAGGATGGAGGCCTGGGTCATCCCGCCGATGATCTTGTGGGTCGACTGCACGCAGATGTCGGCGCCCGCGGTGAGCGCGTCGAGCGGCAGGTCCGCGTGGAACTTGAGGTGCGGTCCGTGGGCTTCATCGACGAGGAGGGTGAACTCCCGGCGTTCGCGCAACCTCGCGACGGCGCCGAGATCGACGGTGTACCCATAGTAGTTCGGCGAGGTGACGAGCAGGGTCCGGGCATCCGGCTCGGCGCGGAGGGCCTTCTCGATGTCGTCCGCGCGGACGTTGAGGGCGAGGCGGCGCTCGGTGTCGTACTCCACGGGAACGAAGATCGGCCGGGCGCCGGCAAGGATCACCCCGACGATGATCGACTTGTGGCAGTTCCGCGCGACGAGGACCTTTTCCCCGGGCCGGGTCGACGAGACGACCATGGCGTGGTTCCCGCCCGTCGTCCCGTTGAGGAGGAAGAAGGACGCGTCGGCGCCGTACGCCAGGGCGGCGAGCTCCTGGGCTTCCTTGATGACGCCGACCGGTTTCTGCAGGGAGTCGACCTCGTCGAGCGTCGTGAGGTCGATCGAGAAGATCTTGGGGCCGACGAACTTCCGGAAGCGGGTCGATATTCCCTTCCCGCTCTTGTGCCCCGGCGTGTGGAAGGAGACCTTCCGGCTCTGGGCCAGCTCGACCATGGCGTCGAAAAGCGGCGTGCGCGCCTGGCGGGGATCGGGGACGGCCATGGCGCGGTCTTAGTGAAACGAGAAGAGCGGGGCGTT
Source organism: Nitrospirae bacterium RBG_16_64_22 (assembly GCA_001803795.1). Taxonomy (GTDB): domain Bacteria; phylum Nitrospirota; class RBG-16-64-22; order RBG-16-64-22; family RBG-16-64-22; genus RBG-16-64-22. The sequence continues at coordinate 4,646 of MHEK01000005.1, forward strand.
GTCCTCGATGATCCGTTCCTCGGTCTTCATGTAGGCCCGGATGTGCTTGGGAAGGCAGAACATGCCGCCGTGCGTCTCGCCGTCGTAGTACGACAGCGGCGCGGGAATGCGCGCGGCGATCGCGGCATCGATCTGGGAGGCCGGGACGCGCCGCGGGTCCGCGCCGCCCTTCGTTGCCAGGGCGAAGCCCCATGGCATTCCGAAGGACGGGATCTCGGCGTGGTAGGGCGCCACGACCGGGAAGACGCGCCGAAGCGTCTGGGTCACGGCGCCGTAGTTCAAGAGCTTGCCGACCGCGGTCGTTCCTGCCTGGAGAGCGATGACGCCGTGGTCCGAAAGGCGCCGTTTCACGATCTCGTAGAATTCCCGCGTGTAGAGAAGGTAGGCGGGGCCCTCTTCCACGGGCTCGGAGATGTCGATAATGATGACGTCGTAAACGTCCGACGTTTGCTCGAGGTAGGTCCGGGCGTCGCGGTACTCCAACCGGACGCGAGGATCATCGAACGCGCCCGCGTGCATCTCGGGCAGGTAGGTCTTGCAGGCCTCGACGACCTCCTGGTCGATGTCGACCATGAGGGCGAATTCCACGGAGGGGTGCTTCAGAACTTCGCGCAGGGTCGCCCCCTCGCCCCCCCCCACGATGAAGACGCGTTTCGGGTCTGGATGCGTGAGCATGGCCGGGTGCACCAGCGCCTCGTGGTAGATGAACTCGTCGCACTCGGACGACTGCATCTTGCCGTCGAGGACGAGGCACCGCCCGTAGCTCCCCGTCTCCATAATCTCCATTTTCTGAAACTGGGTCTGGCGGGCGAACTGGATCGACTTGACCCCGTGCATGTACCCCTCGTGAGGGGAGAAGAGGTCAAGGTACCATTTGTAGTTCATCGATTCGGGCATGGGACTCCAACGTGTCTTCGACGACTTTGTGGGGGAACTTGGTCTTGCCGTTTGAGAGGATGCCGCGCTTCATCTCGACCATGGAAGGCGTCTTGCACTGGAACGCCTTGATCAAATGGTCGGCCGCGACCTCCGGCTGAAGGATGTCTCCGCAGGTGAAGATGTCGACGGCGGCGTATCGGTATTCCGGCCACGTGTGGATCGTGAGATGGGATTCAGCGATCACCACAACGCCCGAGACGCCGAAGGGACTGAACTCGTGGAATGAGACGTTGACGATGGTGGCCTGCGCCGCCTTGGCCGCCGCGACCATCGCGTCCTGCACCGCTCTTACGTCTCGAAGGATCCGGGAATTACAATCTTTGAGCTCAATCAGCAAGTGGGTTCCCAGAGCGTGCAATTCTCGACCCCCCTTCTCCGTGGATGTTTGCGGATTTGAAGCACCTCCTTGGATTGGCAGCTTCCAAGCGTGAAATAATCATAAACACGCCGGCATTGCAAGAAAAAAAGTTCTCTTCGGCCGTCGTTTCGCGCGCCTTTCCGTTCCGCGCGCGGAGCGGCGGGCGCTTGCTTGACTCTCCAGCCGGATCTGTGTTGAGATCGTTCCATTCACGGAATGGGAAGGAGGCAAAGATGGCGAGAGTCTATCTCAAGATTCAGACGACGCTCGGAAAGGAACGCTCGGTGCGGGACCAGCTCCGGAAGATCCGCGGGGTGGTGATGGCCGATCTCGTCACGGGAGAGGATGACCTGATGGCCGTTGTCGAGGGGAAGGACCTCCAGCGGGTCCTCGATCTGGTCATCCGCCGCATCCGGGCGCTCAAGGGTGTCGAGCGAACGACGACGTGCGTCGCCGCCGACTAGGAACCGCCGGCGCGGCGTCCCGTCCGCCGGGGAGTTCCGCGCGGCGTCCCTGGATCGGGATCACGGCCGATCTGGAGCGGAGCGGGTCTAGGTGGAAAGCGGCCGCGGATCGCGCGTACGCTCTCTGCGTCGAGGAGGCAGGGGGGCTTCCGGTCCTCCTATGCCCCCTCAAGGGAATCGAAAAGGTTTCGTCCGTTCTGGGCCGTCTGGACGGACTGCTCTGCTCGGGCGGAGAGGACCTCGCGCCGTCTTCCTACGGCGAGCGGCGCGCCTTTCCGATCCGGCCGTCGCCTCCGGATCGGGACCGGTTCGAAGCGCGCCTCCTCGCCGCCGCTCTTCGGCGCGGCCTTCCCGTCCTGGGCGTCTGCTACGGGATGCAGCTCCTCAACGTGGTCCGCGGGGGATCTCTCTACCAGGACATTCCCTCGCAGTACCCAGAGGCCCTGACGCACCGGTCTTCCCGTCACGATGTCTCCGTGCGGAAGCACTCGCGGCTCGGCGGGATTCTGGAGCGGGCCGCGATTTCCGTCGCGTCGAGCCATCACCAGGCCGTGAAACAAGTCGGCCGCGGGCTGGTTGTCTCCGCCGCCGCCCCGGACGGCATCGTCGAGGCGGTCGAGAATCCGAGGCGCCCATTCGTCGTCGGCGTCCAATGGCACCCTGAGAGCCACCGAAAAAGCGCGGCGACGCGGCGTCTCTTCGCCGCGTTCATACAAGCGGCCCGGCAAGAGGCGTCTCTGGCGGGATGTCGAAAACGTCCGTACTAGGAAGGCGCGGCGCTGGGTTTGGCAAGAGAGGCCGGATTCTCGGGGCCGTTCTTCCTCTCGATCTCCCGAAGGATCATCGACAGGACGTGCCGCTGGGCCGGCTCGGTCTTGTTGAGGACAGCCAGGCACTCGCCGAGCGCGAACCGCTCGTGGAGCTCATCCGTCGAGCGGCCGGAGAGGATGAGGATGCGTTCGCCCGGGACCCCCTTGGCCAGGGCATATTCCATGACCTTTCTGCCGTCGAGACGGGGCATCTCGAAGTCGAGAATCAGCAGGGCCAGGTTCGGCTGGATGTGCCTGAGCCCTTCGACGGGATCGCTGATCGTGGAAAGACTCAGCCCGGGATGTTCGTGGGCGATGACGCCTTTGAGGGCCGTGCAGAAAGCCTGGTCGTCGTCAATCAGCAGGACGT
>MHEK01000006.1:0-11063 GCA_001803795.1 Nitrospirae bacterium RBG_16_64_22
TCCCAGGATGTACGGCGCCGCTTCGCGGAAGAACCTCCCGAGGGAAACCTCGATGCGCCCAACGTCCCCTCCCCTTGTCAGGACGAACGTGGCGAAACCGTTCCCGGCGTTCCACAACCAGAACGGCGCCCCCCCGGCAAGGACTCCAAGAAGGAAGAAACCGCCCGCCCGCCGGAAGGGAATCCGGGCGTCTCGAAACAAGATGACGGCGCCGCACGCCGCGAGGACGGGAAGGATGAGAAGATTCGTCCACACTGCAAGACCGGTGATGAACCCAATGACCAGGAACAGGCGCGTTTCTCCGGCCGACCCTCTCGGCGCCAAGAGAACGCGCTGAAGGACCAGGATGAGGAACGCCCCGAACACGAGGGTCTCGATGTATCCCAGCCGTGGCGATAGACCGTAGTCCAGAAGGTAGGCGGGACCCATGGCTCCCCAGGCGAGCGCCGCTAAACCTCCGATCCGGCCAAACCACCTCCTCGCCACGAGCCCGCTCCCGGCCGCGTAGAGGAGCGAGAAGGCCATGGGAACCGCGAGGAGGGTTCGCGGCGAAGACCCGGCCGCGAAAAAGACCGCCGCGCTGAGATAAGTCTCGAACGATCCCATGTACGCCTGGCCGAAGAAGAAGACCGGGAAATCGCCCGCGAGGATGCGCTGGGCCATGAACCCGGCCATCGCCTCGTCGGCGTCCAAACGACCCGCATGGTTCGCGAGGAAAGGGAGCCGGACCGCTCCCGCCAACAGCAGGAGCCCCGCCCACGCAATCCTCTCCCCGCCTCTCAAGACCGTCCCTCCGCGGCAAAGACGGTCACTTCCGCGATCGACCAGTCGTACCGGCCGGCAGGCCGCGTGAGCTCAACCCGCACGTACCGCCCCTCCGACGGCGGGAAAGGGGCGAAGGTCCCGCCGTCCAGGGCATAGGTCGGCTTCCCGTCTTTCCAACCGAAGTGCCCCGGGTAAGCGGAAAGACTGAAAACCTCCTTCCAGCGCGCGCCGTCGGACGACAACAGAACCCTGTACCCGCGGGGAAAGTCCCGGCGAAACTCCCCCGCCTCAAGTTTCACTCCGCCCAAGACGCGCTCCCGCCCCAGGTCGATCTGGTACCAGTCGCCGGCCGCCTGCGGCCCGCCCGTTCCCCACCTTGTCCGAAGATCGCCATCGATGGCTTGTCCGGCCTGATCCCGCCGGGCCGACGCCGTCGCTTTCCATCCGGATGGATTCCCGAGAGGCACGAGCGGCCACTCCGGCCCGCGGAAGTCGTGAACAATCGCCGTATCTCCCATCGTCTTCCGCTTAAAACTCACCGAGATCGATTCGAGTCCGCGATGGAAGTCCTCTTCCCGGACTTTTCCGCCCGGCCGGAACACATAGGCAACGTTGGACGCGCTTTCAAGATAGGCCGCATAGGGCGGATACCGTCCGGCCTCCGCGATCGGCGACACGACGATCTCCTCTCCCGCGTGAAACGTCAGATGGTACGACACCCAATAATCCGCGTAGGCGCCCTTGATCCCATGGGACCGCATATAGGCGATCGCCTCATCCGTCGCGCGGCGGCTCGTCTCCCCCGCTTCGCCCGCGTAGTGCGTTCGAACCGCCAACAGGTTCAGGACCAGGTGAAAAACGAGGATGACTCCAACCCAAATGGGAAGAAACCCCCGCCAACGCCGCTCGACCGCCGGGATCCAGAGAATGAGCGCAAGCGGGAGGACCGAGTAGATCGGGAGAATGTATCTCGTCCCCATCGCCGGCTGGCCGTACCGGCTTGTCGCGAGAATCGCCGCCATCGAGACGATGAAGAGCGCGCAGAGAACCCGGAGGCGATTCCGGGAATCGCGCGCGTCACGCGCGACGAACGCCCAAAGACCCGAGACAACAACGACAGCCAGAAGAACGAGCCATACGAAAACGAGACCGTTGGAGACGCCCTTCCAGCCCGCGTCCGCCAGATAGTTAAGGCTCAACACGAACGACATCCGGTCGCCCAGCAGGAAGGAGAGATTCCTCCAGAATCCGGTCGTCTCTTCCGTCCTGACGAGCGCGAAGGACGCCCAGGAATGCGCCGCGTTGTAGACCCAAAACGGAAGGCCTCCCACTGCGAAGCCCGCCCCGCCAGCGGCCCATTCCCGCCATCGGATCTTCCGCCATCCGAGCCACGCGAGCACGAGAACAACGGGAAGGAGATAGTAGACGACCAGGATGTGGGTCCACCACGCAAACCCCGCCAGAAACCCCAGAGCCAGACTCCGGCTTTTCCGCCGAACCGCATGCTCCTCTCCCAAGAGCCGGATCGTCCCCAAGAAAACCAAAGTCCCCAGGAGAAGCGTCTCATTGTGGTTCGCTTTGGCCGAAATGCTGTGAAGAAGGAGAAACGGAGGGGCCAAAGAGAAGAAAGCGGCCGCCCCAAGGGCGAGGCGGCGGTCGCCCGTCGTTCGGGCAAGTCCATAGACGGCCAGGATCTCGGCAATCCCCACGACCAGCGGCTTGATCCGCAAAGTCGCTGGACCGGCCCCGGCAATCTCAAAAGAAACGGCGTGGAGATACGCCTCGGCGGATCCCATGTACGACTGCCCCCAATAGAAGACAGGGAACTCGCCCCGGAGAATGTGCATGCCCATCAGGCCTCCGACGGCCTCGTCGGAATCGACGCTCAGAGCCCCCCAAGGCCCGTAGAAGACGCGGAATGCCAGGCCCAGGACGACTGCCAGGACAAAGACAAAACCCATGACGTCATTCCGGCCTACCGCCGCCCAGCCGATGCCGTTCCCTCCTGTCGGCGGATGAAAGCTTTCGCCCGCTCAAGATCTCCCGTCCTCTCGAGGTCCGACGCGGCGGCTCGATAGAAGGAGTCGGAGCTGTCCGCGCCCTTTGCGGCGTAGTGCTTTTGGATTTCATAAGCGATCCCGCCCCGGTCCACATTCCGCTCCCACTCGGCAAACCACGTCCCGGGCGGTCCGTTCGGGACGACGGTCCGTTCGGCCGCGTCCGAAGGAGCGTAGACGAACAATTCGGCGATCGACCAGTTGTAAACCTGCTCCTGGCCGGTCTGGACAATGCGAACTCGGCGCGCATCCGCTGGAGGGAAGCGCCAGACCATCCTACCGGATCCCTCCAGCCGGAGGGCTTCTCCCTGGGCGATGAAACTTCCAAAGACCCTGCGCGCGATACCGACGGCTCGCCAGGTCTTTCCGTCGATCGATGTCTCGATCCGGAGGCCCCTCGGATAATCCTGGCTGGAAAAACCGGGGAGGAACTCGATCCGGCTCACCGTAAACGGACGCCCCAGATCCAGCTCGAACCACTGTCCTGGTCTCTGCGCTTCGCCCGTCCGCCAAGCCGTTCCCAGGTCGCGGTCAAAAACCAGCGCGCAGTCCTCCGGACGGCCGCTCGCTCGCGCCGTCCATCCACGGGACGGGATCGGGGTCTCGAACGCCGGACTCTCCCGGAAACGGTGATAGATTTCATACGGGCCGAGCCGGACTTTCTCGTAAGAGACGCCCAGGCCCGCCAACGCCTCCTCGAACAACTCCCCCATTCCACGCCAGACCCACGCGCTTTTCTCCTGGCCGTCGGCCGAGTCGGTGTAGGCCGGAAACTTGTTGATTCCGGCCGGGCGATCCGGCATCGCAAAAACCGCCCGTTCAGCCGCGTCGAACGTGAGGCGGAACGCGTCCCAGTATCCGGGCATGTAAACCGCGCGGTGCCCCTGGCCCTCAAGCCACGAGACCAGCCCGTCCACCTCGCGCCGGTAGGACGCATAGTCCCGGATCCATTTACCTTCGTTCAGGCCGATGCTCGATGCATTCCCGGCCAGTTGGACACCGACCACGAGCGAGAGCAGCGCGGGCGCCAGGAACCGGACACGCGGCCGAACCACGTCCAGGCCCGCCGCGACGAGGATCGGCAGACCCGTGTAGAGGGGAACCAGGTATCTTGCATGCGTCCCCTGGTTGTATCGCAGAATGACGATCGCCCCCAAGACAGCGACAAACAGGGGAATGAGGAGCATCCGCGCCCGAATCTGCCGGGAGGAGTCTCGAGCCAGGACCACCCGGCCGATCCGCCCTATCCCCAAGACAACGCTTATGGCGATCACCACGGCGCTGAGGAGACCCAGCCACCGGACCCCGACGCCAAATGGGCCGGGCGACGTCCCCAGAAGAGCGGGGATCTTTTCGAAGAAGAACGCGTAAAGCGACTCCCCCAATCGAGTCCTCCGCGAAAATCCTTGTGCCGCAGCGAAGGACGCGAGCGGATTCGCGACGTTGAATGCAACAAAGGGAAATGCCCCCGCCGCGAACCCGGCCGCAAGACGCCCGGCGCTCGTCCAGACGAACCGGGGCGCGCCGAGGAGAAGCGCCCCGCCCGCGGCCACCAGGTAGTGGACGGACTGCATGCTCACGTACCAGGCAAACCCCGCGACGAATCCGATGGAGACGGCGCGGGACAGGCCCCGGCCGCCGCCATCGAGCTGCCGCACGACCATGAGAAGGAGACTCGTCCCCAAAAACAGGTTCTCGACGTAGTTCCCGCGGGCCAAAACGGATGTCCACGTTAGATACGCGGGAGACAACGCGACAAGAGCGAGCGCCGCCCGCCCGGCCCAGACCCCGAAGAGCCTCTTTGCGAGGAGATAGAGGACAGCGTTGAACGCAACCGAAAAGAGAAGAGGCGAGAGGTTGAGGACAGCGCGGGACGGCCCGAGAAAATACATGAGGACGGCGGCGAGATACGACTCGATCGGCCCGCAGTAAGGCTCCCCCCAATAAAAGATCGGATACTCCCCCCGCAGGACGTGCATGGCCATGAGCCCCATGACGGCCATGTCGGAGTCCAACCCCGGGCCGAGCAGGTAGAGTCCGCGGAGACCGGCCCCCGCCACGAGGAGGAGCCAGAATACCTGGCGATCAATCCGACTCGACATTCCTGATCCCGACAGCCTTTCCTCTCACCCTCTCCCTGCCGCCTCCTCCACATCCGCGACCCGATAGATCCGGAGCATTGAGACCCTCCAGTGAAACGGATTCGCGGCCGTGAGCCGGATCTCGAGAAACCTGGCCTCAACGGATGGAAGGATGACGCGCACGACCTTCTGTTCGTCGACCAGGAGCTTCCCTCCTTCCCATCTCAAAGGGAGAACGAAGGGATGGGAAGGGACGGCCACCTCCCACGCCGCCCCGTTGGGCGAAACGCGCACCTCGAACCGGGCCGGAACGTCCTCCGGCACCGGCCCCGGTTCGACGACGAGCATGCCCAGTGTCTCGATGCGGCCAAGGTCGACCCGGATTGACCACCCCCGGAGCTGTTGCGCCCCGCTGTCCCAGTGAGTATCGGGATTCCCGTCGAGCATCCACGGGATCCCCTCAGATGCCGAGGGCGTCTCGACCCTCCATCCCGTCGCGGAGATCTCCTCGAGCCCGCCAACGTTCGTCCCGAAGGCGGAAAAGATGCGGTACGGACCGAGTCCCTCCTCAGTGTACCCGGCGTTCACACCCCGGAGCGCGGCCCGGAAGATCCCATCGCCGCGGCTCCAAAGGTGCGGAACGGAATCGCGGGACAGGGCAAAGCGCGTGTACGTCGGGTACTTGTTCCCGCTGTGTTTCGAAATGGGGATCGCGAAGACCGGGTCCTCTCCGCCGGTGAAGTTCGACCGGAAGAACTCCCAGTATTCGGTCGCGAAAACGGCCTCCAGTCCCCGGGCCCGCAGACCGGCGATCATCTCGGCTTCGACCGCGTCCCGTTCCCGGTGGGCATCCCGCCGGTCCTGCCACAGCGCATCCGCGCCCGCGACGGTCCCCCAGACATTCACACTGAGAACAAGGAGCGCCGCCCCTTGCGCGAGGCGTGGGCGCTTTCGGGAGAGGTTGACAAGGACAATGGCGAGAAAGAACGGGAATGCGGCGTAGAAGACGAGGAAGTAACGGGTAACCCCCCCGCTGTTGTATTGGGCGAGGATGATGGCCGAGGCGGCCGCCGTGAACGAGAGAAGGAGCCCCAGCCCTAACGCCTCCCCTGTCCGCCGCCGGCCTGGAGTCAACATCCAGCGAAGGACCAGCCCGACGGCCGAAATAAACGCTCCCGCGTAGACGAGGGTTACAAGGGCATTCACGGTCAACGAGTATGACCGGCCCATCTCGGCCATCGGCGCACCCAGGATCGAGGGAACCTTGATAAGGAAAAAGAGTTCGAGCGAGCGGCCCAGTGGGATTGTCCGCATGTATCGGGCCGTCTCGGTCAGCGACGCCAAGTCGTGCTGTATGTTGTATATCCAGAACAGAAGGCTTCCCGCCAATGCAAACCCGGACGCCGCCAGAGTGCGCCTGTCTATGAGGGACCGCCCCAGCCCTACAAGGAGCACGAGCCCGCCGGCCAGAAGGAAGTGAACCGACTGGAAGCTCACCCACCAGGCGACGCCCCCCAGGAACGCGAAGATATAGAGGCCGCGCCATCGGGCCGCCTCGCTTGCCGCCCGGAGGGTCCTTACGACCAGCGCCATGAGGACTACGCCGAATAAGAGATTCTCGATGTAGTTCCCGCGCGCGAGGACCGAGTGCCAGACAAGGAAGGGCGGCCCAAGGGAAAGGAAAAGAAGGCTTACCAGCCCCGTCTCCCGTCCGAATGCGGACCGGGCGAAGCGGTACGCCGCAAGGAGGAAGAGGAGGGAGAAGACCCCAGGCGCAAGGTTGAGGGCGAGCCGTGACGGACCAAGAAAGAAGAACAAAAGGGCCGCCAGGTACGACTCCAACGGCCCGCAGTAAGGCTCTCCCCAGTAGAAGATCGGGTATTCGCCCCGGAGGATGTGGATCGCCATGAGACCCACGACGGCCTCGTCCGAATCGAGGATCGGCGTGAGGAGATACACCCCGCGGATGAAAGCGGCCGCGAACAGCAGCGCGGCCACGAGCAACCAGTCCTTCATTTGAATCCGGACCCCTCCCTTTCAGGAACTGCGAACGTCCATCGGGAGAGGTCGTGGACCGGGTATTATTCGACCAATCAGCGGAAAATACGGGCCGGGTTATGTCCTCCGAGCGATGAGGGCCACCGACGATCCGATCGGAATACGGCCGCGGCGGAGAAGGGCCGCTTCGAGAAAGAGGACGCGGCTGAGGACTCTGTTCAGCGTCGCCGGGACACGCTTGAGATCAGATGTCTCGCTCCGGCCGGCGGTCGCGCGACGACCCAACCGAACCGCCAGGACAAAGGGCAAAAGGAAAAAGTTCCAGTAGGTGAGCCTCAACACCCGGAAACCGGCGTCGCGGACCCTCGACGCAAGCACCGGAGCCGTATACCGCTCACGGGCGTGAACGGCCTCGTCGTGCGGCCCCTTCAGGCACGGCAGAGCGGAGTCGGACAGGTAGAGCAGACCGCCTGGAGCGAGAACGCGCCGCCACTCCGCAAGGGCCGCGCGCTCGTCAACGTCCTTGTGGTAGAGGACGTCGAACGCCGTCACGAGGTCGAGCGATTCCGACCGAATCGGCAAATCTTCCGCCCGGCCCCGGACGACGTTTCCACGAAGCGCGGGGCGTTCCGCGGCGGCGCGCGCCGCGAACGCGTTCAGCTCGCACCCGAAGACGCTCTTTCCGTCCCCCGCTAGAGAGACCGTTGTTCCGCCCGTCCCGCACCCGGCATCGAGAATCCGCCCCCCGCCCGCCCAGAACGGCGCCAGGAGAGATCGCGCAACCGCCCGTTTGCCCGCAAACCACCAATGCTCGTCCTCGAGCCGGGCCATCGCTTCATATTCGGCCCGTTCCATTCCGGCGGGCTATCTCCGCGCCCCGGCGTGAATATCACGAATCGCCTCAACGACAAGATCTACATCCGATGACGTGAGCGATGATGCCGACGGCAGATACATCCCTCTCCGGCAGAGCTCCTCCGCCACGGGGTACTCCCCGCCGGCGGCTTTGAAAAAGATCGGCTGGAGGTGCATCGGTATGAAGAACGTCCGCGTCTCGATCCCCCGCTCCGCGAGTTCCCGGCGCAGACCGTCCCGGCCGAGCCCGAACGCCTTCTCGTCGAGCCTGATCCCGTACATCCAGAAGACGTTCTTGAAGCCGGGCTTCTCGACGGGCGTCGACAGGCCGGGCAGTCCCGCAAGACCCGCCGTGTACCGCGCCGCGTTCCGGCGCCTCGCCTCGACGAACGAATCGATCCGTTCCATCTGGGCGACGCCCACGGCCGCTTGAAGGTTCGTCATCCGGTAGTTGTACCCCGTGAACTTGTGCCAGAAATGGCGCTCCTCCGAGAATGCGTGATCGCGCAGGTTCCGCGCGATCCGTGCGACGTCGGGACTGTCCGTCACGAGCATCCCGCCCTCGCCCGTCGTAATGATCTTGTTTGCATAAAACGAGAAGCATCCCACGTCGCCGATCGATCCGGCCCGCCGCCCCTTCCATTCGGCCCCGTGCGCCTCTGCGGCGTCCTCGACGAGATACAAGCCGTGCTTGTCGCAGATCGCGAGCAGGCGTTCCATGTCCGCCGGATGGCCGTACGTGTGGATCGGAACGACGGCCTTCGTCCGGGGCGTAATCGCCCGCTCCACCTGGCCGGGATCGAGATTCCCCGTCTCCGGCTCGGAGTCGACGAAGACCGGCGTTCCGCCCGCGTACCGGACGGCGTTCGCCGTGGCGATCATCGTGAACGTCGGGACGATGACCTCGTCCCCCGGCCCGATCCCGAGGGTGGCGAACGCCAGGTGAAGCGCCGTCGTCCCGCTCGTGCAGGCGACAGCGTATTTCGTCCCGCAGAACGCGGCGAATCTCTCCTCGAACTCCGGGATGAACTTGCCGGCCGACGAGATCCAGCCGCTCGAAACCGCCCGGGCCACATAGGCGGCCTCGTTGCCGTCCAGAACCGGCTCGCAGACCGGGATGATCCGGCCTCCCGCCCCTTCGCTGACGGGAATCCGGGGAATGGACAGTCTAAGCTCCGGTTCCCGCCCCGGGATAATGCCGGGATGGGTCTTCGATAGATCCAGATCCCTTGGTTCAAGCAGCCGGTTTCGTTTTTGTCCCATCAGTCCTCTCCCGCCACTTTTCTCTTTGTTCTCTCTCCCACAGTTTTTTCAAGTCACGCCTTCCATGAATGAGTCCCAGAATATCGACACTGTGTTCTTCGATAGCGTAAATGAGGCGATAATCTCCCACGAACAATTCCCGGACGTTGGGATCACACAATTCCGGGACGATGCGCCCCCTCTCGGCGAATTGATCAAGTGAACGGCTCGCGGTAAGGATTTCCTGAACAAATGCCGCTGCCTAGAAAGATGAGTCACGAGCAATATACCCGGCAAGGACATCGAGATCGGCAGTGGCTTCGTATGACCAGATTACTTTACGAGCCATTTTGACATCATCTTATCGACTTCTTCTTGAGTATATACCCGCCCTTCTGTCACATCCTTCATACCCCGTTCTACCTTCTGGAGGACATAGAGATGATACTGGACGTCTTCCAGAGAACAATCCTCCGGCAACCGCTTGAGAAGACCGCTCACCTCTTGTTTCGCTGTCTGCATGTGTGCCTCCTTTGAGATCCGCGTTGCTTCGCCTTTTTTCGCTTCTGAATGTATTTTAGATTTCATTTCTCAAACCAAGACCGTGACTATAATTCGTCTCCACGTTCTAAGGATCGTCTGAACATAAGGCCAGCCCCGGCGGAGGTAGCCGGACCAGCTCGTCGCGGTCTTGGATTCGCCCGCGGCGCGCGGGACGCACTCGTACGGGATTTCCGCCACCCGGTACCCCGCCCGCTCAGCCCGCGCCAGCAGGTCGATGCAATATTCCCCGTACCCGTTTCGGATCCCGAGGGTTGTCACAACTTCCTTGCGTGCGGCAACAAAACCGGATGTATAGTCCGTCACGACCCCGCCCAGAAGAAACCGTGCAAACGCGTTGATGACCCGGCTTCCCAGAACGGCCCGCCGGTCGTCCCGCCGGTCGGCGGCCGCGCCAACATACCGCGAGCCGACGACGATGTCCACCGAATCGAGCGCCCTCCGCATCACGGGGAGCACCGCCGGCGGCATGGAGAAGTCGCAGTCCATCCAGGCCACGAGGTCGCCCCGCGCCGCCTCGACGCCGTCCCGGATGGCGGACGCCAGCCCAAGCCCCCGCCGCCGCCGGACCAGCCGGACGCGGGGGTCTCTCTGCTCAATCGCGGCCACGATATCCCCCGTACCATCGGGAGAGTCATCGTCAACAACGACGACCTCCGCGTCCTTCTCCAGGGCCGCGAGGCAGGCCTCGATGAGGGGAGCGATATTGTCCCGCTCGTTGAACGTCGGCAGGACGACGGTCATGCTCTTCAATCGACGAACCGGTACTTGACGAGCGCCCACAAGGCCGGGAATCCGTCCTTCCAGGAGATCTTCTTCCCCTCGTGCTTCTCGCGTCCCGTGTACGAGATCGGCACCTCATAGATGCGGACGCCCCGCTTCAAGACCTTGGCCGTCAGCTCCGGTTCGATCGTAAAACGGTCGGAGACGAGCCGGATGGACTTGAGGAGGGGCGTGGGGAACAACTTGTAACCGGTCTCCATATCCGAGAGCGTCGTATTGTACAGCGCATTCGTGACGAAGCTCAAAAACTTGTTTCCAACCCAGTTGAGGAAAAACATGTTCCGGTGCTCGCCCGTGAAGCGCGACCCGTAGACCACCTCCGCCTTTCCCTTGAGGACCGGCGCCAAGAGCCTGCAAATGTCATCCGGATCGTATTCGAGGTCCGCGTCCTGGATCACCAGATAGTCGCCCGCCGCTTCTTCGATCCCCTTCCGGACCGCGGCCCCTTTCCCGCGGTTCTCCGGCTGGAGGAACACCCTCGCAAGCCCGGGGGGCAACCCGGCCAGGACGTCCCTCGTCCCATCGGTGGAGCCGTCGTCCACGACGACGATCTCCATCTCGATCTTCACGCCCAGATCCACCTCCCGCACCCGGTCGATCACCCGGCGGATCGTCGCAACCTCGTTGTAAACTGGAATCAAGACAGTCAGATTCACGCCGCAACCTCCGAAAGGTAACGCCGCAGGTGGTCGCGCAGTCCATCAATGGAAAACGCTTCCGC
>MHEK01000006.1:11112-11296 GCA_001803795.1 Nitrospirae bacterium RBG_16_64_22
ACGACCCGCTCCAGAAGCTCCGCGATCTCCGGATACCTCTTCTCCCGGACGAGGACACCGCCGTCGCCAAGAGTCTCTGGGACCCCCGCCGCCGCGTAGGCAACCACCGGTACGCCGGCGGCCATGGCCTCCACGACGGGCACGCAAAATCCCTCGTGCTCGCTCATCCCGACGTAGACGTGGG
>MHEK01000007.1 GCA_001803795.1 Nitrospirae bacterium RBG_16_64_22
ATTTTACAATGGCAAAAGCAAAAGGGGACGTAATTAAGAAATCAAGTATCCTGCAACCGGCAACCCTCCTCCGCGATCCGCTTCCCGCGCAACACGGCCTGGCTCACCGCGGGCGGGGTCAGCCCCAGAAAACGGGCCACGGCGACTCCCGTCTCCCCGAGTTCGCGAACGGCCCAATACGAAAAGAGGTCTCTCGCCCTCACAAGCCGCCGATCACAGCTGGGAGGCAGGATGCTCTTCGCGTCCACGGACAGCCGTGCCGCCGCCAGCGTCAAGAGCCGTTCGAGACCGTACCCCTTTGCGCCTCAAGGCCGATTGACGCGTCAGACGCTCCTCCGCGGCCCTCAAGGTCTCTAGCACGAAATCCCCGTCCCCGAGAATCCTTTCGTCCGACGCCATCCGAGGGCTCTTCAACCTCTCTCCCGGCTCTTCCCAGCCCTTGAGGCTCCTTCTTAAGCCCCCGCCGGTCAGATCCCGCCGCCGGCCTTGCCCCTCCCCCTCTTTCACGAACCGGAGCTACCGCCGCCGCGCCTCCCCCCGCGATTGGGCAAAGAGCCGAAGGACATAGGCGATATCCTGCCATCCGATCCGATTTTTCCCCAACAGCGCCCCGTGGCCGCAGTGAGAATACTGCGCCAGTCCCTCCGCGCCTGATACCAACCGGCTCCTCAACGGGTTGAGATGAATATACCTGACGAGTTCCAGAAGATAGGGATCCTCCTGGCACAGGATCGACTTGTAGCTGTTCTGAAACAGGTGCCCGTGTCGTCGGTGTCTGCGATTGAACTCGCCGGCGTACCCGGTCAGAATCCTTCGCATGACCGTGGGGAGAGGCGTCTTGCCGGTCCGAAGAAGGAGATGAAAGTGGTTGGGCAGGAGCGCCCACGCATAGCAGGCCGTCTCGGTCTCCCCAAGAACCGACCCGAGCCTCCCAAGGAATGCCTCGTAGTCCGGCCGGGCGAGGAAGATCCTGCGCCTCTCTATTCCCCGGGCGATGACGTGGTGAACGGCCCCTGGAGCGTCGATCCGTGCCTGTCGCGGCATGCCCGTCAATACATCAAGAACGAAGGAAAGTCAATAGATACTTAATTACTTAATTACGTCCCCTTTTGCCCTTTTTCCTCCTGCGCTTCCCCCGGCACCCCTCCCCCCCGCTCCCCAAAAACCCCGTGGCCCAACTGGCTATGTTCGTAACAAAAAAAACTTGGGGAAAGTCCTGGTTCATTGCTCGTTGATTTCTCCACCGGTTCGGCTACAATGGATAATTGGCACGATACGGTGATGTTCGGACCCGTGTGTTTTTTTCAATTCAAGGAGCCTCACCATGCACATCGCACTTCTTGTCCTTGCGATCATCGCCGCGTTGACTCCGCTGGCGCACGCTCAAAGCGTTGCAACCGGCATCGCAAGAAGAGATGCCGCGCAAGGATCGACGACTGCGCGATTGTCAGCCGACGCGCTGTGCGCACAGCTCACGCTCCATGAAGTCACCGCCATCATGGGCAAGAACTTCGAGCGAAGGCCGGACAAATTGTTCCTTGAATGCAAGTACGGCGACAGCAAGGACAAGCAGCGGGTTCGCTATTTCTCGCTCGGCAGCAGCATTTTGAGGGAGGCGAGCTGGCGAAAAAAGGTGGAATCCGGTGGGAAAGGCAAGGTCACTGAGCGCAACGGCGTACTGGTGGGTCATTACCGTAGAAACGGTTTTGGCGCCCTCGACGAGATCTGGTTCAAGGATAGGCAGGGTCACGCGCTGTATCTGCGTGTAAATACGAAAATCACCGAGGATCAGGCGGTGGCGCTGGCGAAGGCAGCGATGGACTGAGTTCGAACGACAGGGAGCCTTTTTCATCCCCCTCCAGGAGGCGCAATTG
Organism: Nitrospirae bacterium RBG_16_64_22; assembly: GCA_001803795.1. Taxonomy (GTDB): domain Bacteria; phylum Nitrospirota; class RBG-16-64-22; order RBG-16-64-22; family RBG-16-64-22; genus RBG-16-64-22. The sequence continues at coordinate 1,875 of MHEK01000007.1, forward strand.
AAACCAGGAACAACGGCCGAACAGCCGGCGGCGGCAACCGCTCTCTCCCCATTTCTCGACCGCATCACGGCCAGACAGGCCCGCATCGGAATCGTTGGGCTGGGATACGTCGGCCTGCCCCTCGTCCTTCGCTTCGCCGAAGAAGGGTTCGAAGTCCTGGGGTTCGACGTCGATCCCCGCAAGGTCGAAGCCCTGAACGCCGGCCGCTCTTACATCCACCACATCAAGGGGGAGGCGGTCTCGGCCGCGCGTTTCCGGCCGGCCAAACCGTTCGCCGCCACGGCCGACTTCGACCGGCTCTCCGAAGCCGACGCGATCATCGTCTGCGTCCCGACGCCACTCGACGACCACCGCGAGCCGGACCTTCGCTACATCGACCAGACGGCCGAATCGATCGCGCGCGTCCTCCGGCCGGGCCAGCTCGTCGTCCTCGAGAGCACGACGTATCCCGGGACGACGGACGAGCGCCTCCTCACGCGCTTCTCGGCCGGGGGAATGCAGGTGGGCCGCGACTTCTTCCTCGCGTTCTCGCCCGAGCGGGAGGACCCGGGGAACCCAAAATTCTCGACGCGCACGATCCCGAAAGTCGTCGGCGGGACAACACCCGCGTGCCGCGAGGCCGCCGTCGCCCTCTACCAGTCCGTGATCGACAAGGTGGTCCCCGTCTCCTCGACGCGGGCGGCCGAGCTCACGAAGCTCCTCGAGAACATCTACCGGAGCGTCAACATCGCCCTGGTCAACGAGCTCAAGGTCCTCTGCGACAGGATGGGGCTGGACGTCTGGGAGGTCATCGACGCGGCCAAAACCAAGCCGTTCGGCTTCACGCCCTTCTACCCGGGCCCCGGTCTGGGCGGCCACTGCATTCCGATCGATCCGTTCTATCTCACGTGGAAGGCGCGTGAGTACGACTTCGCGACGCGGTTCATCGAGCTGGCCGGGGAGATCAACGCCGGGATGCCCGAATACGTCGTCCGGCGGGTCGTGGACGCCCTCTCCGACAGGGGGAAGGGAATCCGGGGCGCGGCAGTCCTCGTCCTCGGCGTGGCCTACAAGAAGGACGTGGACGACCAGCGGGAATCGCCTTCGCTCAAGCTGATCGAACTGCTCAAGGGACGCGGCGCGGAGGTCTCCTACCACGACCCTTACGTCCCCGTCTGCCGCGGACACCGTCACTATCCGGACATGGAACTCAGATCGGCCCCCCTCACCGACGAGTTCCTCCGGTCGGTTGACTGCGTCCTGATCGCCACGGACCACTCGAACGTGGACTATGGCCGCGTCGTAGCCTTGGCCCCCCTGGTCGTCGACACGCGAAACGCGACAAAAGGCGTCCATGCCGGACGCGACAAGATCGTCAAGGCGTAGCCTGTGAGCGTCCTCGTCACCGGCGGAGCCGGTTTCATCGGGTCCAACCTCGTGCAGGCCCTCCTGGAACGGGGCGACCGTGTCCGCGTCCTGGACAACTTCGCCACGGGAAGCCGGACGAACCTGGCTGGGATTCATCCCTCCTCCGCCGACCGCGTCGCCTTGATCGAGGGCGACATCCGGGACCAGGAAACCTGCAGGTCGGCCTGCCGCGGCGTCGAGGTCGTCTATCATCAGGCGGCCCTGGGCTCCGTCCCCCGCTCGATCGAGGACCCATCGACGACCGACGCCGTCAATATCCACGGGACGGTCAATATCTTCTCGGCCGCCCGCGAGGCCGGCGTTCGCCGCGTCGTCTACGCGTCGTCCTCCTCGGTTTACGGAGACGAACCATCCCTCCCCAAGGTGGAGGGCCGAATCGGACGCCCCCTCTCGCCGTACGCCCTGACGAAGCTCACCAACGAGCGGTACGCCGACCTCTTCTCTTCCCTCTACGGCATGACGCTCGTGGGCCTGCGGTACTTCAACATCTTCGGTCCACGCCAGAGCCCGGACGGACCTTACGCGGCCGTCATCCCGCGCTTCATCCAGGCGCTTCTCTCGAAGGAAGCGGCGACGATCAACGGAGACGGCGAGCAGAGCCGCGACTTCACGTACGTCGCCAACGCCGTTCAGGCGAACATCAAGGCGGCGTCCGCCGATCTCCCGGCCGGCCACCACGTCTTCAACGTGGCCTGCGGCGAACGGTTCACGCTCAACGAGCTTCACCGGGTCTTGGCCGGCATGATGGAATCGCCCGTTCCTCCAGTCCACGGTCCTACCAGATCGGGGGACGTCCGGCACTCCCTCGCCGACATCACGGCGATTCAAGAACGGTTGGGATACCTGCCGGAGACCGACATGGAAGAGGGCCTCCGCCGGACTCTCGACTGGTTCCGAACACCCCCTTCCCATTAGCGGCATCCCGTCACCCTGAGGCGACTCCCTGTCTACCGGGAGCGACCCTCTAACCTTGCCGACGCTCCCTCCAAGAGCGTCCGTCTCATCTCGACGCATCTGGTACCGGAGCGTAACCCCTTGTCTTAGTTGAACATTCATTGAATTCCTTGCGTCGATCGTCCCAAACCAAAGAAATGGAACGCCGGTTGCTTATTCTTCGCTCCGGCCGTCGCTCAAAGGGGATCGCGGCTCCTTGAGGCACAACTGAAACCTCCGGCGAAAACCGGAATAACAAGGAGAAACGACGATGACCCTCCTCGACAACATCACCGAAGTCCACCTCGACGGCCTGGAAAGCGTCGTTCACATGGCCAAGGGCGACCCCGAATTCCTGAGCCAGCTCCGGCGGGACCCCGCGGAAGCCGTCCGAAAGATCGGGATCGTCCTCTCCGACTTCGAATGGAGAATCATCCGCACGGCCGCCCGCCACATCGCCTGACCCCTGACCAAAGACAAGACGGACCGACCCCAAACCGCCACGGACGGCGCATCCCAGGGACCCCCGGATCATCCGGACGACTTTCTCGGTCCCAGCAAAGTCCTTTCCTCTATTGTTCGATCGGCCCTAATCTGATATTGATTAATCCTAGAAAAAGCAGTTGAACCGCGGAGCACGCAGAGAACGCAAAGGAGTGCCAGGGATTGGAAGACACATCGACCTCACGAGGCAGGTGAGCATCAAAACCGCCCGAAAAGATGTTCCTCCGCGGACTCCGCGTCCTCTGCGGTGAGTGAACTGCGGTTTTTAGGTTAATAGAGGCTCTCCGGTGTGACCCCATCTGTCACGGGCGTCTGCTACCCTTTTTTTCACACCATGCCTATCGCCATCCACACGTTCCCGTACGCCGACTCCGGCACCCTCGACCGCCTTCTCGCCCCGTGGGCGGCGGAGGCCGTAGAACGCGGCCGGCCGCTCCGGTTCGACGACCGGATCGTCCTCGTTCCCTCCTCGCGGGCGGGCCGGTTCATTCGCAGACGGATCGCCGCGCACGTCGCCCGGATCGCGAACGGCGAGTCCGCTGCGTTCCTTCCTCCGCCGACGTGGACCTTCCGCGACCTTGTCCGGGAGATTCTCCGGCCCGAGGAGATCCCCGTCGTGAAGGAACTGGAGGAGGAAGTCTTTCTTGGAAGCCTCCTCGACGAAATGGGCGATCTCCCCGTTCTGGAGCCGCTCCGGGGACCCGACGGGAGCTTTTCCACCGGCCTCGTCTCGCACATTCTCAAGTTCTTCCGGGAAATCCGCGACTACGACGCGCCTCTTCCCCTGGCGCCGCGGGTCGACGCGATCCGCAATCATCTCGGGCTCGTCCGGGAAACGGCCGAGGCCCTGGACACCGTCCTCGACCACTACGCCTTGCTCCTGGACCGGCTGAACGTCTGGGACGAAGCCGGTCTCCGCTACCGGGCCCTCGAACGGCTCGCCGCCCCCGGAGGCGATGTTCCCGCCTTCCTTGACAACGTCCGTGAGGTCGCGGTCTGGGGATTCGAGGACATGGGCGCCCGGGAGCGGGACATCCTCCTCCGCATGGCCGACCGCGTTCCGGTCACCGCCCACGTCCCTTTCGTTCCGGGTTGCGGCGGATACGCCTCTTCCGGACGCCTCGCGCGGCAACTGGGTGCGGCGGAATCCCCGAAAGTCGCTCACGCCGAGTCCTCTCTCGACGCGTTCCTCTTCAACCGGGCGATGCCCGAAGAGCGGGGCGCCCTGGCCGGCCGGATCGTCTTCCCGCACGCGGTCACGCTCACGCCGGTTCCGAGTCCGGAGGCCGAAGTCGCGGCCATCGCCCGGATCGTCAAGCAGGGCGCGCTGAACGGGGAGATCCCGGACCTCTCGCGCGTCCTCGTAACATTCTTCGGATCGGACCGCTACATCCCGCTCGTGGAGGAGATATTTCCACGGTACGGGATCCCGGCGAACATCGCGCCCGGAAAACGCGCGCCGCGCGTCCCGTCCATCCAGGCCGTCATGGCCCTCCTCGATGCCGCCGTCGAAGCGTCGCCCGGCGCCGTCGCGCGGCTTCTCTCAACTCCCTATCTCTCCTTCCTCTCCGCCGAGGCGCATTCCGTTCTCCTCTCCCTCGCCCGGACGAATCCGCCGGCCGCGTCGAGGGAGGAGTGGCTCTCTCTCGTCGACGAGACGCTTTCGGCCCGGCGGAGCGATCGAACGGTTGAAGAGGACGCGGACGGCGGACGGTCCCCTGTGAAGACGGCGGACGAGATCCGGCGGAGCGTGTCGGTCCTTTTCGATCGTCTCGATCGGATCGCGAGGGCGTCCGGTTGGGAAGAAGGAAGACGCGCCCTGTGGGAGGCGCTCGCCGCCGGAGGGTTCCGCGGGAACCTCCGAACGGAAGAAGACCACCAGGGGGCAAGGCAGTTCTTCGAAATCTGGCACAGGCTCCAGTCGGCGGTCGGCGCCGCGTCGAAGCTCGGCGGTCAAGCCGCCCCTCCGGGTCTCCGGGAGATCGCCGACCACCTCCGCCGGGCCCTGGGCGGAGAAGTGGTTCGCGTCGCGGGCAATGAGGCGGGTGCCGTCCAGGTCCTCGATCCGATGGAGACGCGGGGGATCGATTTCGATCTCGTCTGCGTGGGCGGGCTGACGATCGACGGTCTCCCCGGGAACGCGCCGACGAACATCTTCTTCGGCGGATGGGTCCGCGAACAGCTTGGCCTTCCGTCGGCCCGCCAGCGCGTCGAGGCCAGGCGGCAGGACTTCCTCCGCCTCCTTCACGCCGGCCGCCGGGCCTGTCACCTCGTCTATCCTCTCTCGGTGAACGGCCGGCCCGTGGAGCGGTCTCCGTTCCTGTCCGAACTGGACGAACTGGTTGAAATCGGACGGATCGGGAGCGTTCCGCCGAAAGACGCGGGGGCCCCGCCCTTGTCAAAGGAAGAATGGGACCGAGCCGCGTTCGGCGCGGGGACTCTCCCGGCCGGCGCGGCCCCGGAGGCGGACGATCTCTCGGAAATCGCCGAATCGTTCCAGGCGGCGATCGGCCAGGGAGCTGGGATCCGGAACGCGGTCCCCGGACACGGCGGAAACCTGACCGGGACGCCCGCCGCGCCCGTCATCCGAAACAGGTTCATCGACCGCACCTTTTCCGTCTCGGAGATCGAAAGCTGTCTCGAATGCGGTTACAGGTACTTCCTGTTGAAAGTCCTCGGCCTTCCCGCGCCTCTCCCCGGTCCGGACCAGGCCGAGGCGATCCTCCGGGGAAAGGCATATCACGAGATCCTGGCCGCGTTCTACGGAGAGTGGAAACGCCCGATCGCGAAAGAGGAGAAGGACGCGGCGTTCGCGCGGATGGCGGAGATCGCGAAGGGCGTCTTCGCGCGCGAGGGTCTCGACGTCGAGGCGAGGCGGGCGCTGGCCCCGTTAGACAGGCGGGGCGTCCTCGCCTCCTGGATCGACGCAGAAGCGGAGGGCGGGTGGACGGCCGAAGATGTCTCCTCCGAGCGGACCGTGGAGGGAACGCTCGCCTGCGAGGGCGGAGACGCGCGGTTCCGGGCGCGGATCGACCGGATCGACCGGACCGGCTCCGATGCCATGGTCCTCGACTACAAGACGGGGGCGAGCCTTCCGACGCAAACGAGCGTCCGGGAGGGACGGTCACTCCAGCTTCCGCTTTACGCGCTGCTCCTCGAGCGGAGCGGCAAAGGGACCCGCGTGGCGCGGATGGGTTACGCCTCCGTTCGCCCGAAGCCGAACGCCGGCATAACGCCGATCCTTCTGCGGGAAAGCGGGAAGACCGCGGGCCACCCAGCGGCGCGCACGAGGACTTGGGCCGCGGATGAAGAGTTTGACGCCGTCCTGGACCTCGCCGCCGGCAGGGCCGTCGAGACCGTCCGAGCGATCCGGGACGGCTTCTTCCCCCACGCGGACGACCCGCGCGCGTGCAAGACCTGCGCGCTCTCCGACGTCTGCCGGAATCACCTGCTGTCGGAAGAGCCGGAAGACCGCCCGAACCGCGGGGAGGATCAAGATGGCGGTTGAAATGATTCGCGATATCCGCCGCCACGTCATGATCCATGCGCCGGCCGGCTCGGGCAAGACCCACGCCCTCGTGACGCGGACGCTCGCCCTGCTCGCCGCGGGAGAGACCCCGGAAGGGATCGTCGCCGTGACGTTCACGGACAAGGCGGCGCTGGAGATGCGGGAGCGGATCGTCCGGGGACTCGCCCATCCGGACCAGGCCGGGTTTCCGGGCGGCGACGAGAAGGACCGGCTCCGCTCGCTCTGGATGGATGTCCGCGACGAACCGCGGCGGCTCCGCGTGAGCACGATCCACGCCTTCTGCGGCGACGTCCTCCGCCGCTTCCCGATCGCCGTCGGCCTCGATCCGGACTTCTCCGTCCTCGACCCTCACGACCAGGCGTACCTCCGGGCGCGCGCCGTGGAGGAGTCGATCTCGTCGTGGAGGCGGCACCGCGGGACGGACGCAGGCGAGATGTTCCGGGACGCCGCGAGCGAGGCCGGAGGGATCCGCGCCCTGACGGAGACGCTGGAGGAGATGCTCGGCGGGCGAAAGCGGCTGGGAGACGTCATCAGGCGCTGGACGAGGGACGGCGCCATCGACCCGGACGATTACGCCGAAACGTACGCCCGCGGCATGAAGAACGCCTGGACGCGCGTCTGGCAGGGCGGCAGCGGAGAAACCGTTCGCGCTAGAGTGATTGAGTTCACGTCTCTCATGAAGTGCCACCCGAGGGCCCAAGAAGAGTACGCGCTCGAAACGCTCGCCGCCCGCGTTCGATCGGACGATTTCGGGACGACCGAGGACGTCCTCTCGCTGACCCGTGGATTCCTCACGAAGAAAGGTGAACCCCGCAGGGCATTCCCCGTCACGAAGAAGGAGATGCACGGCATCGACCGGACCCGCTACGAATCGCTCCACGCCGCGGTCGCCGGTCTCCTCGCTCCGCTCGCCGGCGAAGCGATGAGCCACCCGCCGTTCGAATCCGCCCGCCGGGCCGCCCGCGCATGGGCTTCGTGTCTGATCCTCTACATCGAGATCGAGCGAAGATACGACCGGCTCAAGAAAGAGCACGGGGGGATCGACTTCGATGACCTGGAGCTCCTGGCCCTCGGCCTCCTGACCGGCCAGGCGGCCGAGCGGGCGAAAGGCGACGCCGGGTTCCACCCGATGGACGCCCTCCTGGCCCTCGACAACCGCGTCCGCCACCTCCTGATCGACGAGTTCCAGGACACAAGCGGCCTACAGTGGGAGATCGTGAAACCCCTCGTCTCGGAATGGCTCTCCGGAGAGGGATCGTCCGACACGCCCCGGACGTTCTTCGCGGTGGGAGATCCGAACCAGTCGATCTACCTCTTTCGCGACGCCGAAGTGACGCTCATGAGATCGGTCCGGCGGAAGAT
>MHEK01000008.1:0-20412 GCA_001803795.1 Nitrospirae bacterium RBG_16_64_22
TTTTGAAGACCGAGCGGTCCACCAGTGACCGATCCGCTCCCGGAAGCGGAACCAGGACGAGCGGGCTTTATACCACACCTCCCAGAACCCCATCCACCGCGTTGTGACCCAGTCCGTCGCGGGTCTGTGATACGTTCGCTGTCAGGCCGAGGCGTGAGAGCGGCCGAGCGGCGTCTCGGGAGAAAGTTGGGCGGGCACGGTGTGCCGCCCTACGGTTGGGTGATTGGACGAATTTCGTAGGGCGGCACACCGGACCCGCCCAAACTGGACCAAGAAGGCAGGAGAAATCTTGAAAAAAGGTCTCTCGTTGTAAAGCTGTTATTGAAACACTACACTGGCATGCGCGAACCTCAACCTGGCATGAGGAGCCCGCCGGCATGGCCCAGGTCGTCATCGAAAACCCGATCTTCAATTCGCCCTATGAGAAACCCGCGCGCCATTTTCGTTTGAAGGAGCGGGAGCAGAACCTGCGGCCCTGTGGAGGCAGACAGACATGAGGTCGTTCGAGCACGGCTACTACTTGGAAACGCCGCTTTCCCACGAGTTGCTCATGGCGGTCCGCGCTATCGGCGAATTCCGCGGTCGGCAGAAGCTCTATTCTGAGCAATCGCCGGAGGTGCTGGCGACTCTCAAGCGCGTAGCAATGATTCAGAGCGTGGAGTCATCGAACCGAATCGAGGGCGTGACGGTCGCACCGGGCCGGATAGACGGGTTGGTGGCGAAGAAATCGAAACCCCGCGACCGCTCGGAACAGGAGGTCGCCGGTTACCGCGATGTGCTCGCCGCCATCCACGTCAATCATGAGCGGATGCGACTCTCCACGCGTCTCATCCTGGACTGGCACCGCACGCTGTACCGCTATACCAAAGAGCGCGGCGGTCAGTGGAAGTCCAAGGACAATGCAATCCTGGAAGTGCGGCCCGACGGCCTGCAGGTCGTGCGCTTCAGACCCGTTGCAGCCTTGAGCACGCCGCAATTCATGGACCGGTTGATCAAAACATTCAATCAGGAGATGGCGGATGAAAGGGCGGACCCGCTGCTCTTGATCCCAACCCTTGTTCTCGATTTTGAATGCGTCCACCCCTTCATGGACGGCAATGGCCGCATCGGCCGGTTGCTCGGGCTCCTGCTCTTGTATCGGGCCGGTTATGAAGTCGGCCGCTACATCGGCTTGGAGCGCATCGTCGAGGACAGCAAAGAGACCTATTACGAAGCGTTGCACAGGAGTTCGCAGGGCTGGCACGAGGGGAGTCACGATCTCCGGCCTTGGTGGAACTATTTCCTGGGCATGCTCACCGCGGCCTACAAGGAGTTTGAATCCCGTGTAGGTACAATCACTTCCGGACGCGGGGCGAAGCGGGAGATGGTGCAGAGTGCCATTCAGCGGTTGCCGGATCGGTTCAGGGTCAGCGAGCTTCAGCTTGCCTGCCCCGGCGTGAGCTACCCGACCTTGAAGCGAGCGCTTTCGGATTTGAAGGGCCAGGGGAGAATACGCTGCCTTGGAAAAGGCCGCGACGCCGAGTGGGAACGGATTGAATCATGAATCCATTAATGGGATCACGAACACCCAAGGTTGATCCCATTAACGCAATCGTGAACCGCAAAGTGCGCCGCAGTCCCCGCCCCTTGGGGCGGGGTCAAGGCGCGCGAATGCAAATAACGAAAAGTACCTTAGAGGTCGGAGAATCCCCGCCTTTCAAGGCGGGGTTCTTCAACCGCATGGTGCGCCTCATCTCCGCCCTTGGGGCGGGGCTCCGGGGAACCGGGGCGGGAGAGCCTTTGGAATGTCGGGCGTGAGCGGGGCTTGACAGATAAATCGGCGTCCGGGATATTGCCGGAGGCCAAAGGGTTCGCGGCCCAGTCGGTTCGGTCAGTCTCGCGCGGCTTCGGGAAGCGGGACCTGCGTTTATGCAACGCAGGAAACAACGCAGCCCCCCGATGAGGAATCCATGCCCGCACAGGAACCAAACGCCGTCGTTGTCCAGAAGATAGAGGTAGCGCCCGGGCTGATGATCCTCCGGGTGGCGCCGGACGGCTGGCCCCTGCCGGATTTTTCACCCGGCCAGTTCGTGACGCTGGGGCTTCCTGGCGCCGCGCCGCGTTGCGCCGTCTGCGAGCCGGAGGAGCAACCCGCGCCGGCCGACAAGATGATCGTCCGGGCCTATTCGATCGCTTCCTCTTCCGTTGCCCTGGAATACCTGGAGTTCTTCATCACGCTCGTCCGCTCCGGCGCCCTCACGCCTCGCCTCTTTGCCCTCCGGGTCGGGGACCGGCTCTGGCTCTCGCCCAAGGTCACGGGACTCTTCACCATGGACGATGTCCCGGCGGACATGAATCTCCTCCTGATTGCGACAGGGACCGGCCTCGCCCCCTACATGAGCATGCTGAGGACGCACCTGACCGCCGGCGAGCCGCGCAGGTTCGCCGTGATCCACGGCGCGCGCCACTCGTGGGATCTCGCCTATCGTTCCGAGCTGGTCACGCTCCAGCGCATATGCCGGAACTTTGCCTACGTTCCGGTCGTGAGCCGGCCGCAGGACGAACCGACCGCGTGGGCCGGCGCCATGGGGTACGTCCAGGACGTCTGGACAAGGAGGACGCTGGACGAGGCGTGGAAGCTCCGCCCGGCGCCGGAGAATACGCACGTCTTTCTCTGCGGGAACCCGGGGATGGTCGAGAAGATGCAGGATATCCTGACGGCCGAGGGGTTCAAGAAGCACCTCCGCAAGGAACCGGGCCAGATCCACGTGGAGAAGTACTGGTAAGGCGTCCTGATGAAGATACCTTGGGCTGTGATGATTGGGTTCTTCGCGATGGCCGATGCGGTGCCGGCTTTCGGGCAGGGTTCGCCGGGTCCGATTGCGGAACTGGAGAGGGTCCGCGTGTCCGGGGCGGAGCTCGACCCGCTCACGCGCTGCGGCATCGGGCGGTTCATGTCGTGCGACATCAAGGATGCCATCGCGAAAGGTCTCTTCGAGACCGGACTGGCGCCCCGCTTTCCCGACCGCGTCAAGTGCCGCGAGATAGACGAGGCGTACGCCATCTCGTACACTCACAAGCGGGACAGGGAGCAATACCACGGGGGCATAGACATTCCCGCGCCCACGGGCACTCCGATCGTCGCGGCGGCGGCTGGGACAGTCGTGGGAAAGTACCTGGGCGAGCAAAGCTTCCGCGGTATCGAAATCGTTCTGCGTCACTCCCCGGAGGATACAGGGATTCCGCTCTGGATCTACACCCAGTACAGCCACTTTTCGGAGATGCCGAAGGTTGAGGTCGGCCAGCGCGTCCGCATGGGGGAGGTTCTCGGCCCGACGGGAAACACGGGGATCGGGAGGCACGGCCGGCAGAGCGGCAAGCGAAGGCCCGCAATTCATTTCGGCGCGTTCTTCAGCGCGAGCGAGAGGTACGCCGACATCCGAGACAGGATCATCCCGGTTGACGGCTACTGGATGGACCCGGTCGCGCTTTTCCGAAAGAAGATTCCCCTGGACTCGGCCTCCATGAAGGCTCTGCCGGCAGGGGAGAAGGAGGTCCCGATTTCCGTCATGTTTGAGGATGGCAAGACGTTTCCCGCCGATACAAAGATCGTCTGGCCGTATGCGTGCTCGCGCAGGTAAGGCTTCCTACTCCCTCCACCCGCCCGCTTCCCATTCCTCCATCTCCTCGTCCGAGAGGCCGAAGTAGTGGCCCACCTCGTGGACGACGGTCTCCTGGGCGATCTCGCGGATCTCGGGCTCGTCCGCGGCGTCCTCTTCGATCACGTCCTGGTACAGGACGATCCGGTCTGGGAGCGCGTTCCCGTAGTTGAATTCACGCTCGGGGAGGGGGACGCCGTGGTAGAGGCCGTAGAGGGCGTCTTCCTCCGGGTCGAGGCCGACCGATTCCAGGTCTTCGACGGAAGGCCAGCCCTCGACCGTGACGGCGATGTTGGCCATCTTCGCGCGGAACTTGAGCGGGAGCGCGTCCAGGGCCTCCGCGACGAGGCGCTCGAACTTCTCGCGCGTCAAGTCAGTCGCCCGGCAGGGTCATCTTGTGGAAGGCGGGCGGGTCGTAGGGGGTGACGCGGTTTCTCCCTCGATCCTTGCTCTGGTAGAGGCCCTCGTCGGCGCGGCGGACGATCTCGTCGCCCGAGTCCCCGTCGAAGGGGAAGGTGGCGACGCCCCCGGAGACGGAGATGCACCTCAGCGGCTGGTCATCGCCGTGCGGGAACTCCGTTCCCGAGATGAGCGACCGCATCTTCTCCGCGTAGGCCATGGCGCCTTCCTTGGGCGTGTCGGGAAGAAGGACGATGAACTCTTCGCCGCCGTAGCGGGCGACGATGGAGGTCTTGCGCGTGTTGTCCCGGATGAGCTTGGAGACCGCCTTGAGGAGCTTGTCGCCCTCCGGGTGGCCGTTGTTGTCGTTGTAGTGCTTGAAGTTGTCGATGTCCATCATGAAGATGGAAAGAGGGACGTTGTAAGTCCGGGAGCGCTGGACCTCCTCGACGAGGCGCTCCTGGAAGTAACGCCGGTTGTAGAGGCCGGTGAGTGGATCGGTCGTCGCCTCCGCCCTTGTCCCCGAGAGCGTGAGGGCGTTCTCGAGCGAGACGGCGGCCAGGTCGGAGATCATGGCCAGGAACTTCCGCTCGTTCCCCGTGCGGTTCTTGATGGTTCCGATGTTGAGAACGCCGTAGAGCTTTTCCTTGCAGACGATCGGGGCGGCGTAGGTGGACACAATCCGAGTCTCCATCGCGCGGGCCCTCTTTTCGACGTACTCGGGGTTGGTCTGGTACTCGTTCTCGGCGAGGAGGAGACGGGTCTCGGCCACGGTTCCGATCATCCCTTCGCCGAAAGGCACCCGAAGTCCTTCGGCCCGCTCGCGCTTGATCCCGAAGGCCAGGGAGATTCGGAGCTCGTTCTCGGCCTCCTTGTAGAAGAAGAGGCTGATCTCGTCCGCGTCGATGAGCATTTTCGCGAGGCGGACGACGGCTGAGGAGACTTCGTCCACCGACTGGGTGGAGTTCAGGCGCTTGACGGCCTCGGGGAACGTGACGAACAGGTGGATGTACCGCTCGTTCTCCTTCTTGAGCCAGTCGATCTCGTTCTGGAGAGCCTTCCGGAAAGATCCCTCGGAGGCCAGCCGGGCCTCGACCTTCTTCAGGTCATGGGTGTAGGACTGCTCGACTTCAGTCGCGCCCTTTTTCCGGCCGATGATCAAGCCGAATACGAAGGCCGCGACCGAGCCGGCCAGGATCACGCCGACGACGACGAAACCGCTCATCCCTTCCGCCATGGGTCCTTCTCCCTCGATTCAGCAACCGCTGGACGGGGCGTCTCCCCGCCGGATATGATCGCGGATCTCCTTGATCCCGGAGATTCCGCATGGTGACGATCGATGCCCTGCTCCACGTTCTTCATATTCTGGCCGCCGTGACGTGGCTTGGGGGAATGGCCTTCGCCGTTTTGGCCTTGCACCCGGTCCTCGTCACTCGCCCGATCGAAGAGCGGATCCCGCTCATCGTTCCGGTCCTTCGCCGGTTCTTTATCCTGGTCGGGTCGAGCATCGCGGTCCTCGCGTCGACGGGCGCCTACTTCTACTTCGCCCGCCTCGGCGTGTCGCCTGGTCTCGCCGTCAGCCGGTACGGGATTCTCATGACGGCGAAGTTCGCGGTTGCCCTCGCGATGGTTCTCCTCTTTCTCCGGGTCGTCTTCCGCCACTACGCCGCCGCGTCCGATCTCGCCCGCCGGGAGCGGCCTGGGAGCCAGCGGTACGCCGAGATCCCGGCCCACCTGAAGCGCCTCACCACGCTCGTCCGCGTCAATCTCGCCCTCGGGATCCTCGTCCTCCTCCTCGTCGATCTGGCGCTCCGAACGTAGGCTCCAAGTCGGCCTAGCGGCCGAACTTGGGCAGATTGTTATACGAAGATTTCAGTTTTCCAATTTTCAATCTGAAATTTCCAATGGTCCATTCAGTTTGTATCCCTCTCCATCTCCGCGGCTACGCTTCCCATTTCGGCACGTTCCAGGGAAAGCTTGAGGTTTTCGAGGGCCTGGACGGCGACGATGTACATCGCCTGCGCCCAGGCGAGGGGCGTGTTCGGGTTCGGCTTTCCGCCCACGTAGAGCTCGGGGATCGCGCCGTCGTCCGTCATGGCCGCCTCCGTCCTCTTGATGTAGTGGTGAGCTTTCTTGAACGACGCGATCACGTCCATGCGGCGTCCCGCCGCGAGGTCCTCTTCGGCGATCTTAGTGTAGACGATCGAGAGCCACGAGAACCCCATCGGCCAAGCCGCTTCGTTTCCATCGGGCCGGTTCGGATCGGAGTTGTAGTAGCGGTCCCCCGGGTAGCGGACGACCCCCCGTTCGCGGACGAGGTGCGTCTCGATGTTCGACAGGATCTGCCCCCTCTGCTCGGGCGAGACGACGCGGAACGGCCAGAGAAGAGAGAGTTGGGCCAGGTCGTACGGCCGCGACTGGTTTTCCCGCGGGAGCAGGCGGCCCAGGGCCTCGCGCCCCGCGGCGAGGAAGCGGCTGGGGACGCGGATCTCGGGGATGTGCTCCCGCGCCGCGCGGAGCCCGGCCAGGACGGCCCCCACGCTCGACGCGTGGACCTCCGGGCCTTCCTCCCAGACGCCGAAGTCGGGGGCCTTGTCCCAATCCAGGGAGAAGAGGTACCAGACGAGGTCCTGGGCCAGCTTCAGGTCCTTGTAGTCGCGGTAGACGACGATCCCCTTCTGCCGCAGGTCCCCCAGCTTGTAGAGAAAGAGGCCGAAGATGTCGAGTTGGTTGTGGCCCCACTCCTCTGGAAATTCCTGGAGGGTGTGCGGATTGTAGCGCGCGTGGAGGAAGTCGGTCTTCGCCGTCGGCGGGTCGTCGATGCAACTCGAGATCTTGTCGCCGGACTTGTGAAAGATGTCGAATGTCAGGCCGTACGTCTTCTTGATGCTCTCGAAGTCGCCCACGTACTCGCGGGCGATCGCGCAGTAGAGGGTGTCCCTCAGCCAGAGCGCCCGGTACGGCCCGGACAGGGCCGATGTGTATCCGCCGTTCACGTGGTAGAGCGTGTTCAGGATGGCGATGGAACGGTCCACCTTCTCCTTGGCCGTGACGATCTTGTAGAAGACGGCCGTTCCCAGGTGACGATCGAGCGCCCGGCGGTATTCGGCGAGAAGCTCATCCCGCTCGCGGACCTGACGCTTGAGCTCCTCGATCGTCCGCCAGAGGTCGCCGAAGCGCGCGTCGGCGAGGTCGGCGCTTCCCCCGGACGGGTCCGTCAACGATTCCTCCGGGCGCTCAGATGGAAGCGGATCTTCTCCTTGAGCGGAGCCATGTCCGAGGACTTCACGACGTAGTCGTCGGACGCCCAGGCGTTGAAGTCCTGCTTGTACTCCGGATAGGCCGTGAAGAGAAGGACCGGGACGTCCAGCGTCCGCTCGCGCATGAGCTCGAGCGTCTTCATGCCTCCTATCCCCGCCATCTTGATGTCCAGGATGACGAGGTCGGGGCGCTTCGCGTCGAACAGGGCAAGCCCTTCCTCGCCGCTTGCGGCCGTTACGACGTCGTACCCCTCATCGGCGAGCTCCGCGGCGAGAAGAACCCGCATCGGTTCCTCGTCCTCGATGACAAGGATATTCGCAGACTGAGGCATTGCGGCGTCTCCGTGGAAGACCGGGCCGGACGCCCGGAAAGGGCAGGACCCATCTTACCCGCGGGCTCAGAAGTCGTCAACTCCGGGCGGGGCTCCCCCGGGGCCTGTCTTCATGGCGCTTCGACTCGTCCCTTCGAGGGCCCCCTCTGGACCTGGGAGACCCTGCCGTTTCCGAAGACGACGGCGAGCTTTTCCTTCTTCGTCACGAGGTAGACCCACCGATCTTCCTTCCTGATCTCATCGAGGGTCAGCATCCCCGTGGGATTCTCGTTCGCGCCCACGGCGTATGGGACGCCGTACAGGGCGAGAACGGCCGCCTTCGACATGCCGGATCTAGCTTCGGGCTCCCGCGCGGCGCGGAGATCCTCGGGCGGGAGGACTTTAGCCGGGTCGGCGGGCGAGAAGAACTTCGAGAGCATTGCGGCCGGCCGGGGCTCCGCCTTGTGTCCCGAGAAGGCGAACTTGTGCGGGACGCCGTTGATCGTGACGACTGCCCCGCCTCCCTTCACAACCGTAATCGTAGCGGGCGTTCCCGGGACGATCGGCGTGCCCGAAAGGAAGTTCTGCCAGAAAAGCTTGTGCTTCAAGGCATGGAGGGTCGTCCGGACGTAGACTTCCTTGTTGAGGAAGTCGTCCGGAAGGTTGACGGGCCTGGGTCTGGGCGGAGGGGGCGGGGCCTTCGGCTCGATGGCGGCGATGCGCCCTTCCTCTTTCTTCTTGCCAGGTCTGGGTTCGGGCCTCGGTTCGGCCTTGGGCGGAGCGGCCGGAGACGGCGGCACCTCTCTCGCTTCGGTCTTGGGAGGCGGCCCCGAAGGCACGGTCGGGGCAGGCCCCGAAGGCACGGTCGGGGCAGGCCCCGAAGGCACGGTCGGGGCAGGCGCGGGGGCGACGGCTACCGCCTTCTTCTCCTCCGGTTTCTCGGGCGCCTGGGGCTCCTCCTTCTTCACGTTGAACTCGATCGTGATTCTCTTGTCTTCCTCTTTCTTCCCGCATCCCTGGGAAAAGACCAATCCGGCCGATACGGCGATCACGCCCATCCAACGCATCATTGTCGCTGACCTCCCCCAGGCATCGCGACGGTTTCGGCCGCCGCGAGGTCCTCGATTTCGTAAATATCCACGGGCGCTTCCTTCCCCTTGACCTGAATTGAGGGGAGCTTCGCCGCCCGAACGTAATTCCCGACCTTCCTGTACGTCTGCTCGCTGATCAGGATCTGCCCGCTCGTGGCGCTCGACGTGAGGCGGCTCGCCAGGTTGACGTTGTCGCCGATCACCGTGTACTCCATCCGCTCCTGGGAGCCGATGCTCCCCGCCACGGCCTGGCCGGAGTTGATCCCGATCCCGGCCTGGATCATCTCCTTCCCTTCCTGGGCCCGGCGGTCGTTGAACCGGCGGACCGCGTCCCTCATCTCCAGGGCCGTCCGGACGGCCCGGATCGCGTCGTCCGGGTGCCCTTCCGGCGCGCCGAAGACGGCCATCACGCAGTCCCCGATGAACTTGTCGAGCATCCCGTCGTACTTGAAGACGATGTCGATCATGAGCGAGAAGTATTCGTTCAGGAGCTCGACGACCTCCTCGGGCTGCATCCGCTCGGACATTCGCGTGAAGCCGCGGATGTCCGAGAAGAGGATCGTCACGTCCCGCCGCTCTCCCTTGAGGAAGGGCGTCCCGTGCTCGCTCAGGATCCGATCCGCCACCTGGCGGGAGACGTACCGCTGGAGGGTCTCGCGGTAGCGCGCTTTCTCCACTTCCAGCCGGTCCCGCTCGGCCTTGATCCGGTCCCGCTCGACGAGCCCGTCGACCATCCCGTTGAACGTGCGGGCGAGCGTCCCCACCTCGTCCCGCGGGAAAGAGGTCATCCGTTCCGAGAAGTCGCCCCCGGCGACCTTCTTCATCTTGCCGGCGAGGTTTTCGAGCGGGCGCGTGACGCCGCGCGCCAGGACGATCCCGCCCACGATGCCGAGTCCCAGGACGGCTAAGGCGATGTTGAGGCTGGTCCGCCTGTTTCGCGCGATGTCTTCCTTCATGCGCGTCTGGGAGAAGACGATCCGGATGAGCGCGACGGGCCGGTCGTCCACCGTGATCGGGGCGTCCACGGTCACGAGGTCCCCTTCACGGGAACGGATCTTTCCCTGGGCGACGGCGTCGCGGAGGGCGCTCTTCAAGTCCAGGCCGGCCTGGGGGACCGCGGCCTTGAAGCGGTTCTCTTCCGCCCAGTAGGCCCGGATGGCGTTAGTCCCGTCCATGACGGCGATCGCGACGATGTCCGGGTCGAGGCTTCCCGTCACGTCCACGAACTTCTGATAGATTTCCCAGTCGATGTTCCGCCCGGTGACGGGCTCGATCAGCTTGAGGGAGGCGATGATGTTCGCCATCTTGAACATCTGGAGCTCCTGTTCCTCCCGCTTGATCCTCTCTTCCCGGGTGGCGGAGACGACGTAGGAGGCCGCGGCGATGGCGGCCACGATGACGATGACGAGGGCGACGATCTTGTAAAGGAGCCTGAACGTTCGCGGGGACGACATGGGCAGAAATTATAGCACAATAAATGGTGAATCGGTGAATGGGTGAATCGGTGAATGGGTGAATCGGAGAGACGGAAAAACGGCGAATCCGCGGAAAGGCGTTTGGACTATGGTATGATTCCCGCCCATGTTCAGAATGGCGACGATCCCCCGGTTCGTATCGATTCCGCTGTTAGCCCTTCTTTTTGCCTGCTCGGGCGGAGCGGAGCGGCCGGAATTGCCCCCAACGCTCACGACCGACACGCTGGGGGACCCCAAGACCTTCAACATGATCGTCTCGAAGGAGACGTCGTCGTCGGCCGTCGCGGGGATCCTCTTCGAGGGGCTCATCCGGCGCGAGCCCGTCACGACCGACTTCGAGCCCGTCCTGGCCGAGTCGTGGTCCGTCTCGCCCGACGGCCGGACATGGACGTTCAAGCTCCGCAAAGACGTTCTTTGGAGCGACGGCGTCCCGTTCACGGCCGACGACATCGTCTTCACGGCGCGGGCGATCTACGACCCCAAAGTCGCCTCCTCGATCCGGGACGCGTGGATGATCGAGGGGAAGAAGATGGTCGTGACTCCGGTCGACCGGCACACGGTCTCGTTCACGCTTCCCTTTCCCTTCGCGCCGTTCCTCGACATCGTGCAGGTGGATATTCTGCCCAGGCACAAGCTGGAGGCGGCCCTGGACGCCGGGACGTTCGACTCGGCCTGGAACATCAACACGCCGCCCGGGGAGCTCGTCGGAACGGGACCGTACGTCATCACGAAGTACGTTCCCGCCCAGCACGTTCTGTACGAGGTCAACCCCCGCTACTGGCGGAAGGACGAGAAAGGAGACCGGCTTCCGTCCATCAAGCGGCGCGTCCTCCTGATCGTGAAGGACATCAACACGGCCTACGTCAAGTTCGACGCGGGAGAGACGGACATCTACGCCCCCCCGGCCGACATGGTCGAGACGATCCGCGGGAAGGCCAGGGCGAGGGACTGGACGCTGAAGGAGCTGGGCCTCAGCACCGGGACGCCGTTCATTGCCTTCAACCGGAACCCCCGTCACTTCGTGAAAGGGGGGAAGCGCGATCCGCGCCTCGACTGGTTCACGGACAAGAAGTTCCTCAAGGCGCTCGCGCACGCCGTGGACAAGGAGACGATCGTCTTCAACGCCTTCCGCGGGTACGGCGAGCCGGCCGTGGCCGACATCTCGCCGGAGGTCAAGAGGTTCCACAACGCCGACCTCAAGGACTACGAGTACGACCTGAAGAAAGCGGAGCGGCTTCTTTCGGAGGCGGGATACGTGGACCGCGACGGAGACAAAATCCGGGAGGACCCGCGCGGGAACCCGGTCTCCTTCGACCTCTACACGAACCAGGGGAACCGGACGCGCGAGCGGATCGCGGCGATCGTCCTGGAGGACTGGAAGAAGCTGGGCCTCAAGGTCAACTACAAGCCGCTCGAGTTCAACACGCTGGTCGAGAAGCTCGACAGCAACTTCGATTGGGACGCGATCCTGATCGGTCTCACGGGCGGGCTGGAGCCCCACTGGGGCTCGACCTTCTACAAGTCGAGCGGCCACCTCCACATGTGGAACCCGCGGCAGGCGAAGCCGGAGACGGCGTGGGAAGCGGAGATCGACAGGCTGATCGATCTCGGGGCGCGGGAGCTCGACCCGAAGAAGAGGCCTCAGCATTACAAGAAAATTCAGGAGATCCTCCACGAGGAGCTTCCCGTGATCCTCACGGCGCGGGAATCGGTCTTCATCGCCCATAAGAACCGCGTGCTCGGGTACAATCCCACGATCTGGGGGACGCCCGACCCGGAGAAGATGAGGCTCGCATACTAGCCATGAGACTGACGCTCATCACCCCGCGGCAGGGAACGGACAACGAAAAGAACATCTACGACTACAGGTACGTGGCGCGGTTCATATTCTCGAAGGCGTACTCGGGCTACCTCCTGGCCATTCCCACGCTGGCGGCGCTCACCCCGCCGGACGTCGACGTCACCATAACGGACGAGAACGTGGAGCCGATCGATTTCGACGCGCCGACGGACCTTGTCGGCATCAGCGTCCGCACGATGTTCGCGAAGCGGGCGTACGAGATCGCGTCTCGATTCCGCGAGCGGGGCGTCAAGGTCGTCCTGGGAGGGATTCACGCCTCCATGCTCCCGGAAGAAGCGCGCCTGCACGCGGACAGCGTCGTGGTCGGCGAGGCGGAAGCGGTCTGGGGGGAACTGCTGGAGGACTTCAGGAACGACCGGCTCAAGCCGGTTTACAGAAGCCCGGGCCACCCCAATCTCGCCGAATGCCCGATGCCCGACCGGCGCCTCCTCAAGAACGACCGGTACCTTCTGCATATCGTCCAGACGACGAAGGGATGTCCGTTCTTCTGCGATTTCTGCTCGGTCCACGCGTTCGACGGGACCCGGATCCGGCACCGCTCCATGGAGCAGGTGATGAACGACATCCGGGAGACCCAGCGGGACGGCATCCTCGAGAGGAAGAAGGCGATCTTCTTCGCCGACGACAACCTCGTCGCGGACAGAAGGTACGCGAAGACGTTTCTCCAGGAGTTGGCTCCCCTGGACGTGAGCTGGTCGTGCCAGGCGAGCCTGAACGTGGCCCGGAACGACGAGATTCTGGGTCTCATGGCGAAGAGCGGATGCGGCGGGATCCTCATCGGCTTCGAATCCATCGCCCCCGACAACCTGCGGCAGATGAACAAGAAGATCAACCTGAGGCAGGATTTCGGCGAAGCGATCCGGAAGATCCATTCCCACGGCATCCTCGTGCAGGGCGCTTTCATCGTGGGCCATGACAATGACATCCAGGACTCGTTTCGCAGGCTGGCCGAGTTCATCAACGCCAACAACGTCCTCTTCGCGCTCATCAGCATCCTGACGCCCTTTCCCGGCACCGGCCTCTTCGACCGGCTGGAGAAGGAAGGCCGGCTTCTGCACAAGGACTGGGATCGATACGATTCCAAGACGGTCGTGTTCGAGCCGAGAAACATGACCCCCGCCGAACTCAAGACGGGTTTTGTCTACGTGTGGAGAGAGGTCTATTCGTTCGCGTCCATCTACAGGAAGCTCAAGTATTTCTGGGAGAAGGACTTCTGGCGGGACCAAAACAGGAGAAATCCGATCAAGGCGAAATACCGGGTATTGTTCGCCGCGAGGCTGATGACGTATCTTCTGACGCGCGACCTGGAACGGATCAAGTTCATCTTCAAGGTCCTGCCGTGGGTGTTCGACAAGAGGGTTAGGATATCCACGATCATCACGCTCATGGCTTACAACGATTTCGCCTACAGCCTGAGAGAGAAGTGAGATGGGCCGGTACGTTCTGAGGCGCCTGGTCAACGCGGTCCCGCTCATCATCGGGATCACGTTCATCTCGTTCGTCGTCGTGGACTTAGCTCCGGGCGACTTTTTTACCTCGCTCAAGATGAACCCCCAGATCTCGCCCGAGACGCTCCAGGGGATGGAGGCGAAGTACGGCTTTGACAAGCCGCTCGTCGTCCGCTTTTTCCTCTGGTTCTGGCGCGTGCTCCATCTCGATCTCGGCGAGAGCATTTTCTACCACGTGGACGTCCTCTCCCTGATCGGCAGGTTCCTCCCCAACACGGTGATTCTGTCGGCCGCGGCGATGGTTGTCTCCTGGGGGCTCGCGGTCCCCCTGGGCCTCTTCATGGCCCTCCGGCCGGGGACGTGGGCCGACCGGCTCCTCTCGTTCTTCGCCTTCATGGGGATGTCGATCCCGTCCTTCTTCTTCGCTCTCCTCCTTCTCATCTTCGCCCTCCAGACGGGGTGGTTCCCGACGGGCGGCTCGTTCTCGCCGGACTACGACACGCTGTCGCTCGCCGGGAAGGTCTGGGACCGGGTCCATCACCTCATCCTGCCCGTCGTCGTTCTGGGGACTTCGGGCGTGGCGGGGCTCATGCGCCTCATGCGCGGGAACGTCATGGAGATCATGAACGCGGACTACGTCCGGACAGCCCGCGCGAAGGGGCTCCCGGAGCGGGTCGTCGTTTTCAAGCACATCCTCCGGAACGCGATCAACCCGTTCATCACGATCGCGGGGTACGAGCTGGGCGCGCTCTTCGGCGGGGCGGCGCTTGTGGAGGCCGTCCTTCATCTGCAGGGGATGGGGAACCTGATGCTCCAGGCCGTCCTCTCCCAGGACCTCTTCCTCCTCATGGGCTCGATCCTGATCGGCGCGGTCCTCCTGATCGTGGGCAACCTGCTCGCCGACATCGCCCTCAAGTTCGCCGATCCGAGGATCCGGTATGAGTGACGCGGCGGTCAGTCGTCAGCTCTCAGCGGTCAACGTGGACCGGTCAGAATCGTCTTTCGCCGCCTTTTGGAAGATGGCCGGGTGGCCGGCGCGCGTCAGTCTCGCGCTCCTCGCCGCCTTCGCGCTGGCGGCCCTCTTCGCGCCGGCCGTGGCGCCGTACGATCCGGCGGCGCAGAACCGCAGACAGCCGCACCATCCGCCGATGCGCGTGCATCTCGCGCCGCCGGGAGAGTGGTCGGAGGGGCTCCTCTACGTCCACAAGACAAAGCTCGCCGACATCCGGAAGCGCCGCTACGAAGAGACGGAGGAACGGATCCGCCTCTCGTTCTTCAAGCGCGGAAGGGTCCTGACGACGGCCGATCCGGACGCCCGTCTCTTCCTCCTCGGCACGGACGCCCTGGGGCGCGACTTCTTCTCCCGCCTCGTGTACGGAGGCCGGATCTCGCTCTCCATCGGCCTCGTGGGCGTCGCGATCAGCTACACGCTGGGGATCCTGATCGGGGCGTTCTCCGGGTACGTCGGCGGGCGGGCGGACTTCGTCATCATGCGCGCGACGGAGATCCTCATGTCTCTCCCTACGTTCTACTTCCTTTTGACCCTGGCCGTGATCATCCCGGCGACGCTTCCTTCCTCGCTCACCTACCTCCTGATCGTCGCCATCCTCTCGTTCATCGGATGGGCGGGCCTTGCCCGGATCGTCCGGGGCCTCGTCCTCTCCGAGCGGGAGCGCGAGTATGTCCTCGCGGCGCGGGCGATGGGCGCGTCGGGCGCCCGCGTTCTCGTCCGTCACGTCGTTCCCTCGACGTTCAACTACGCCGTCGTCTCGGCCACGCTCTCGATTCCCGGATACATCCTGGGCGAGAGCGCCCTGTCCTTCCTGGGCCTTGGGATCAAGGACCCGGACTCCTCCTGGGGGCTTCTTCTCGCCGAGGCGCAGAACGTGGAATACCTCCTCAGGTTTCAGTGGCTCCTCATCCCGGGGCTCCTCATCTTCCTCACCGTGATGGCTTTCAACTTCCTGGGCGACGCCCTCCGCGATCACATGGATCCGAAGAGGCGGGGAACGGTTTGACCCTTCCTTTAACCTAAAAACCGCAGTTCATTCACCGCAGAGGACGCGGAGTCCGCCGAGGAACACCTTTTCGGGCGGTTTCGATGCTCACCTGCCTGGTGAGGTCGATGTGTCTTCCAATCCATGGCACTCCTTTGCGTTCTCTGCGTTCTCCGCGGTTCAACTGCTTTTTCTATGTTTAAAAGTGTCGAAGAATCACATAGTTACGACCATCATGCCTTGACAACCTCCCCGCATGGGTGCTAGTGTTGCAAAATTAGGTCAGTTGGCTTCCCGTGTCCATCACCCGGTTCCGGACGGATGACGAAAATTCGATCGCTCCTTTTAATCATCACTTCCGCCCTCGTCGTTTCCTTCTTTCCAGCCTCGGCGCTCGCGAAGGGCGAGGAGATCGCGAACGTCGTCGTGACGATCGGTCCGTCGGGCGTCGCCGCCTCGGCCACGCTCAAGGGGCCCTTTGCATCCGCGATCGAAGAGGCGCTCAAGAACGGCTTCTCGAAGGAGTTCCGGTACACTCTCAACCTCTACCGGTCGTACAACTGGTGGCCGGATGAGTTCATCGCCCAGAAGACGATCCTCCGGCACGTGAAGTACGACTCGGTCAAGAAGCTCTACGCCGTCCGTTCGAGCGACGGGGATCGCTCCGAGGAGAAGAGTTTCACGGAGTTCTCCCAGATGCTCTCGTGGACGGGCCGTCTCGCGTCCGTCGTCGTGGCCCCCCGGTCGGTCCTCGCGCCCAATGAGCCGTACTATATCCAGCTCAAGGCCGAGTCGCGGACGCCGAACATCCCGGCCGTCCTGGAGACGATCCTCTTCTTCGTCTCGTTCAACGACTTCTCCACGTCCTGGAAGACGTCGCCCGAGTTCACGCTCAAGGAGGGGACGCGGTCGTTCCGGGCGCCGGACCTCTTCCCCTCCGGCCGCTTGGCCGCCGCCCTGATCCGGGAAACGCCGTGACAACGATGCCCTCGCCTCCCAAGAGCCCGGCCGAGATGTTCGAGGAGCGGAAGGCCAAGAACACGCGGACGATCCGCGTCCTCCTCCTGCTCTTCGTCGTCTCCGTCGTCGCCACGGGGATCGAGATCCTGGCCCAGGGCGTTCCGGAGCGTTCGCTCGGCGACACGATCATCATCTTCACCCTTCTCAACATCAACATCATCCTGCTCTTGGCCCTCGGGATCTTCGTCGGGCGGAACGTGGTCAAGCTCTACTACGAGCGGCGGCAGGACGTCCTGGGCTCGAAGTTCCGGACCAAGCTCGTCCTCACGTTCGTCGTCCTCATCCTGATCCCGACCTCCGGGCTCTTCATCGTGGGCACGGGGATGATCAACGCCATCGTGAACAACTGGTTCTCCCCTCCGGTCGAGCGGTCGCTTCGCGACGCCGTCGAGCTGGCCCATTCGCTCTACTACGAAGAAGCCCGGAAGCGGGCGGCGGGGGCCGGGAGCCGGATCGCGGACGAGATCGCAAGGGAAGAGCTCCTCGCCTTGGGCGCGGAAGGGAGGCTCTCGACCCTCCTGTCCCGGAAGCTCCGCGACGAGAACATGGCCCGGATCGAGGTCCGGACGAGCCCCGGGCTCACGCGCTTAAGCGTGGCCGGGTCCGGCCTTCCCGAGGAGGCCGTCCGTCCCCCGGCGCCCGAGGCCGTCGAGAGCGGCTTCCGGGGGGAGGCGGTCTCGGATATCGTCGCGACTCCCGCCGGCGAGATCGTCCGGGCCGTCGTTCCCATCGTGGCGAAGGGCGGACGGGTCCCGGGAATCGTCATCGCCGACGTCTACTTCCCGCCCGCCCTCGTCTCCAGGCTGGGTTCCATCTCACAGGCGTACGACGAGTACCGCCAGCTCCAGGCGTACCGCACGCCGATCAAGGCGAGCTATCTCGTGACGTTTCTCCTCGTCACCCTGGCGATCCTCTTCATCGCGATCTGGTACGGCCTCTACCTGTCGAAGGGGATCACGATCCCGATCCAGAAGCTCGCCGAGGCCACGCACCGCGTTTCGCAGGGGGACCTCGACGTCAAGGTAGACGCGGCCGCGGCCGACGAGATCGGCACGCTCGTCGACTCGTTCAACAAGATGACCGAAGACATCCGGACGGGGCGGGAGCGGCTCGACGCCGCGTATCGGTCGCTCCAGGTCTCGGCGATGGAGATCGACGCCCGGCGGGCCTACACGGAGACGATCCTGGAGAACGTCGCGGCGGGCGTCGTGTCGGTCGACATCACGAACAAGGTGACGATGTTCAACCGGGCGGCGGGAGAGATCCTCCGGATCGACCCCGCCCAGATCGTCGGCCGGCCTTACCGGGAGGTCCTTTCGGAGGGGGACTTTCGTCCGGTTCTCGATCTGGTCCGGTCGCTCTCGGAGGGAGGGAGGCGGACGGTCGAAAAGAACCTCACCCTGGCGATCGGCGGGCGGATCCTCCACCTGCACATGGCCGTGTCCCGGCTGGTCGATTCCAGAAACGAGCCGCTCGGGTTCCTCGTCCTCTTTGAGGACCTCACCGAGCTCATCAAGGCCCAGAAGACGGCTACGTGGGAGGAGGTGGCCCGGCGGATCGCCCACGAGATCAAGAACCCGCTCACGCCGATCCGGCTCTCGGCCCAGCGTCTGCGCCGGCGGTTCTCGGAGGGGGCGACCGATTTTCCCTCCGTCCTCGAGGAATGCACGCGGACGATCGTCCAGCAGGTGGACGACCTAAAGAGGCTCGTGGACGAGTTCTCCCAGTTCGCGCGCTTCCCCGTGGCCCGTCCCCAGCCGAACGACCTGAACGGCCTGATCGGCGAAGTGGCCGCGCTCTACCGGTCGGCCCACCGCGACGTCGCGATCGAGACCGAGCTGGATCCGGGCGTGACCATCTTTTCCTTCGACAAGGAACAGTTCAGGCGGCTCTTCGTGAACCTCTTCGAGAACGCGGTCCAGGCCATGGACGGGCGCGGGCGCCTCGTCGTCCGGACTCGCGTCCACGCGGCCGAGGGGAAGGTCGCGGTCGAAGTCGCGGACAACGGGCCGGGCATTCCGTCCGAGGAGATGGACAAGATATTCCTCCCGTACTTCTCGCGGAAGAAGTCCGGGACGGGGCTGGGCCTGGCGATCGTGAACCGGATCGTGAGCGAGCACGCCGGGCAGATCCGCGTGGCGCGCGGAGAGCCCCAGGGGACGACGTTCACGATCGACCTGCCGCTCAAGGCGGCGTGAATCGGGTAGCTGGGTGGCTAGGTGGACATTGAAAATTGAAAATTGGAAATTGAAAATTGGAAATCGACAAAAGCAGATGGTTTGGGATTATCCCATCTGCCCATCTGCCTGAACAGGAGGTCTTGTGCCCGATACGATTCTGGTCGTTGACGACGAAGCGAGCATCCTGGAATCCCTGAAAGGCGTCCTGGGCGACGAAGGGTACCGCGTCCGCATGGCCGACTCGGGGACGGCGGCCCTCGCGATGCTCCGCGAGGAACAGCCCCAGGCCGTCCTCCTCGACATCTGGATGCCCGGCATGGACGGGATCGAGGCCCTGAAGCGGATGCGCGAGGCGTACCCCGACGTTCCCGTCATCATGATGTCCGGCCACGGGACGATCGAGACGGCCGTCCGGGCCACCAAGCTCGGCGCGTACGACTTCCTCGAAAAACCCCTCTCGTACGAGAAGATCGTTCTCCTGATCCAGCACGCCGTCTCCGAGTCCCGCCTCCTCTCGGAGAACCGCGCTCTGCGGCGGAAAGTGGACTCCCGCTGGGAGATGATCGGCGGGAGTCCGGCGATGGAGGAACTCAAACAGCAGATCGCGACGGCCGGGCCGTCGCGCGGGCGCGTCCTCATCTCCGGCGAGAGCGGGACGGGCAAGGAACTCGTCGCCCGCGCCATCCACGCCGCCTCCGACCGGGCTGTCCGCCCGTTCGTCGAGGTGAACTGCGCGGCGATTCCGCAGGACCTGATCGAAAGCGAGCTGTTCGGCCACGTGAAGGGGGCCTTCACCGGGGCAACGGCCGACAAGCCGGGGAAGTTCGAGCAGGCCGACGGCGGGACGATCTTCCTGGACGAGGTGGGCGACATGAGCCTGGCGACGCAGGCGAAGGTCCTCCGCGTCCTCCAGGAGCAGACCTTCGAGCGGGTCGGCGGCACGCAGACGATAAGGGTCGACGTCCGCGTCATCGCCGCGTCCAACAAAGACCTCCAGGCCGAGATCGCGGCCGGCCGCTTCCGGGACGACCTCTACTTCCGCCTCGCCGTCATTCCCATCCACGTCCCGCCTCTGCGCGAACGCGCCCTGGACATTCCGCTTCTCGTGAGCCGGTTCCTTGGAACGCTGTCGGAAGAGTACGGAAAGCGCCCCAAGACGGTCTCGCCGGAAGCGCTCAAGAGGCTCGCGGCGCATCGCTGGCCGGGCAACGTGCGGGAGCTCAAGAACCTCGTCGAGCGGCTCGTCATCATGGCGCCGGGCCCGGAGATCCGGGAGGCGGACCTTCCCCCGCTCGGCGAGCGGGAGGCGGGTGTTTCACCGGCCGCGGCACCCGTCGGCGGGCCCTTGCGGGAGGCCCGTGCCGAGTTCGAGCGGAGGTACATCCTCGATCGGCTGAGGGCGAACAAGGGGAATGTCTCTCGCACGGCCGAGGAGCTGGAGATCGAGCGGAGCAACCTGCACCGGAAGATCAAGGCGCTCGGGATCGAAATCGACAGCGAAGTCCGAGACGAAGCTTGACACCCGGCGCGTCGTTCGGGTATAAGTTCACTTCCCTGACGCGGGGTGGAGCAGTCCGGTAGCTCGTTGGGCTCATAACCCAAAGGCCGCAGGTTCAAATCCTGCCCCCGCTACCACTTAGTTTGCTAATCATTTTAATGGGTTGGGCGGTTTTAGCGCTCAGCCCATTTTTATGCAATTTTCCCAGCCGGCCCATATGTCCTCCGCAAAAAC
>MHEK01000008.1:20461-21227 GCA_001803795.1 Nitrospirae bacterium RBG_16_64_22
CAGGTCGCGGATTGAGGCTGTTCTTGGGCTGAATCTCAGCGGGGAGAGGGCCTTGATGCGGTTGCATCCGGGCTTTTCGGGCGCACCTCGGGCGGATTTCGAGTGTCCCCGGGATCCGTTCGCCTCGGACGGAAACGCTCAGGCCGCGAGCTTTTCCAGTCTGTACTCGTGATGCAGGCCGCCCAGGATCGGTTTCACTGCAATACGGGCTTCCTTCGGGAGCCGGTGCCTGTGAGACTGAAGCTCCACGGGCAGTCCCTCGGGCGGCTCTGGGATTCCCGGTCCCAGGCTTGAATGCGGTCGGCCGCGGTTGTAGTGGCTGATCCACTCCCCGAGAATCATCCGCACGTGGTTCTCGCTTATCGGGATCAGGAAGTCCAGACACTCCCTTCGGATCGTCCCGATGACCCTCTCGCAGTAGGCGTTGGCTTTGGGCGCCCGGACGGGCGTCTTGAGGACCCTGATCCCCATGTTTGCGACCGACCGATCCAGGGCCTCCGAGAAGATGGAATCCCGGTCATGGATCAGGAAGCGGTACGGGTGTTCCCAGGGGATCGCCTCCCGAAGTCGTTGCGTGGTCCAGCCGGCCGTGGGGTTTGACGTCACGCCGCAGTGGACGATCTTTCGGGACCCAATCTCGATGACCACGAGTACGTAGACCATCCGGAAGGACGCGGTCACGGAGACAAGGAAGTCGCAGGCCACGATAGCCTTAGCCCGGAATATTCATGAATACCTACTGCAACGTCCGATCCTCTTGCCCGGC
>MHEK01000008.1:21236-38965 GCA_001803795.1 Nitrospirae bacterium RBG_16_64_22
CTCGTTCGGCCTCCTCGACAGACTGAAAGTATGCCTGCGTCGGCCTCACTTGCGAAAAGCCCCGGCGGGCGGCGGTCTCGGCCGTTTCGTGACGGCATTCACGAATAATCCGGGCTGGCATGGTTTCGGACAAAGCTTCCCCACCGCTCCCGATCGATCCCGGCTCGCCCCGGCGAGCCGGGGCCTGTGCTCCTCGGCATATGCTTCCTCACCGTCCGCGCCGAGACCCGAGTCCCGAGCTTCAGGGACAGTTCCGCCGCGATCCGCTCCTCGCCCCAGGATGGGTTGTCACGCGCCATGGCCCGGATCAACTCCCGCAGGTTTGGGGGAAGGGGCGGCCGGCCGCGCCCGACCTTCCATCTCCAGAAAATACGAAACCCCTGTTTGTGCCAGTGGATCAGCGTTCCCGGCTTCACGACGACAAGGGCGTCCTTCCAGTCGAAGAAGCGTGACAGCAACACCAAGCCGAGCCGTGTTACTCCATCCGCCCGCCGTGGTCTGACCTTGCGTTCCTGAAAGAGCGCGAGCTGTTTCCGGAGGAAGAGGTTCTCGGCGGCGAGGGAAGCGCGGGGGCGCAGGAGGCTCCCCAGGAGGCTTGCGGCGTCGAGTGCGAGCCGGAGGAGCGTGGAGAGGAGGCGAGAGAAGCCGGCCATGGCAAGGGGTTCCTCCGTGAACGGTCTGGGGCTGCGGAAAGGAGCCGGATTCAGGATACCACGGGCGGCCTATTTCAGGGCCAAGGTGCTGGCGGCGTCTCCGTTTTCATCTATGTGGACGGCGTCATGGTGGAGCGATTCCTTTCCGGATATGTACCTTTCAACTGGATCATTGACCCGGCGAAGCTTCCGCCCGGCGAGCACGTCATCATCGGCCTTGTCGCCTGGCGCGACGACCACTTCGGCATCGCCCACGTGCGCGTGTGGGTGGAGAAGGAACAAAGAACGGTGAGTCGGTGAATGCCTGCCTGCCGCGGGCAGGGGAGAATGGGTAAAAGGAGCAAAGCCCGGTGAGTCGGTGAATAGGTGAATGGGTGAATGGGTAAAATGGGGAGAAACCGTAGGGGCGAATCTTGCATTCGCCCTCGTAGGGGCACGGCGGTGCCGCGCCCATGTAGGGGCGAACCTGTGTGTTCGCCCGTTGTAGGGGCGCCATTCATGGCGCCCGATACCCCTACCGGGGCAGGCGCATGAGGGTAAGGATGACGCCGATGAGCGATCCGATGGAGGCGGCGAGAGTGCCGAGAACGAAAAGATACAAGCGGTCGATTTTCTGATCCAGGGCGTTGAAGCGGGAGTCGACGATGCCAAAGCGGGAGTCAAACTTCTGGTCCAGAGCGTTGATGCGAGTGTCGAACTTCTTGTCCAAGGCGTCGATGCGGGCGTCGAACTTCTGGTCCAGGTGGGCGATCGCGTCTCGCACGTCGCGCACGTCGGCATCCAGCCGGGCGATGTCGCCGACCTTTCCCTCCAAGTATGCGACTCGTTCTTCGAGAGTGGGCATGGCTTTAGATTAGGGAAAGGCATACATGGTGTCAACCGCAAATAGAGGGGCAAATCGAGGGCCATGGATCACGCCGATGGCCGACCGTCTACGCGGTGTAGGGTTTGCACGGCCCCAACGCGGCCCGCCGTTCGCCGGCCGATCGCACGGGTTTCATCTACTGCCCCCAATCTTGGCCTGGTAGCGGCAGATCGCCGAGAATGGGCGGCGGACTTGCCCGGGCGGATTTGCGCGGGCACGCGCTTTTTCGTGGGAGAAGGCCACGAAATATACGTAAAAACGTTTACAACAGCATGTAAACCCAATGCCAGCCCAGTAGACCCATTTTTCTATGCACCTGGTGGTCTTAACGGGCGTAGAGTTGACTCGATGTATTACCATAATATGTTGTATTTACAGGATATTACGAACGATAAGGCCTCTTCAAGTCGGTCGTCTACAATGCCTTTTTTGGGGCTCATAACCCAAAGGCCGCAGGTTCAAATCCTGCCCCCGCTACCGCGAGTTCATGAAGGACGCCTTCGGCGCGATGCGGGGGGCGCCGGAGGAGGTGGATCTTGTCTTCGAGCCGCGGACGGCCGCGTGGGTCGGGGAAAAGATCTGGCACCCGAGCCAGGCGATCGAGAAACTCCCCCGGAAGCGCCTCCGGCTCAGGCTGAAAGTGGCCGTCACGCCGGAGCTCGCGGCGTGGGTGACGTCGTTCGGGGGCGAGGCGGAGGCGATCCGCCCGAAGAGCCTCCGCGAGGCCGTTCAACGGGCCGGCGAGGAGATCGTGCGCCGGTACGGGTGAGGGTGAAGGATCGACCGGAGGGCGAGCCAGAGGTACCAGGGGCGCTCCCGGACGCGGCGGAGGGTGTACGGGAGCCACTCGGCCCCGAAGGGGATGTAGATCCGGACTCTGTACCCCTCCGCGAGAAGCCGGTGCTGGAGGTCGGGGCGGATGCCGAGGAGCATCTGAAACTCGACCTTTTCGGGCGGGGCATTCAGGCGTCGGACGCGTTCTTTCGCTTCACGCAGCAGAACGGCGTCGTGCGTGGCGACCGCCGTGTCACGCCCCTCCCGCAGGAGCCGTTCGAGAAGATCGAGGAAGTTCTTCCGGATCTCTCTCATCCGCGTATAGGCGATCGTCGCGGGCTCCTTGTACGCGCCCTTGACGAGGCGGACGGAGGCTCCTTCGGCGATCAGGCCGGAGAGGTCCGCCGCGCTTCGCTTGAGCCGGGCCTGGAGGGCGATCTGGACGCTTCCCGGGAACTTGCCGTTCAGCCTCCGGTAGGCGGCAAGCGCGGCGTCCGTCGTGGATGAGTCTTCCATGTCGATTCCGACGCGGATGCCGCGGAGAACGGCGTGCCCGGTCACCGTTTCAAGGAGCCCGAGACAGAACGCCTCTCCCAGTTCCAGGCCGAGATGCGTCGGCTTGAGGGCGATCATGGCGTCCAGGCCGTCCGCCGCGAGGCGCTCGACGAGGGCCTCGTACGCGCGGGCGGCCGTCTTCGCGTCCTCTTCCCGGCGGACGTGCTCTCCCAGGAAGTCCAGAATCGAAGCAAATCCCCGCGCGTGAAGCGTCCGCGCCGCGGCGAGGGCGTCCTCGACCGTGTTCCCGGCGATGAACCGGCGGGCGAGAGGAAAGAGAAGGCGGGACAGAACGCTCATAGCCCTACCCCACGATTCGCGTGCCGGCCTTTCCCTCGAGGCCGGCTTCGATCTTGTCCGGAGTCGTGATTACGACCATCCGGCCGCCGCTTTCCAGGAAGGCGATCGCGGCCTCGATCTTGGGGCCCATGCTCCCCGGGGCGAACTCGCCCGCCTCCAGATAGGACCTGGCGCGCTTGACGGTCATGGCGCCGATGGGGACTTCGTTGGGTTTCCCGTATTCCGTGCAAACCTGCTCGACGGTCGTTCCGATCAGGAGGGCGCTCGCGCCGACCGCGCGGCCGAGCAGGGCCGCGGTCAGG
Organism: Nitrospirae bacterium RBG_16_64_22; assembly: GCA_001803795.1. Lineage (GTDB taxonomy): Bacteria > Nitrospirota > RBG-16-64-22 > RBG-16-64-22 > RBG-16-64-22 > RBG-16-64-22. Next base: position 24,686 of record MHEK01000008.1, read on the forward strand.
TCCTTGTCGATCACTGCGTCCACGCCGCGGAGAAGGCCGGTCTCGCTCCGGATGACGGGGATGCCGCCGCCGCCCGCCGCGATGACGGCGATGCCCGCCTCCACCATCCGGCGGATCACCTCCTCCTCGACGATGCGGAGCGGGCGCGGCGACGGGACGGCGCGGCGCCACCCGCGGCCGGCGTCCTCGCGGATGGTCCATCCCCGGTCGGCGGCGAGAGCGCGCGCTTCCTCTTCCGCATAGAACGGTCCGACGGGTTTGGTCGGTTTCGAGAAGGCCGGGTCGGCGGGATCGACGAGGACCTGCGTGACGACGGCGGCGATCGGGAGGTCCGGGCCGATCTCGTTCTCCAGCGTTTGCTGGATGAGGAGGCCGATCTCCCCTTGCGACTCGGCATCGCAGACGTAGAGGGGCATCGGGGCGGCCCGCTCGGGCGCGGCCTCGGTCTGGAGAAGAAGGGTTCCGACGATGGGGCCGTTTCCGTGCGTGAAGACGACCTGGTATCCCCGCCGGATCAGCCGGGCCGCGGGGGCGACGGCCTCGCGCATGTGGGCGAACTGCTGGTCGATCGTTCCCCGCTCGCCGGGGCGGATGAGGGCGTGCCCGCCCAGAGCGACGACGAGCCTCTTCACCCCCCGTGCTCCTTGAAGAACGCGTCCAGCGCATCGGCCAGCGTGGGCCGGCCGGCGTCCACGGCGTCGTAGGAGACGCGGATGACGGGCTTGTCGGTTCTCACCACCCGCGCCAGGTCGATCGGGGTCGCCGCGACGACGGCGTCGCACGGCGTGCGCCGGATGGACGCGGCGAGGTCCTCGATCTGGGCGGGGGAGTACCCGATGGCGGGGAGGACGTTTCCCAGGTGGGGATGGGCGATGAACGAATGCCTCATCATGCCGACTGCGTGGGGGCGGGGATCGACGATCACGGCGCCGGCGGCCCGTGCGGCGAGCGTCCCCGCGCCGTAGCCCATCCCGCCGTGCGTGAGCGTCGGGCCGTCCTCCACGACCAGGACGCGCTTGTCCTTGAACTTCTTGATCCCGAGCGCCCGGATCGCGAGGTTCATCCGGACTATCCTCGCCTCGGGGTTCGCGCGCCGGACGTTCTCCTCGACCCGGGCCACGTTCTCCGGCGGCGACGAGGCGACCTTGGAGACGACCACCACGTTCGCCCTGCGGAGGTTGGTCTCTCCGGGGTGGAAGCGGAGCTCGTCGCCCGCCCGAAGGGGATCGGCCACGACGATCTCGATAGACGGCCGCAGGAACGGGAAGTCGTTGTTCCCCCCGTCCCACAGGATGATGTCCCCCTCCTTCTGCGCGGCGGAAAGGACGGCCTCGTAGTCGATCCCCGCCATCACGGTCCCGCCCTGGGCGACGATCGGTTCGAACTCCTCCCTCTCCTCGATCGTGAGACCGGCCTTGTCCAGGTCCTTGACCCGGGCGTACTTCTGGACGGAATCCGAAGCGGACAGCTCTCCATAAGACATCGGGTGGCGGACGACGACGGCCTTTCGGCCCCGCCGGGCGAGGTCGCCGAGGACGTACCGTGTGACGGGAGATTTCCCCGCGCCCGTCCGGACGGCGCACACGGAGATGACGGGGATCCTGGCCTTCAGCATCGTCGATCCGGGCCCCAGGATCCAGAAATCCGCGCCGGCCGCGAGGGCCCTCGACGCCGCGTGCATGACGTGCTCGTGCGAGACGTCGCTGTAGGCGAAGACGACCCGGTGGACGCCGCGCTCGCGGACGAGGTCGGCGAGGCGGTCCTCACCGAGAATCGGGATGCCGTCCGGATAGAGCGGCCCGGCGAGTTCGGGAGGATAGACGCGGCCCGCGATGCCCGGGATCTGCGCGGCCGTGAACGCGACGACGTCGTATTCGGGCCGGCGCTTGAAGAAGACGTTGAAGTTGTGGAAGTCGCGCCCGGCGGCGCCGAGAATCACGATGCGGATTCGCCCGTTTCCCTTTTCAACGGTCATGCTGGTTCACCGCAGAGGACGCGGAGGGCGCGGAGGACGTCTTTCTCCTTCCCTTTCAGGACGAGTCTCTCCCGCTCTTCTCTGCGGTCTCTGCGCTCTCTGCGGTTCATCTCTGGAACTCCTTCAGGGACTCCTCGACGATCTCCAGGGCCTGGTCCATTTCGGCGTCCGTCGTGACGAGGGGCGGGATGAAGCGGATGACGTGCTTGTCCCGGCCGCAGTCGATCAGGACGAGCCCCCGCTGTTCGCAGGCCGCGCGGACGTTCCTGCACGCTTCGGGGGCGGGCGAGCCGTCCTCCTTCACGAATTCGATCCCGATCATGAGGCCGGGGCCCCGGACGTCCCCGATGACGGGAAAGCGCTGCGACAGATCGACGAGCCTCCCCGCCGCCCGGCGGCCGAGAGAAACGGCGCGGTCGAGAAGCCCCTCCCGCTCGATGACGTCGATCGTGGCCAGGGCCGCGGCGCAGGCGACGGGGTTTCCCCCGAACGTCGTCCCGTGGGCGCCGGCCGTCCACTTCTCCATCGTCTCCCGCGGCGCAACGATGACCGAAAGGGGAAACCCCGACGCGATCCCCTTGGCGATCAACAGGACGTCCGGAACGACGTCCGCGCCCTGGCACGCGAAGAACCGGCCCGTTCTCCCCATCCCGCACTGGATCTCGTCGAAGATCAGCATGATCCCGTGCCGGTCGCACGTCTCGCGGAGATAGGCCAGGTACTCCGCCGGCGCGGGAATGTAGCCGCCTTCGCCCTGGATCGGCTCGATGATGACGGCGGCGACTTCTTCCGGCGGAATGACCGTCTTGAAGATCCGCTCCAGATCGGCGCGGCATTCGAGGCCGCAGGCGTCGCGGTCGCGCGAGACCGGACAGCGCAGGCAGTACGGGAAGTCGGCGTGGTAGACGGCGGGGAGGAGGGGATGGGACCGCCTGCGGTACTTCACGTTCGATGTCGTGAGCGAGACGGCGCCGAGCGTCCGGCCGTGGAACGCGCCGGTGAAGGAGATGATCCCCTGGCGGCCCGTGACGAAGCGCGCGAGCTTGACTCCCCCGTCGACGACCTCGGCGCCGCTGTTGGAGAAGAAGCAGGAGGCGAGGCCCGGCGGGGCGATCGTCCCGATCTTCTCGGCCAGGGCGACCATCGGCTCGGTCCGGTAGACGTCGCTCGTATGGATGAACGAATCGATCTGGGCCTTGGCCGCCGCGGCGACGGCGGGATGGTTGTGCCCGATGTTGGCGACGGCGAGGCCGGAGGAAAAATCGAGGTACCGCTTCCCGTCGGCGGCGGTGATCCAGACGCCCTCGGCCTTGACCGCGTGGATGTCGGTCACGAAGGCGAGCGACGGGGCGATGACCGCTTTAGAGCGGGAGACGAGGTCCGTCATGAGATTCCCTGGGAAGGACGCCACGGAGGCACGGAGGCGCAGAGGCACGGAGGTACAGAGGCACAAAGGCACATAGGCACAAAGGCACGGAGGCGCAAAGGCACAAAGGCGTAGTTGTCGATCGGTCGTTTCACCGTTTCACCGATTCACCCATTCACCTATTCACCTATTCACCTATTCACCCATTCACCGTTTCACCGATTCATCCCCTGTCGATCTGGGCTTTCTGCAGGCGGCCGGAGAAGTCCCGGTAGATCACCTTCCACTTCGTGAAGAAGTCGAGAGCGCCGCCCCGCCCGCCGGCCTCGCGCGGGCCGCTTCCGCTTCCCTTCGTTCCGCCGAACGGAAGCTGGATCTCCGCGCCGATCGTCGAGGCGTTGATGTAGACGAGGCCCGTATCCAGGTCGCGTTCGGCGATGGCCGAGTTGTTCACGTCCCTCGTGTAGATCGCCGACGACAGGCCGTACTTCGTCCCGTTCACGATTTCGACGGCGTGAGCGAGGTCCCGCGCCCGGATGACGGCCACGACGGGGCCGAAGATTTCCTCCCGGGCGATCCGCATGTTCGGGTCGACGTCCGAGAAGACCGTCGGCTCGACGAACCATCCCTCCGCGAGCGGTCCCTTCATTGCCCGCTGTCCGCCGCAGAGGAGCTTTGCCCCCTCCTTCTTTCCAATCTCGATGTAGTCCAGGACCTTGTTCATCTGCTCCTGGCTCACGACGGGTCCCACGTCCGTCCCGTAATCGAGACCGTCTCCCAGCCGCAGGGTCTTGGCCCGGCCGACTAACTTATCCACAAAGGCTTCGCGGACCCTCTCGTGGACGACGACGCGCGAGGCGGCCGTGCACCGCTGGCCCGACGTGCCGAACCCGCCCCAGACGGCCCCTTCCACGGCGAGGTCCAGGTCGGCGTCGTCCATCACGATGATGGCGTTCTTCCCGCCCATCTCCGTCGAGACGGACCGGTGAAGGGCGCCGCAGGCTTGCTCGATTCCCTCGCCCGTATCGCACGATCCGGTAAAAGACACGGCGTCGATCCCCGGGTGAGAGACAAGGGCGTTTCCCGTCTCCGCTCCGGTCCCGTGGACCATGTTCAGGACGCCGGGTGGGAGGCCGGCCTCGACCAGGACCTCTACGAGGCGCGTCGCGCAGGCGGGCGTGAGAGACGACGGCTTGAAGACGACCGTGTTTCCGCAGACGAGCGCGGGGAAGATCTTCCAGGCCGGGATGGCAACCGGGAAGTTCCAGGGCGTGATGAGGGCGCAGACGCCGACGGGCACGCGGACGCTCTTCGCGTCCTTGTCGGGAAGCTCCGAGGGGACCGTCTCGCCGGAGAGCCGCCGGCCCTCGCCCGCCATGTAGAAGGCCATGTCGACCGCCTCCTGGACGTCGCCCAGGCCCTCCTTCAGGACCTTCCCCATCTCCCTCGTGACGAGCCCGCCGAGCTCCTCTTTCCTTCGCGCCAGAAGCTCGCCCGCGCGGAAGAGGACCTCCCCCCGGCGCGGCGCGGGCGTGAGCCGCCAGCCGTCGAACGCCCGCCGGGCGGCCAGAACGGCGGCATCGACTTCGGCCGCAGAAGAGCGGGGAGCGCGGGCAAGGACGTCCGACGCGCGAGCCGGATTGACGCTCTCGATCGTTTTCGAAGGGGGCGGTTCGGTCCATCGGCCGTCGATCAGGTTCCGAAGCGTCTCGGGCATGGCTTGACCTCCGGTGTCGTTGAGAAACGTACCATAATCGACATGGGTCATTCAACGCTGGGGCGGTGGTGGGGAGTTGAAAATTGTAAATTGCAAATTGGAAATTTGAAATTGGAAATTGAAAAGGTCGATGGTTGGGCGTCTCCCATCAACCCAGCCGCCCAGCAACCCATTGACCCAACCGCGTTGACACGCCCACGGGTTTCGGATATAAGCGCGGGAAAAGACGCGGGGAAGCGGCATGGCCGGGTTGGACGAAATCAAGCTGGAAGAGCGGGTCCGCCTCGAGCGGGAGCAGCTCCGCGTCCGGTTCGTCGTCATCACGGCCGTAGCCGTCTACGCTTACGTCAACCTGGGGGCTCCCGTTCCCGGGAGCACGGCCTACTATTCATCGCTCCTCTTCGGCGCCTACCTCGCCGGCCTCGCGTTCATCCGCCTGTCGCTCCACTTCGGATGGTTTCCCCGGTCCAGGGTGTACATCGGCCTCACGTTCGACAACGTTATCATCACGTTCGGGATCCTTATCTCGGAGGGGACCCGGAGCAGTTTCTACGTCTTCTATTACCTGGTCGGGTTCGGGACCGGATTCCGCTACGGCCAGACGGCCATGTTCGTCTCGCTTATCCAGGCCACCTTGGGTTACTCCGCCGTCATCGGTTACGACGTCCTGGCGGCCGCCGGTCCGGTCCGGCCCCAGATTTCGATGGAGATTCTCAAGATCCTGGCCATGTGGGGCCTCACGTACTACGTGACGGTCCTCATCCAGAAGCTTCGCAAGAAGGAGCAGAACATCCTGGAACTCGCGCGGCGTGTCCAGAAGCTCGAGGACCCCGGGGCGGACCCGCACTCGGTCTACTTCTCGACGGGGGACGAGATCGAGGTGCTGGCGGGAACGTTCAACGCGCTGACCGACTCGCTCAAGCGCCGGGAGGAGGCGCTCACGCGGCAGAACGAGGAACTGCGCCGGATGGCCGACGAACTTAGGCAGTCGCTCGCCTTCAAGGAGGAGAACGTCGAGCTTCGCCATCTTACGGAGGAGCTGAACCGGCAGAAGGAACTGGCCGTCCACGCCACGCAGATGAAGACGAAGTTCCTCGCCACCATGTCGCACGAACTCCGCACGCCCCTCACCTCGATCCGGTGGTCGGCCGAGAACATCCTGGCCGGCGTCGGCGGGGCGATCAGCCCGAAACAGCAGGACTACCTGAAGGCCCAGATCCGGACGACCGATCACCTGATCCGGCTGGTGAACGAACTGCTCGATCTCTCGCGGATCGAGGAGGGGCGGATCGTCCTGAACCGGGTCCCCCAGGCCGTGTGGGAGATCGTCCGCGACGCGATGGCGGAGGTCCAGGGGATCGCGGAACAGCGCGGCGTCCAGGTCGTCGGCGGTTCTGCCGACGGGAGCGAGCGGATCGCGTTGGCGGTCGACAGGGACCGCATTCTCCAGGTCCTCGTCAACCTCCTTCACAACGCGATCAAGCACTCTCCCTCGGGAAGCAGGGTCACGATCGACGCGGGCACCCGTTCATACGAGTTCCGGATCGACGTGGCGGACGAGGGCGGAGGGATTTCCGCCGAGTTCCTGCCGCAAATATTCGACCCGTTCACCCAGGCGGAGGCGGTGAAGGAGGGCGCCGGGCTGGGACTCGCCATCGCGAAGAATCTGGTGGAGCTCCACGGGGGAAGGCTGACGGTCGAGAGCACCGTCGGCGTGGGAAGCCGGTTTTCGGTCTATCTGCCGATGGGATGATGAGTTCGGAGTTGGGAGTTGAAGAACCCCGCCTTTAAGGCGGGGTTCTCCGACCTCCAAGGTGCTTTTCGTTATTTGCATTTGTGCGCCTTGACCCCGCCCCAAGGGGCGGGGATTGAGGCGCACTTTGCGGTTCAGAGTTTTGAGTTTCCAGCGCGGAGGGGGGATTCCATGGCCGGACATACGATTCTGATCGTGGACGATGATCCGAACATCTCGGGCCTGATCGGCGACCGCCTCGAGCTCGAAGGGTACCGCGTGCTCAAGGCCGGGACGGCCAGGGAAGGACTCGAAATGGTCCGGATTGGCCGTCCAACCGCCATCCTCCTCGACATGATGCTCCCCGACGGCGACGGGATCGAGGTCCTCCGGACCCTGCGGGACGGCGGAAACGACGTGGATGTCCTGATGCTGACGGCCCACGGAACGGTGGAGAGGGCGGTCGAGGCGATCAAGCTGGGGGCGTACGACTTCATCCTGAAGCCCTCGTCGTTCGAGGAACTGTCGCTTCGCCTGCGGCACGCCCTGGAGAGGCAGAGCCTGAGCCGGAAGAACGCCATCCTGACCGAGGCGCTCTCGGGCGACCCGATCGACCCGGTGGCCGAGTCTCCCGCGATGGCCGGCGTTCTGGCCCTCGCCCGGAGGGTGGCCGAGACCGACGCCACGGTGCTAATCCTGGGGGAGAGCGGCGCGGGGAAGGGCGTGGTCGCCCGCTACCTCCACCAGCAAAGCCAGAGGAAAGCAGGCCCGTTCGTCAAGGTGGACTGCACGATCCTGTCCGAGGAACTTCTCGCGTCGGACCTCTTCGGCCACGAGCGGGGATCGTTCACGGGAGCGCACGCGCGCAAGGTCGGCCGGCTCGAAATGGCGGATGGAGGAACGGTCTTTCTTGACGAGATCGGGGAGCTTCCCCTCGCGCTCCAGCCCAAGCTCCTGCGCGTCATCGAAGAAGGCGCGTTCGAGCGGGTGGGGGGGACGGAGGTGCTCAGGACGAACGCGCGGATCATCGCCGCGACGAACAAGCCCTTGACAGAGATGGTCAAGAACGGGACCTTCCGCAAGGACCTCTACTACCGAATCAACGTCATGGCGGTCGATATTCCGCCCCTTCGCGAACGCCCCGAGGATATCGTTCCCTTGGCTTGGCGCGTGCTCAACGGGAGGCGGATCGCGGCGCGTCGGGAGATCACCACAATTTCGAAAGAAGGAATCAACGCCCTACAGGCGTACTCCTGGCCCGGAAACGTCCGGGAACTCCAGAACGTCGTCGAGAGAGCGATGATCCTCGAAAAGGGGAATGAGATCTCGCTGGAATCCCTGCCGCCGGAGATCCAGCCGCTCATCGATACGGAGGCGGCGGAGAAAGAGTGCGGATCCGGCGTACCCAGCGGGATGGAAGGCTCCGTCAGGGATTTCAAGAGGCGTTTGGTGCTCGATGCGATCAAGTCGTCGGGCGGAAACAAGGCGGACGCCGCCCGGCGGCTGGGGATCAGCCGAACGTACCTTTTCCGGCTGATGGAGCAACTGGGTGTGGGCGGGGGGACGGAAGGGCAGGGACGCGAGTGATCACGGCAGGTCCCGTCTTGAAATATCGACACCCCTGATCGGGAGTTGTCTACTTTGTCGGACTCTCCTCGGACGCAAGGGTCGTCGGGTCTCCTTCTCGTTGAAAGCTGTAACGCCTTGTTTTTTCGTATGTTCCGAAACTTCCGACGGACCACTTGTTTACTGGCACCGTGCCTGCAAGACTCTCAAGCGGAAGGAAAAGGCGTTCCCAAGATCGAGGCTGTCTCGGACGAGTACCCCTCCGTCTCGGCCGAGGCACCCCGGTCGCTGGGTTGGTCGACGCGGGGGCCGGACCGGTCCCTCCCCGGTTCGGTTCCCGTTTCTTCCCCGGTGTCTTCCGGCTCGATGGAGAGCAGGTCGGAGGCGTTAAGAAGGAGCAAACAATGGCTCAGAGCGCAGTGGCCGCAAGACCCTTTGAGTTGGATCCCGACGGCATGGAAAACGGTTCTTGTCGCGTCCTGGTGGTCGGTGCGGATCTGAGCCTCGCCTTCCTTCTGGCGGATCGGTTGATCCTGCACGGCTTCTACGCGACGGTCTCCACCTCCGTCCGGAACCTCGATCAGGTCCTCGACATCCAGAAGCCGGACGCCATACTCCTCGATCTCGACTCCGGTTCCGAGGCGGTGGTTCGCGCTCTCTCGGTGATCGACCGGCGCGAGATCCACGCCGTCCTCTTCTCCAGCGAGCCGGTCGAGGCTTGGGCCGGGTACATCAACCCGGCCAAGAGCGTTTTTTTCCGCAAGCCGTTCGAGGCCGAACGGATCCTGAATCACCTCGACGCGCTCAAAGACCAGCCGTAGGACAGAGAGCCTGGAAGACATTTGTTGAAAGTTGAAGGTTGAAAGCTCACGAACCCGCCGTTCGAACGTTTCTCCGATCAGTTCTTCGACCCTTCAACGCTTCAACCCTTTGATCCTTTGATCCTTTGATCCTTCGACCTTTGACCCTTTGACCTATCGACCTACTTCTGGATCTGGCTGACGATGTGGGTGAGTTCGGGAAGGATGAGGCGCTCCATGGCCAGCCGGACGGCGTTCTCGGATCCCGGCATCGAGACGATCAGCCGCCCCTTGCAGGCGCCGGCCGTCGCCCGCGAGAGGATCGCCGCCGACCCGATCTCCTGATACGACAGAAACCGGAACAACTCGCCGAAGCCGTCCAATCGTTTTTCCAGCAGTCCATCGACCGTCTCGAACGCTACGTCCCGCCTGGTGAGTCCCGTCCCGCCGTTGATGAGAATAGCTTCGACAGCCGGCGTCGCGGTCCCTTCCTCGATCGCCCCGCGGATCATCTCTGGGTCATCCTTGACGATTCGGTAGAGGCGGACCGCGTGGCCTTCGCGGTCCAGAAGCTCCCGGATGGCCCGACCACTGGCGTCGTTCTCCTCCGTTCGGGTGTCGGAGCAGGTGACGACCATGCAGCCGATGCTCTTCTTCGCCTGGGCTTTGTGCTCGTGGGCGGGCGAGGCTGGGAGGCGGTTCTTCACAGCGGGACGGTGAGGACAGGGCACGGGGTCATGCGGACGATCTTCTCCGCCGTGCTTCCGAAGAGGACGTAGTCGATCGGCCCGGTTTTCCCGTGGCTTCCCATGACGATCAGGTCGGCCCGGATTTCCCTCGCCTTCTTCGCGATCTCCGCGTCCGGCGCGCCGAAGACGATCGCCTCCTCGCGGATCCTCCCGCGGTCGCGCAATGCCTTGACGAACCGCGTGAACAGCCGCTTCGTCTCCTTGAGCGCCGCCGCCTCCACCGTCCGCTTCGTTCCCAGGCCGAGCCTTCCGGCGGAATCGAGAATCCGCTGGTCAACGACGGTCATGAGGATGATCTTTCCATCGAAGCGGACGGCCAGCTCGGCGGCCTTGTCGTACGCCTTTCGCGAGCAAGAGGAGAAGTCGGTGGGAACCAGGATTGTCCGGAACACGGTTCGGGCGGCGATGTCCGGTCAGGTCGAGAGGGGCTCGACCTTCTTGACGGAGGCCGGATAGACGGAGATCACGGCGTTGTTCGAATTGGGGTCGGCCGGAAAGAGGTAGAACGCGCCGTCGGCCGTCGGGTTCCAAGGGATCGGGATGTAGCCTACGACCGTTTCGTCGTCGCGGAAGGTGACGGACACCTTCGTTCCCAGTCCTTCCCGGGCGGCGTCTATCCGGTCTTTCCGGTCCGAGTTTCCTTCCAGATTGCGGACGAAGAAGATCGCCTTCAGGTCGTCGGTGCGTACGGGCGTCCACTCCGCGAACGCCTCGTCGACGAGCTGTTCGATCGGCATGAACTCGAATATCGGCGTCTCCATGGAGAACCCGCGAACGTATCCTTTCTGTACGCGTCCGTCGCGGAAATGGACGACGACCGGCCGCGTCGCCAGGAGGCCGCCGGAAGAGATGAAATACGAAGCGATTTTTCTGCTGTCGTGGGCCATGTTTCGTCCTGACCGAATTGGGCCGTGCCTCGGGTTTGAATTGAATTTACCGCCCGAATGGGCTCCTGTCAATGCTCTCACCCCGGGAAATCGCGGATATCTCGCATTCTTTGCACTGCCAAAACGCGGCAATCCGCCTAACAGGGTGTTAAAAAAGTCTTTTCCCTTCTCCCCCCGGCCCGAAGGACTCTCCGAAGGAGTCCGGTCCGGAAGGACTCCGGACTCCTTCGGAGAGTCCTTCGGACCGGACTCCTTCGGAGGAGAAGGTCAGGATGAGGGGGATAGTAAAAACAAATGTTTTTGAAAGCAAGATCGCCCTCGCCCCCGCCCTCTCCCGAGGGGAGAGGGGTTTTTTCAGCAACCTGCTAAAGATACGAGATTCGGCGGAAAGTTTCGGACAGCATCTTCGAGTGGCTCAGGAGGGTCCCTTGCGTCGTGACCCGATAGATATACCGCGTCTGGTTGGCGTCCCTGTAGACCAGCTCGTACATCTCCGGCTTTCCTTCCTCGTCCACGAGCGTGCCCTTGCAGGAGGCCGGCTCCTGGACCCCGTACTCATGGGCCAGATGGATCCGAGCGATCAGGTCCGCCACCGATTCGCTGATCCACCGCGGTTCTGGCCTGATCCGGAGGGCGGCGAAGAGGGACAGGACCTCGGCCGGGGGACGGTCGGAGGAAAGGAGAAACTCGACGACCTTGACCGGTCCGTCAGCCGTGGGTGATCCCGGCCCGATGAGGACCGACACGGGCGCGGCGTCCAGGTCGGCCCTCTGGTGAATGGTTGAAAGAACCTCGGCGATTCTGGACACCCCCGCCAGGCGGAGGCGGTACCAGGCGGCCGGCTCGGATTGTCTCGTCACATAGTTCCCCGTCACGAAGCTGATGGTAATCTATCTCCTTTCTCCGCCGGCTTCAAGGGGCGTCGCGGGCGGAAAACGCCTTGACACTCTTCAAACGCTGTTCTAGATTGTCGCCTGATGAAAAGGGACAAGGGCGAATACCTCATACAATCGATCGCCCACGCCTTGGACATTCTGGGCGCGTTCTCTCCCCAGGAGGTCGAGTTGGGCGTCACCGAGATTTCCCGGCGGCTTGGCCTCCCCAAGAACAACGTCTTCCGGATACTCGCCACGCTCGAGCTGAGAGGATACATCGAGCAGAACAAGACGACGGGGAACTACCGGCTCGGGCTCAAGACGTTTGAGCTTGGCCAGACATTCATCCACTCGACCAACGCGGTCCGCCAAGCCCGTCCCGTCCTCGCAAAGATCGTCGAGGACGTGAACGAGACGGCGTACCTCGGCATCCTGAAGGGAACGAATGCCGTCTACCTGGACGTCGTGGAGACGCGGCAGGCCGTTCGCTCGGCTTCCCGCCTGGGAGCCATCATCCCGGCCTGCTGTACGGCCCTCGGGAAAGCCCAGCTTGCGTTCATGCCCCGCGAGGATCTGATGCACCTGTTCGGCCGGAGCAAGCTCGTGGTTTATACGACCCACACCGTGGCGACGCGCGAGGAGCTTTTCCGAAGGCTGGACGCCGTCTACGAGAACGGGTATGCCCTCGACGAGGAGGAGTACGAAGAGGGCGTTCGCTCCGTCGGCGTCCCTGTCCGCGACTACTCCCAGGAGGTCGTGGCCGGCATCGCGATCTCCGGCCCTGCCTACCGCATTACCCCGGAGAAGATCCAGAGCCAGTTCGTTCCCCTCCTGAAGCGCGCCGGCCTCGAGCTCTCGAAGCGCCTCGGCTACGAAGTCGGCGTCAAGATGGAAGGCGTGAAGGTCTAGCATTTCGTGCTGCCTTCGCTCGGCGCTGCTTCCGCGATAGTCCTGGTTCTTTCCGGCGAAGTGGAGGGTACGCCATGAGCGAGACGATCGCCTCTCCCCCGCACCCGTGCCTTGTAAAGGCGTCCACCGGCACATCAAGGATCGAGAAGAGAGACCTTGCAAAATAGAAATAGATTTCTATAATGTAAGACATGATCCGGCGGCTGGTCGGCCCGCATCTTCGGGCGTTGCTGGCGAAGTACCCCGCGGTCGCTCTTCTCGGGCCCCGGCAGGCGGGCAAGACAACTCTTGCCCGGACGCTGGGGCGGCGCGATTACGACCTCGAACTGGAGCCGGAACGCCTGCGATTGGACTTGCAGTGGAACGAGATCGTGAAGTCCAGGTCTCTGGTGGTCCTGGACGAGGCCCAGGCGTATCCGGATATTTTTCCACGCCTCCGAGCCGCCATTGACCAGGATCGGTCTCGCTGGGGGCGCTTTCTTCTCCTCGGTTCAGTTTCGCCCGCTCTTGCGCGTCAGGTCTCCGAGTCCCTTGCCGGCCGCCTTGCGCTCTGCGAGTTGACGCCGTTTCTTGCGCCTGAGAGACCGGCGGCGCATTGCGACCGCCTCTGGCTCAGGGGCGGGTATCCCGATGGCGGAATACTCGATCCCGGAAGATTTCCGGACTGGCAGGTCCACTATATCGAGCTTCTGGCCCAACGAGACCTCCCGCAGTGGGGTTTTCCCGCCAAGCCTCGAACGACGATCCGGTTCCTCAAGATGCTCGCGGCTTGTCACGGGGCCGTCTGGAACGCTTCGGACATCGGTCGGAGTCTCGGGTTGAGTTACCATACGGTCAACGCTTACCTTGACTATCTCGAGGGAGCCTTCCTTGTCCGCCGCCTTTCCCCGTTTCACGGAAACGTGCGAAAGAGACTGACCCGAAGCCCCAAGATCTACTGGCGGGACAGCGGTCTTCTCCATGCCCTGCTCGGGGTCTCTACCCCGGACGATCTCTTGACGCGGCCATGGGTCGGCGCGAGCTGGGAAGGGTTTGTCGTCGAGCAGGTTCATGGGCTGCTGAACGCGTTGGGGAAACGGTTCGAGTCGTCGTTCCTCAGAACGAGCGACGGTCAGGAGATCGACCTCGTCCTGGATCTCGCCGGCGGCCGATGGGCCATCGAGATCAAGCTGACATCCTCGCCCGGCTCGCGCGATATGGACCGCCTTGACAAGACGGCCCTGCTTGTCCGCGCCGATCGCCGGGTCCTGGTCTCACGCGCGCCTCTCACGGTGGAGTCGGGAGAGAGGGTCTCCACGAACCTTCGAGGCCTGATGGAGCTTCTGAGAAAAGCGTGACCCGGTGGCCGGGCCGCTTGGCCCGATTCGCCGGCTTCAGCGCCGTCTCTGTAGCTCGCGTCGCCCCTTCGATTGACACGCCCTTTCCCAGGTGGTACCTTCCCAGCCTTCAAGCGAGGCTGGATGATTCCCCCACGATCCAAAGAAGAGATCCGCCGGGAGATGATCGCCCGCCGCGAGGCGATCGGCTCCTCAATGCGACGTGAAATGAGCGAGGCGATCGCCGCCCGTCTGGGCGCGATGGCGCTCTTCGAGGGAGCGCGGGCGGTCGGGCTCTACAGGGCCGTGCGCGGGGAAGTCGAGACGGATCTCCTCATCGAGCGTTGCTTTCGCGAGGGACGGAAGGTGGCCGTTCCCGTCGTCCGGC
>MHEK01000009.1 GCA_001803795.1 Nitrospirae bacterium RBG_16_64_22
CCGCACCCCACCGGGCCGTGGCTCAAGTGCACCATGTCCTTGATCGGCCCCCAGACCACGCCCTTGGAGCCGGCGTAGGCGCAGCCGCGGATCGTCATCACGCCGGGGATCGACTTGACGTTGGACTTGACGGCGCAGTCCGGCTTGCCGTCCTCGAAAGTCCCGAGGTGCTTAGCCCGCTTCTTCGCGGCCTTCTCAGGATAGACCTTCAGAACCTCGTCGATCATCTCCCGGTTCTTGGCCTTCATTTCCTCTGCCGTCAGGCTCATGCCGCCCCCTCGCTCAATTCGATTTGCCGGTCCGCCGCGGCGGATGATGCCGATCAGGCCGTCGTTGCGAGCTCGGCGGCGGTCTTGCCGACGATGGATTCGTCCACCGGCTCTATGATCCCGTGCTCCATCAGCATGTCTTCCAGCTCGTCCATGGTGATCGGCGTGGGGATCGTGCCCTTGCCGCCGTTCTCGTGAATCTTCTGGGCGAGCGCCCGGTAGTGATCGGCCTGCTTGGAGTCCGGCGCGTACTCGATCACCGTCATGCGCCGTAGCTCGGCGTGCTGCACGACGTTGTCGCGCGGCACGAAGTAAATGAGCTGGGTGCCGAGCTTTTTCGCCAAGGCCTCGGCCAGATCCAGCTCCTTGTCGGTCTGGCGCTCATTGCAGACCAAGCCGCCAAGGCGCACTCCGCCCGAGTTGGCGTACTTGAGAATGCCCTTGGAGATGTTGTTGGCCGCGTACATGGCCATCATCTCGCCGGACATGACGATGTAGATCTCCTGGGCCTTGTTTTCGCGGATCGGCATGGCAAAGCCGCCGCACACCACGTCGCCCAGGACGTCGTAGGAGACGTAGTCGATGCCCTCGTAGGCGCCGTTCTCCTCCAGGAAGTTGATCGCCGTGATCACGCCGCGCCCGGCGCAGCCGACGCCGGGCTCCGGGCCGCCGGACTCGACGCACTTGATGCCCTTGTAGCCCACCCTGAGGACGTCCTCAAGCTCGAGGTCCTCCACGCTGCCCGCCGCCGCCGCGAGGCTCAGGATGGTGTTCTGCGCCTTGGCGTGCAGGATGAGGCGCGTGGAGTCGGACTTGGGATCGCAGCCGACGATGAGAATCTTCTGGCCCATCTCGGCGAGCGCGGCGAGAGTGTTCTGCGACGTCGTGGACTTTCCGATCCCACCCTTGCCATAGAACGCAATCTGTCTCATCTTGGGTCCTCCTGTCGGTCAGTGACTTCGTCGATCAAATGTCCGCCACGCGGCAATTCGCATTCGGGATGGGGAAGAGCAGCAATGGTGCCAGGAAGGAAACCAGAAGCGGGGGATCACGAAGTGACTGAGACACCAGGAGAATTCATGAAGGGGAAAGGTATTGGGAGGCGGTTATAGAACATACAAACCGTCCAGGGAATGTCGACAACCTTACAGAAAGCCGGGCGAAGCGTGGGCGGTCAGGACCCGGCGCGAAGCGGCGCCACTGCTTCGCTCATTTCTTTTCGCAACCCCTCACGTTCGGACCGAGTCTTGACATCTCGTACGATAAAGCGTACGCTTTGACCGGCTTTCGGAAGGAGAAACTCTATGACCACGCGAACTGCAAGCGAAGCCCGGTCGAACCTTTATCGTCTCATCGATGAGGCGGCCAAGTCCCATGAACCCGTCCTGATTACGGGCAAGCGAAACAGCGCCGTTCTTGTCTCAGAAGAAGACTGGTCTGCAATCCAGGAAACGCTGTTCCTGCTCTCGATTCCGGGAATGAGGAAATCGATTCGGAAGGGAGTGAGGACACCTGTCGAGGAGTGCGCCGAGGACCTTCGCTGGTGAGCTGGAAGCTCGTCTATACGAAGCAAGCGCAAAAGGATGCAAAGAGAATCAAGGCCGGCGGGTTAAAGGAAAAGGCCCAGACCCTGCTCGGCATCCTGGAAAGAAACCCGTTTCAAAACCCCCCGCCGTACGAGAAGCTTGTCGGCGACCTTGCAGGCGCCTATTCGCGTCGGATCAATATCCAGCACAGGCTCGTCTACCAGGTTCTCGAAAGCGAACGCATCGTGAAGATTCTTCGGATGTGGACGCACTACGAGTAGTGCTCTCCGTGCGTCTTCCATCCATCTCCCAGCCTCACCGACGCGATCTCCCAACGGAGCTTTGTCACTAAACCCCTGAATCAGGCGGGGCAGGCGTGCCTGGGAAGAGATCGCTTTTCCGTCTCAACCGATCGCGTCGATGATCGCGTTGAAGGTCGCGCTGGGACGCATGGCCTTGGAAGCCTTCCCGAAGTCCGGAAGGTAGTAGCCGCCGATATCCTGGGGCTTTCTCTGGGCTCCGGTGAGCTCGTCGATGATTCCAGCCTCGTTTTCCGCGAGCTGCTTGGCCGCGCCGGCGAAACGCGCCTGAAGATCCTTGTCCTTTGTCTGCTCGGCCAGCGCCTGCGCCCAGTACAGGGCCAGGTAGAAGTGGCTCCCCCGGTTGTCCAGCTCGCCGACCTTTCGGGCGGGCGACCGGTTGAAGTCGAGGATCTTGCCGATCGCCTGGTCAAGCGTGTCCGCCAGCACTTGGGCCCTTTCGTTCTTGAACGTGTTCGCCAGGTGCTCCAGCGAGACGCCGAGCGCCAGGAATTCGCCGAGGGAATCCCATCTCAGATACCCTTCTTCCAGAAACTGCTGAACGTGCTTGGGCGCCGACCCGCCCGCGCCCGTCTCGAAAAGCCCCCCGCCGTTCATGAGCGGCACGATGGAGAGCATCTTCGCGCTGGTGCCCAGCTCCAGGATCGGGAAAAGGTCCGTGAGGTAGTCACGGAGGACATTGCCCGTGACGGATATCGTGTCCTTCCCTTCCCTGATGCGATCGAGCGAATAGCGAATGGCTTCCACGGGCGGCATGATCTTGATGTCGAGGCCCGTCGTGTCGTGGTCCTTGAGGTACAGGTTGACCTTTTCCATGAGTTGGGCGTCGTGCGCCCTGTTCTTGTCCAGCCAGAATACGGCCGGCGCTCCGGTCGCCCGCGCCCTGGTAACGGCCAGCTTCACCCAGTCGCGGATCGGAGCATCCTTTGTCTGGCACGCGCGGAATATGTCTCCTTCTTCCACGGCCTGCTCCAGCAATACCTTGCCCGACTCGTCGACAACGCGGATCGTCCCGTCCCCCGAGGCCTGGAATGTCTTGTCGTGAGACCCGTACTCCTCGGCCTTCTGCGCCATCAGGCCTACGTTGGGGACGCTCCCCATGGTCCTGGGATCAAGAGCGCCGTTCTTCCTGCAATTGTCGACGATTTCCCGGTAGATGCCCGCGTAGGACCTGTCGGGTATCACGGCCTTGGTGTCGTGGAGCTTGCCGTCGGGCCCCCACATTTTGCCGCCTTCGCGAATCATGGGCGGCATGGAAGCGTCGATGATCACGTCGCTCGGCACGTGCAGGTTTGTGATCCCCTTGTCCGAGTTGACCATCGCGATCTCGGGCCGGGTCTTATAGCAAGCCTTGATGTCCTCTCCGATCTGGGCCTTTTGGGCTTCGGGCAGTTTCGCGATCTTTGCGTAAAGGTCGCCAAGTCCGTTGTCGGGGTTGACGCCGACATCCTTGAACGTGGAGGCATGTTTCTCGAATACGTCCTTGAAGAAAACGGATACGGCGTGGCCGAACATGATGGGATCGGAGACCTTCATCATCGTGCACTTGAGGTGCAGGGAAAAGAGCGCGCCGCTCTTTTTGGCGTCTTCGATCTGCTCTTCAAGGAACTTGCGAAGCGCCCGCCTGCTCATGACCGCCGCGTCGATGACTTCGCCGGCCTTGAGGGCCGTCTTTTCCTTGAGGACGGCGGTCTTGCCGTCCCGGCCGACGAACTCGATCCGGACGTTTCCGGCTTTGGCGACGGTGACTGACTTCTCGCTGCCGTAGAAATCCCCTCCGCTCATGTGCGCCACGTGCGCCTTGGAATCCGGGCTCCACGCGCTCATCTTGTGAGGGTTCTTTCTGGCGTAGTTCTTTACCGACGCGGCCGCCCTTCGGTCCGAGTTCCCCTCCCTGAGGACGGGATTGACCGCGCTTCCCAGGACTTTTCCGTACCGGGCCTTGATCTCCTTCTCGGCGTCGTTTTTCGGGTCCTCGGGAAAATCCGGGACTTTATAACCCTTCGATTGCAGTTCCTTGATTGCCGCCTTGAGCTGCGGGACGGACGCGCTGATGTTCGGGAGCTTGATGATGTTCGCTTCCGGCGAGTTCGCGGCCAGCTCGCCCAGCGCGGCCAATTCATCGGGGATTCTCTGGCTCTCGGTCAGGTTCTCGGGAAAGTTCGCGATTATCCTGCCCGCGAGAGAGATGTCCCTCGGCTCGACCGAAACCCCGGCCGGCTTTGTGAACGCCCGGACGATGGGAAGCAAAGAGTACGTCGCAAGCGCCGGCGCTTCGTCGACCTTTGTCCAATTGATCTTGGCTGGCTGTGTCGTCATTGTCTCCTCTCACGGTCCGCCCGCTATGCCGGGACGGCCTCGCTCTGGGACTTCACGTAGGCGAGGGCCCCTCCCGCCCTGACCATCTCAACGTCCTTCGGCGTCAGCGCGTGGACGACTGGGATTTCGAGCCCCTTGGTCTTGTTCTTGAGCTGGAGCTTTCCGGATTCGAGCTTCGTCACGTCCAGCTCGAGCGCGTCGCCCTGGTCCACCTTGTCGTAGTCCGATTCATTTTCGAACGTGAGCGGCAGGATGCCGAAGTTGACGAGGTTCGCCAGGTGGATCCGGGCGAACTGCTTCACGATCACGGCGCGGACGCCCAGGTACATCGGCGCGAGGGCCGCGTGCTCCCGGCTCGACCCCTGGCCGTAGTTGATCCCTCCCACGACGAAGCCATCCTTCCCCTGCCCCTTGAGATCGAGGGCCCGCTTCGGGAACGTCTTGTCCACGCGCTCGAAGACGTACTCGGAGATCGCCGGGACGTTCGAGCGGAGGGGCAGGACCTTCGCCCCCGCCGGCATGATGTGGTCGGTCGTGATGTTGTCGCCTGTCTTGAGCAGGACCTCTCCGGCGAGCACGCCCGTAAGCGGGCGGCTCTCGGGAAGAGGCGCGATGTTCGGACCGCGGATGATCGAGACCTTCGCCGCCTCCTTCTCCGCGACGGGCGGAATGATCATCCGGTCGTTAATGACGAACTTCGACGGGACCGCCACGTCGATCGGTGGAATCCCCAGGTCGCGCGGGTCCGTGATCTTCCCCGTGAGGGCCGCCGCCGCGCACGTCTCCGGCGAGGCTAGATACGACTGGGCGTCCTTTGTCCCGCTCCGCCCCTCGAAGTTCCGGTTGAAGGAGCGGATCGTCACGCCGCCCGACGACGGGGCGAACCCCATCCCGATGCAGGGGCCGCACCCCGACTCCAGGAGACGCGCGCCCGACGAGATCAGGTCGGTGAGCCCGCTGTCCTTCGAGATCATCTCCAGCACCTGGCGGGAACCGGGGGAGATGCCGACCGAGAGGCCCGGCGCCACCGTCCGGCCCTTCAGCATGGCCGCCACCGTCATCATGTCGGTGTACGACGAGTTGGTGCAGGAGCCGATCGCGACCTGCTGGACGTCAAGCCCGGCGATCTCGCGGACCTTCTTCACGTTGTCCGGAGAGTGCGGACAGGCGATCATCGGCTCGAGTGTCGAGAGGTCGATCTCCATGACCTCGTCGTAGACGGCGTCGGAATCGGCTTGGAGCGAGACCCACTGGCTTCCCCTCTCCTGCCCGTCCATGAACGCCTTCGTGATCTCGTCGGACGGGAAGACGGAGGTCGTCGCGCCGAGCTCCGCGCCCATGTTCGTAATCGTCGCGCGGGCGGGAACGGAGAGGGTCTTCGCGCCGGGGCCGAAGTACTCGAACACGGCGCCGACGCCCCCCTTCACCGTTTTTTGCCGGAGGACTTCCAGGATAATGTCCTTCGCCGAGACGAACGGCTGAAGCTTGCCGGCGAGCTTGACGCCGATCACCTTCGGCATCTTGAGGTTGAACGGCATTCCTGCCATGGCCAGGGCCACGTCCATCCCGCCGGCGCCGATGGCGATCATCCCGATTCCGCCGCTGGTCGGCGTGTGGGAGTCGGAACCGAGGAGCGTTTTCCCCGGCCGGCCGAAGCGTTCGAGATGCACCTGATGGCAGATTCCGTTTCCCGGCCGCGAGAAGTGGAGACCGTACCGGGCCGCGATCGACTGGAGGTAACGGTGGTCGTCCGGGTTCTTGAAGTCGTCCTGGAGCATGTTGTGGTCGACGTAGGAAACGGAGAGCTCCGTCTTCACGCGGTCGACGCCCAGGGCCTCGAACTGGAGGTACGACATCGTCCCCGTGGCGTCCTGGGTGAGCGTCTGGTCGATCCGGATGGAGATCGGTTTGCCGGCCTCCATCGTTCCGGAGACGAGATGGTCCTTGATGATCTTTTGAGCGACTGAGAGTCCCATTGAAGGCTCCTTGTTGATGCTTGGGGGCCGGCGTTCGGCAATCAGCGGTCAGCAATCAGCCAAAGCAGACACGGAGGCTCCCATCCTGAAGCTGAAAGCCGATTGCTGAATGCTGATCGCTCATCTTCACTTCTACGACTTCGTGCCGACGAGTTTCTCGGGCGATCCTTCCAGCTCCGGCACCGCCCGCTTCGGCTCCGTCGCGTAGTTCGCGAGGTAGACCGGGAGGCGGATGAGCCGCGCGTCCTGCCGCCGCTGGTCAATCCAGTGGCCGATCAATCCGATCGTCCTTGCCAGGATGAAGAAGCCGTTCAGGGCGTCGATCGGGAACCCGAGGTCGACCAGGATGGCGCCCATCGCGCCGTCCACGTTCAGGATGAGCGTGTCCTTCTTGGCCGTCGTCGTCTTCTCGACATCGAGGGCGTAGTCGAGGGCGGGCGTCGAGATCCCGAGCGACTTGACGTACCCGACGAGTTCCTTCACCCGCTTGTCCGGGTTGCGGAGCGACTTGACCCGGTGGCCGATCCCCGGAACCGGCCCCACGTTCTTCTTCATGTAGACCAGAAACTCGGACACGGGCATTCCCCGTTCGACGCCCATCTGGAAGTAGCGGCCGGCGTCCGTTACGGCGCCGCCGAAACGCGGGCCGATCATCGACATTCCGGACGCCACTGCCTGGGCGAGCGGGATTCCCGCGGAAGCGCCGATGATCGTCGTGAGCGCTCCGGAGACGCACGGACCGTGGTCGGCCGAGAGCATGACGATCCGCCGGATGATCTCGGCCTCGTGCGGCGCGAGAAGCCGCTTGAGCCAGAGGAGGCCGACGACGTGCGGGATGTCGTACCCCTTGTTGATCAGTTCGGAGGCCGGGTAGCCGGCGTAGCACGGCTCATCGCCACGGTCGTCGCAGATCGTCGACTTGACGAACGGAGGGACCATTACTTCGCCCGTCTTGATCGATTCCTCGATCGTCTTGGGGAGGCGGGGAAGCTTCTCGGGATCGATCTCGGCGACCGGCTTGATCTTCCCGGCCGCGCGGAGATCGTTGTAGACCTTCTGGATCGCAGGACCGAGACCGCCGAACGTCTCGGGAACCGTCGCGCCCGCCGCGCGAAGGCGGTCGGACTTGTGCCGGGCGCTCCCCTCGCCCTTCTGGCCTTCCTTCGCTCCGGCGTGGCCGAACTTCATCCCCTTGGGAAGCGATTCCTGGCAGAAGCCCGCGACGACGCCGACCACCTTGATCCGGCGCGGCTTGGCCGCCAGCCAGTCGGCCGCCTGTTCCTCGGCGTTGCCGCCCATCTCGCCCACGAGGACGACCGCCTTCGTGTCCGGGTCCTTCTCGAACATGTCGAGGAACGTCACGAAGTCGGCCCCCGGGTAGGCGTCACCGCCGATCCCGATGGCCGTCGTAACCCCGTCGGCGAACTGTGAGCACATCCAGATGATCTCGTTCAAGAGGCCGCCCGACTTGGTGATGACGCCCATCGAGCCGGGGCGGTAGAGCTTGGAAAGGACCAGATTGTCGTAAGAGCCGCCGACCACGCCCAGGCGGCACTGGCCCGCCGAGATGATCCCGATGGAGGACGGACCGTTGAAGACCTTCCCCTTCTCGATCGCGAGGCGCCGCAACAGCTTCGCGTCCCGCTCCGGAACGCCTTCGGTGATCATGGAGAGGACAGTGATTCCAGGGGCATTCAGCGCGTCAGTTGCCGCGGCCAGCGCCCGGTCGCCCCCGATGTAGACCAGACATGTGTTCACGTCCGGATGGTTCTCGGTCACATCGGCCATCTTCCGGTAGATGGGGATGGAGAGGATCTTGCTCCCCAACGGGATCTCGGCGTTCTTCCCCGCGTCGGGCGGAAAGACGAACGCCTCCACGTAGAACGGCACCGACATGAGGTGGCAGAACTCGGCCATCCGGCGGGCGGCGTTGACGCCGGCCGGTCCCCCCATGATGACGAGACGCGTATCCTTGTTGGCGACTATGCTCATGGCTCTCGCTCTCCCTTAGTTCTTGCTCAACGCCATGTCGACGATGTCGGTCAAGGGGGTGTACCGGTCGTAGACGCGGATGTCGAAACCTTCCTGTTGCAAGGCCCGCATCGCCTCCAGGCCCTCTTTCTCGTAAGGCCCGCCGCGCCGAACCCAGATCCGAACGCCCTTCAGCCTTCCGTCGGCCTTCGCCTTCCGGAAGGCGGAGATGATCCCGGTGAACGTGGCCTTCACGTTCGTAAAGTTGGCGATCGCCCCGCCGACGATGATGTTCTTGATCCCGGGAAGCGAGCAGACCTTGTCGGTGAGCGCCTCGACGGCCCAGTCGGGCGGGTCGCCCGAGTACTCCGCGTAGTTTGCGATCTTCCCGCCGCGTGCGATCACGGCGTCGGCGTAGAAGACGGAGGCGCCGCCGCCAGCCGGCAGGAGGGCCGTGTCGCCGCCCGGGATCTGGATGAGCTTGACGGAACCCTTGACCCTGGAGTCGACTTCCTGGATGTACCTCTCGTCATCGCTGTACGTCCGGCCGAACTCCGCGGCGAAGGAGAAGTCCCAGTCCGGATGGCGGAACCTCGCGTCGCCGTCCAGGAGCGTCACGGCGTCTAGCGCCACCAAGCGGCCGTCGGACGCAAGCCCCACGGGGTTGATCTCGATGTACTGCGCGTCTTCGTTGTCGAAGCAGTCGAAGAGTCTTCCGGCGACCTCGGCGGCCTTGCCGGCCAAGTCTCCCTTGAAACCGGCATCTTTCGCGAGCTTCTCGAGGTCGGCCGCCGAAGGCTTCTCGCCCACAAGCACGGAGATCTTCTTCACCTTGTCCCATTGCGATTCGATCTCGATCCCGCCCACGGAGGCGAGGAAGACGTCCGCCCCCTCGCGGGTCGACTTGACGGAAACGTAATACTCGGCCGAGTGAGGGACCATCTCGGAGACAATGACCTGCGAGACGACCATCGTTCCGATCGTCCGCCCCAGCATCTCCTTCGTCGCCGCCCGGGCGCCGGCAGTGTCGAGATCGACCTTGACGAGCCCCTGCTTCATCCGGGAGCCGATTGCCTCGTGCGCCTTGACGACGAGTTTGGACTTCTTCAGCCAGTCGTTGGTCCCTGCGAGATGATCGAACTGCTCGAGCGAGGTCACGACGGCGTGTTGCGGAACCGCGATTCCCCACTTGGCGAACAGGTCCATCCCCGGACCCTCCAGCACCTTCGCCATGCCTTCCCCCATGTGTTTAATGAAAGGGGATCTCCCCTTCGGTTTTCCGACCGACGTCCTTTCTTGAGACAAAAAAAGCCAACCGCCACTAGGCCAAAACTTTGGTCGGTGGTGTTGGCTCCTCGCCCGCGGGCCTTTGCCCGAATGCCTCCCTGCTCGGCAGAAAGCGGGCCGCACGCCCCCTCATTCCCCAAGGCTCTAGAGCGGCTCGCTTTTCCTCCGGGACTCGACTCAGGCAAATAGCGGTATAAAATTCAATGATAACGGGGGGTTACTTTCACCCGAAGGAGGTTCGGACTATACATAGTCCCGCATGGGCTGTCAAGAATTTTAGGGATTGAATTCGGCGGATAGACCGCGGAGAGAAAAACGATGTTTATGCGGAAATTTCTCTTCAGGATCTTACGTACCGCTGAAGGCTGGAAATCGCCTCCACGAACGCCGGACCGGCCACGTCAACCGTGGCATCCTCGCCCAGAACGGGGTCGATGACGACGGACTTGATCTCCGCCTCCCTGACGCCGCTCTTGGCGATCAGCATGTTCACGCTATGGCGGACGTCCTCGTCGGTCGACAGAACGACTTCGATGCCGAACTCGCGGCGGACGGCTTCGCGCAGAGCTTTGAGTGAGAGCGAGATGTGCATAAGCTCAGCGAGTGATAGAGAGAGGCACAAAGGCACAGAGGCACAGAGAAAAAACCACGAAAGTCTGGGAACGCCGTGCCATTCTCTGTGCCTCTGTGCCTCTGTGCCTCTGTGGCGATTTCTTTGGAGGCGCCGAGCGGACTTGAACCGCTGAATCGCAGTTTTGCAGACTGCTCCCTTAGCCACTTGGGTACGGCGCCGGAAATTAGTTCGGAGTTCGGAGTCCGTGGTTTCTCGCCTTCCAACTCCGAACCCTGGACTCTGAACCTCGGACTCTCACAATGGAGCGGGAGACGGGATTTGAACCCGCGACTTCAACCTTGGCAAGGTTGCACTCTACCACTGAGTTACTCCCGCGACGAAAAAAAAGGGAAGGAAGATCCAGACTCATAGCGTGCGCCGAAATATAACAAAGCCCCCCGCGGAGTGTCAAACGGAAACTCCCTCAACAACCTATTGGCAAATAAGGAAAAGTTTTTGACTCGCCGAGCGGCTTTCCCCTATCATGCGCGCACTTTTCCGGGACCGGACGGGACCAAGCGGACATGGCCATTCAAAGCATCAAGGGGTTCAAGGATCTCCTCCCCTCCGATACGGAGCGGTGGGACCAGATCGAGCGGGAGGCCCGCCGCATCTTCTCGCTCTACGGATACGAAGAGATCCGGACGCCCATCCTCGAGTTCACGGAAGTCTTCTCCCGCTCGATCGGCGAGGTCACGGACATCGTCGAGAAGGAGATGTACACGTTCCCGGACCGCGACGGCCGGTCCGTCACGATGCGGCCCGAGGGAACGGCCGGCGTCGTCCGCGCCTGTATCGAGCATGCCCTCCCGTCGAAGTCTCCCGCGCACAAGCTTTTCTACATGGGGCCGATGTTCCGCCACGAGCGTCCCCAGGCGGGGCGTCTCCGCCAGTTTCACCAGATCGGCGTCGAGGTCCTCGGCCCTTCCGGCCCGTCCGTCGACGTGGAAATCATCGCCCTCCTGGCCGACATCCTGGACTCGCTGGAAGTTCGAGAGGGATCGCTCCTCCTCAACTCGATCGGCTGTCCCGTCTGCCGCCCGGACTACCTCGCGTCCCTGCGCGCCTTCCTGGAAGAACGCCGGGACAGGTTCTGCGAGAACTGCCGGCGGCGGATCGCGGCCAACACGCTCCGCGTCCTCGATTGCAAGGTCTCGGCCTGCCGCGAGGCAACTGCAGACGCCCCGGCCTTCTCCCAACACCTCTGCCCGGCCTGCGACGCCCACTTCGACGCCGTCCGGCGCGGTCTGACCGGCCTCGGCATCGACTTCGTCCCCGCGCCGCGCCTTGTCCGCGGCCTCGACTACTACACGCGCACGACGTTCGAATGGGTCACGGACCGTCTCGGGGCCCAGAACGCCGTGGCCGCGGGAGGACGGTACGACGGCCTCGCGCGCGCTTTGGGGGGACCGGATCTCCCCGGCAGCGGATTCGCTCTTGGCGTCGAGCGGCTCGTTGCCCTCTGCGCGGGTCCCCTCCCCCCGCCCCGGCCCCTCGCCTTCTTCGCCCTGCTGGGAGAGGAAGCGGCGCGCTTGGCCGATCCCGTCGTCAGGAGGATGCGAAGGGAGGGCATTCGGGTCGAGCGGGACCTCCTCGGGGGGAGTCTCAAGAGCCAGCTCCGCCGGGCCGACAAAGCCGGCGCCTCCCTCGTCGTCATCATCGGCGACGAGGAAATCAAGCGCGGCGCGGCCGTCGTCCGCGACATGAACGAGAAGACGCAGGCCGAGTTCTCCCTCTCCGATCTCCCGGAAATCATCGCTCGGCATCTTCAACCGTCTTCTTCCGGCCGGTGACAAGAAAGTCCTTTTACCTTCATCCCGTCTGGCTCACCTCCGTGACCGGCGTGACCGCCGTTGTCCTCGCACTCGAGGCCGCCGCCCGCCTGGGCGGCGAGCCCGCCCCTTCGCCGTTCGAAGACTTCTTCAGCGAGGCGTCTCCGCTCGTCCTTCAGGTCTTCGGCGGACTGTTCACCGCGCTGTTCATGGCCGGATCCTTTCTCGTCTATCTCGCGGTGCGCCGATACAGCCGGTCATCCGGATACGGCGGATACGGGGCCCCGGCGCCCTGGGGCCTTCGAACCGCGTACGCCGTCTTCATCCACTGGCTCGCGATAGGTCTCACGGGAGGCATCATGGCCGGTCCCCTCCTTCGAAGCTGGGGCGCCGATCCGATCGTGACCGTCATCGCGTACTACCTCGTCCATGCGGGCGTGGGTGTCGCCTTGATCCACGCGTGGGCGGCCAAACCGTCCGGCGTCGATCTCCGAAGACTGTTCGGACCCGCCGCGCCGACCGGAACCGCCCTCCTACGCTGGGGCCTCGGGGGGTGGACGGCGGCGGTCCCCGTCGTCTTTCTGGCCGGCGTGATCTCGCTCATCCTTCCCGAGGAGTTCCGCCGGTCGACGAATCCTCTTCTCCTTCCGATCGCCAAGGCCGAGGGGATCATGGTCCCGATCCTCTTTCTCTTCGCCTCGGGACTCGGGCCGCTCTTCGAGGAATTCTTCTTCCGGGGTTTCGTATTCGCCACGCTCCGGACCAGGTTCGGTTTCGCCGCCGCCGGCGTCGTTTCCTCTTTCATTTTCGCCGCCATCCACCTTGATCCGGGCACACTGCTCCCGCTCGCGGGCCTGGGCCTTGTCCTGGCGTACGCCTTGGAGAAGACCGGGTCCCTCTGGCCCGCCGTCGCCATCCACGGCCTTTGGAACGCGGTCACGTTCATCGGACTGCGTCTGCTGGGGCCCGACTAGCGAGGAGGCAATTTGGATCTCTGGACGCTTTTCATCGGATTCCTATTGGGGATCATCGAAGGGGTCACGGAGTTCCTTCCCGTTTCCTCGACGGGGCACCTGATCCTCGCGGGCGATCTTCTCTGGTTCACCGACGACCGGGCCAAGACGTTCGAGATCGCCATCCAGCTCGGCGCGATCCTGGCCGTCCTGTGGCTCTATCGCGGACGGATCGGCGAGAACGTCTCCGGCCTCTCCCGAAGCCGGGCCGCGCGCGGTTTCTGGCTCAACCTTGGAATCGCCTTCGTCCCCGCCGCGGCCGTCGGGTTCCTCGCCCACAAGTGGATCAAGCTCTACCTCTTCAATCCCGTGACCGTGGCGGCCGCCCTCGTTGCAGGCGGAATCGCGATTCTCGTGATCGAACGTCTCGGCCGCCCGGAAACCACGGCGGAGGTGGAGAACGTGACCCCGGGCCAGGCGCTCAAGATCGGCGCGGCCCAGTGTCTCGCCCTCTTTCCCGGCGTCTCCCGCGCCGGCGCGACGATCATGGGGGGTCTTGTCTTCGGCCTCTCCCGGAAAGCGGCGACGGAGTTCTCTTTCTTCCTTGCGATCCCGACGATGTTCGCCGCCGTCGGGTACGATCTGTTCAAGAACAGGGGAACGCTCTCGGCGAGCGACCTTCCGCTCTTCGCCGTTGGTTTTGCCACGGCCTTCGTCTCGGCCCTCTTCGTCATTAAGGCCTTTATCGGGTTTGTCTCCCGCCGCGACTTCACCCCGTTCGCCGTCTACCGGATCGTCTTCGGACTCCTGGTCCTCGCGTATTACGGAATGAAGGGCTGGGCGTTCTAACCGCCTCTCTCCTAAAACCTCTCATCTCTGCTCTCAACGGACCGATAAGAAGACATCCCCTTCTTCTTCCCAGAGGATCGGCCATGCGAATCGAGTCTTCGATGATCGGCATGTCGAGCGCGCACCTCCTCGTGGAGAAAGACGCGCAGAAGGAGACGCTTCGGGCCTGGGTCGGGGACCGACGGCCGAACTTCGAAGGGCAACCGCAAGAAGCCTCCGATGAGACCGTAACTCTCTCCGGAACGGAGAAGCCCCCTCTTCCCAAACCGGTCCACCCCGGCAAGGAACCGACCCAGGAAGAGATGCGCAAGCTTCTCCTCGCCAGGGACTACGTGAAGATCCTCCTGATCGAGGCGATGACGGGGAAGAAGGTCCGCCTTCTCCCGGACGGGACCATGGATCTCGTCGAGCCTGAAGGATGCTCCGGAGAGCCCGGAGAAGACCCCGCCGCCGTCTCCGCCGAGCGGGGAGCCCGCCGACGGCCCCCCACGGCAAGGATGGGGGCTCGAATACGACTACTTCGAATCTCACTACGAGAAGGAATCCGTCGCCTTCGCCGCCGAGGGAACGGTCCGGACGGATGACGAGCGGGAGATCCGGTTCGACGTCCGTTTGGCCATGAATCGGGAGTTCTACACGGAGGAACATCTGAGCGTCCGGGCCGGAGACGCCAGACTCGTCGATCCCCTCGTGATCAACTTCGACGGCGCGGGCGTCCGTCTGACGAACGAGAAGTACGCCTTCGACTTGAACAGCGACGGCGTCCAGGACCAAGTCTCTTTCGCGGGTGCCGGTAGCGGCTTCCTGGCGCTGGACAAGAACGGGGATGGGACGATCAACCCCGGGGCCGAGCTGTTCGGCCCGACGAGCGGGAACGGCTTCGCGGAGTTTTCTCGGCACGACGCGGACGGAAACGGCTGGATCGACGAAGCCGATCCCGTCTTCACGGACCTGCGCGTGTGGACGAAGGACGCAGCCGGCTCGGACTCCCTTCAGACCCTCTCGCAGTCTGGTATCGGCGCCTTCTTTCTGGAAAGCGTAGAGACGCCCTTCTCGATGAAGGACGGGAACCAACTCGACGGCCGGCTCAGCCGATCCGGCCTCTTCCTCTACGAGAACGGCGCGGCTGGAACCGTCCAGCAGGTGGACTTGGCGGTCTAACAGGATGCTGAAAAAGTCCACCCATGGCTTTTTCAGCCACGACTTGCGCGAAGTCAATTCGCGCAAGTCTTTCAAATCGCCCGACTCCAAATCTTCGCGACTTGGCGGTGTATCCCTGCACCGCGCATCCCGCCCTGCGGGACTGTTTTTCAGCAACCTGCTAACAGTCCAGGCTAAGGTTTGAAAATATGCACTTTCAGATCCTTGATCGGCTTGAAATGCCTCACATTGCTCGTGCACAGGGTGATGTCGTTCTCGGCGGCCGTCGCGGCAATGAGTGCGTCTCCCGCCCGGAGTCCGCGAGACAGGGCGTACTCCTCAACGTACACGGCCGCGCGGTGCCCGATGTTTTCGGTGAGCGGAAGAACCTGAAAACCGAAAGCTTTTAGAAAGCTCTTCGTGTAGTCATGCTGCCGCCTGTCCGCGGCGCTTTGTAGCAACTCCATGTATGTTTGGACCGACAGCAATCGTTCCGCTGGATCCAGATGAAGATATCCGTATCAAAGATCACGGTATCGTCCGCCCCTGAGCCTGTCCATTTCCCGCTCAACCGATCGCCCGCGCCTTCGCATGCCGAAGAAGGGGTGATCCGCGACCTTGCCTCGCCGGGCTCCGGGCTGTGCAGTGATAACGCCCTTCGGTCTGCCGTGGTACAGGATGTCGACCGTTTCGTTTCTCTCCAGCGCCTTCAGGACATCCTTCATCCGGTACCTGAGATCGAGAATCGTCGCCTTCACGGCCGCCTCCAGATTCTGTATAGTTCTACTCTACATAATGACCGTGCCGACGTCAAGCGCACCGCCGTCGCCCCAAGCTCAGCCATCCGGGTCCCAAACGCCTTGACCCCGCGCCGCGATCCCGGCCAACGGCCAAGGGGGACGTTGATAAAAGTATAAATATTCCTCACGCCTCCAGGCGGTAG
>MHEK01000010.1 GCA_001803795.1 Nitrospirae bacterium RBG_16_64_22
GCCTCACGGCGACGATCACGTTCGGGAAGGGGAGGATGTTGAACACATCCCCCCGGGTCAGAGTCCCGGCGGGGATCAGGCGGTTCCCGCGGATTCCGCCGCCGTTCATGAGAGCGACGTCGGCGCTCGTCCTCGTTCGCATGATGTCCGCGATCAGGTTCCCCAGGTTGGTCTCCCGCGTCCGGACGATTTCCGTCCGGGCGTCGAGGGGGACAGCCGTCCGGGCGAGCGGCTGGTCCAGTTCCCGGCGGAAGCGGTCGAGGTAGGAATCGCGAAGGGTCGCCGTCTCGGCGTCCTCCGGAACGGCGCCATCGACGGGGATCAGCCGGTCCCGCCGTCCAGTGACCCGGCCGCCGTTTTCCACCGTCACGACCACTTCGCCCAGCAAACGGGCGTCCGATCCCGCCTTGAGAATCAGCACGCCGTTCACCTCCCGGCGGATCGGCTCGTGCTCGTGCCCTCCCAGGATCACGTTGATTCCGGGGACCTCGCGGGCGAGCTTCTCGTCCGCGGCAACCTCCAGGTGCGTAACCGCGACGATGACGGAGGCGCCTTGCTGTTTCAGTTCGGCGACGGCCAGGCGGGCGGCGTCGAACGGATCCCGGAACTCCACCTGCTGAGAGGGAGAGGACATGATGGCGGTCTCCGGGAGCGTGAGGCCGAAAATTCCGACCTTCGTGCCACGGACGTCCCGAACGATCCAGGGAACGGCGCCGCCGAAGGGTTTTCCGGTTGCCTGGTCATAGACGTTCGACGAGACCCACGAGAAGCGCGACTCCTTCATGCGTAGTCTCAGAGTCGCGTCGCCGAAGTCGAATTCGTGGTTTCCGAACGTCGCGGCCGTGAGGCCCAGGGCGTTGTAGGCCCCGACCATTTGCTCGCCGCGGAGGAAGATCGACTCAACCGACGGAGAGATGAAGTCGCCCGCGTGGAGGAAGAGAGTCTCCGGGTCCTTGGCCCGGATCTTCTTGAGGAGCGTCCCCAGCCGGGCGATCCCCCCGCGCTTCCCCCCGTCGACCGCGTCGATCGTGTAATGGTCGTTGATGAGAAGAAGGGTGACTCGGCTCTCTTCGTCGGCCGGCGCCGGGAGGGGGAAAAGGACCATGCCGGCAAGCAGGGCGAGGAGCCGAATTCTTCGAGCCATGAATGGACCTCCGGGCGTTGGGGACGAGGCTGAAGGATATCATATCAAGGTGCACCGTTGGGCGGATTGTCCAAGTCTCTCAATGAGTTGCCTGCGAAACGGGGGGCAGGGGGGCGGGTGGGAGGCATGGCGCCTGGGGGCGGCGACGACCCCTTGCTTTTCGTAAGGGCCGGTATTAAATAGGGGTTGGAGCCACGAAGCGTCAAGGACGTAAGTGCGGAAGGCCGTCGGGTCTCTGTAATCAGCGACCGAGCGGTTCATCCAGCGTCGTGGCTCTTTTCTTTTTCCGTCCGAACTACTTGTTGTCCCTCGCGTACGGCCGCATGTCTCCCAAGATCACTCGGATTGACACCCAACGGGATCGCATGTTATCTTCCGCCCCTCAACAAGAGTTCCCGGGTGGCCGCGTGGTTTGCGCGGCCTAAAGGGAATCCCGTGAGAATCGGGAGCGGGACCGCCACTGTAACCCCGATTCGCCAGATGGCGAATCAAAGCCCTCAGCCAGGAAGCCACTGTCTCGAGCCTGTCTCGGGATGGGAAGGCGGCTGGGGGTCGGGGAAGCCAGGAGACCGGCCCGGGAACTCCTCACAGACTCTTCGGACAAGGGAGAGTGAGGAGAAATGCCAGAGATGAAGTCCATCCGGGCCGCCCTCCGGCGGTTCGTTCGCCGGTCTTCCCCTTTTTTCCCCGGTCGTTTCCGACACATTCTTCTCCTGCCGGTATCGTTCCTCGTTCTTGGGGTTCATGCCCATGCCGGGACGTTCACGGACGCGCTGGGCCGCAAGGTCGATCTTCCCGACTCTCCGCGCCGGATCGTTTCCCTCGCCCCTCACCTGACTGAGATCCTCTTCGCCATCGGAGCCGGTGACAGCGTCGTGGGCGTCACGTCCTTCTGCGACTACCCGGAGGCGGCCCGGCGCGTTCCACGGATCGGCGGCTTCTCCGATCCCTCGATCGAGCTTGTCCTGGCCGCGCGGCCGGACGTCGTGATCGCGACGCTCGTCGGAAACCGGCGCGAAAGCGTCGAAGAGCTGATCCGGCTCGGTCTTCCGGTCTACGTCTCGGGAGCGGAGGCGATCGGCGAGATTCCCCGAGAGGTCCGCCGGATCGGAGCGGTCGCCGGGCGGGCCGAAGGGGCCGAGTCCGCGGCCCGCCGGATGGAAGGAGCGCTTGCGGAGATCGCCCGCAGGACGGCCGGACGTCGCCGCGTTGCCGTGTACTACCAGCTTTGGGACCAGCCGCTCATGACCGTCTCGGACGGAAGCTTCATCCACGATGCGATCCGTCTCGCCGGGGGGAGGAACGTCTTCGCCGGGCTCAGCGTTGCGAATCCGCGCGTGAGCCTTGAGGCCGTGGCGGCCGCGAAACCGGAGGTGATGATTCTCTCGGGGATGGGGAAAGAGGGCGCCGGGCTCGCGTCCCGGTGGTCCCGGTTTGCGATGATTCCCGCCGTGGCTGGGGGGAGGATTCACATCATGAACTCCGACCTCCTGCACCGTCCCGGCCCGCGGGTCATCGAGGGCGTCGAGCAGTTGTCCCGCTGGATTCATCCGGACGCATTTTCCGAGAGGCCGGGACGATGAGCCGGATCGTCTTCTGGATTGCGGCCGTCCTCTCTCTCTTCGTCGCGGTGCTGTCGGGTACTCTCGCGGGTTCGGTTCCGGTGGGCGCGGAGGATCTCGCGGCCCTGCTCGGCGGGGAGTCCGGCGATCCGGTGGCGGCCACGATCCTTCGCGAGGTCCGCCTCCCGCGCGTCGCTCGGGCCGCCCTTGTGGGCGGAATGCTCTCCGTGGCCGGCGCTGTGTTCCAGGTCCTCCTCCGAAATCCGCTCGCCGATCCTTACGTCCTCGGCGTCTCGGGGGGGGCGGCCGTGGGCGCGATCGCCGTCGTTCTGGCCGGCGCGGGTTCCGGTTGGACGATGGCGGGCGGATCGCTGGCCGGCGCGCTTTTCACCGTGGCCGTCGTGTTCCTTCTCGCCGGCGCCCGGCGGGGGGCGGGCGGGGACCGTCTTCTTCTTACGGGCGTCGTTCTCGCGAGCTTCTGGGGGGCGCTGGTGGCGCTGTTCCTCTCTGTGAGCCAGAACGAGCGGCTTCGCTCGGTCCTCTTCTGGCTGATGGGCGACCTGGGACAGACTGGCGCGCTCGCGGGGACGGCGGCAGCCTTCGTTGCCGGACTGGCGGGGCTCCTCGTTCTCGGGCGATCGATGGACGCCCTGACGTACGGGGACCGTCACGCGATGGGCCTCGGCGTCGCCGTCCGCGAGGTCCGGGCGGTGTTGTATGTCGCAGGCTCTCTTCTGACGGCTGTCGCCGTATCCGCCGCCGGGACGATCGGCTTCGTCGGCCTGATCGTCCCTCACGCCGTCCGCCTCTTCGGCGTTCGGAGCCACCGGGAACTGGTCCCGGCGTCGGCTGTGGCGGGAGCGGCTTTCCTGGTTCTGGCGGACACGGCGGCCCGTACGATCATGTCACCCATCGAACTGCCGGTGGGCGTCGTCACGGCTTTTCTCGGGGCGCCGTTCTTTCTCTGGCTCCTGCGCCGGGAGAAGAAGTCGTGACGGGGATTCGGTCGAGCGAGGAAGGACTCGCTCTCCGGCGCGCGTCGTTCTCTTACGGCCCCGAACGCCTGGGAGTCGGCGTTCGGGACATCGACTGGGCGGTCCCGCCGGGGGAGGTCGCGGCCGTCGTGGGGCCGAATGGAGCGGGGAAGAGCACGCTCATCGCGCTCGCGTCGGGGTGGCTGAGGCCCGCGGAAGGCGCCGTCACTTGGCGGGGGAGACCGCCCGGAACGCCGTCCGCCCGCGCCTGGGCGAGGGAGGTCGCCGTCGTCTGGCAGGAGGTTCCTGCGGATGTCCCGTTCTCCGTCCGGGAGACCGTGGCGATGGGCCGGCTCCCCCACGGCGACGAATCGAGCCCCGAGGGAGTGCGAATCGTGGAAGGAGCGATGGACGAGACGGACATCCGGCATCTCGCCGATCGGCCCGTCTCTTCGCTCTCCGGCGGCGAGCGGCAAAGGGTCTACATCGCCAGGGCGCTGGCTCAGGCGCCTTCGCTCCTCATCCTGGATGAGCCGACGGCGCATCTGGATCTCTCCCACCAGGCAAAGGCCGCCGAGGTCGTCCGGAACCTCGCCGCGAGGGGGGCCGCGGTCGTGTGGGCCGCGCACGATCTGAACGCCGTGGCTGACGCGGCCGACCGCGTGCTGGTTTTGAAGGACGGGCGGGTCAGGGCCGAGGGGGAGGCATCGCTCGTGTTCACGGAGGAGGTTCTTTCCGACGTTTACAACTGCCGGGTCCGCGTGTTTCCCGATCCGGCCAACGGGAGGCCGCGGGTGTTCCCGGAAGGCGTGGGGAATTGAAAAGTGAAAATTGATAATTGGAAATTTCAAAATTGACGGGGCTGGGGCCAATGAACCTAGAAAAAGCAGTTGAACCGCGGAGCACGCAGAGAACGCAAAGGAGTCCCATGGATTGGAAGACACATCAACCTCTTCGTTCTCTGCACCAGGCAGGTGAGCATCAAAACCGCCTGAAAAGGTGTTCCTCCCCCGATCGGATCGGGGTCCTCTGCGGTGAGTGAACTGCGGTTTTTAGGATGAAACGAAAAGTCCGCGGCTTCATGATCCAGGGGACGGCGTCCTCCGTCGGCAAGTCCCTGATCGTCGCGGGAATCTGCCGGGCGCTCAGGCGGGAGGGGTTCGACGTCGCGCCGTTCAAGCCGCAGAACATGAGCAACAACGCCGCCGTTTGCGCGTGCGGCGGGGAGATCGGCCGAGCCCAGGCGCTCCAGGCCCGCGCCGCCGGTCTTGAGCCGACCGTTGACATGAACCCCGTTCTCCTCAAGCCGGAAGGAAACGAGGGATCGCAGGTGATCGTCCAGGGGCGGCCGTGGGGAAAGGTGGACGGCGGGAACTTCCTCCAGGTGAGAGCGGCGCTCAAAGACGCGGTCATGGAGAGCTTCAGGCGGCTGGCGGAACAGCACGACGTCATCATCGTGGAGGGGGCCGGGAGCCCGGCCGAGATCAACCTGCGGGAGGGCGATATTGCGAACATGGGATTCGCGGAGACGGCCGATTGTCCGGTCGTCCTCGTGGGCGACGTGGACAAGGGGGGCGTGTTCGCGTCCCTCGTCGGGACGCTCGCCCTTCTCTCGGACGCCGAGCGGGCGCGGATCAAGGGATTCCTCATCAACAAATTCCGGGGAACGCGCGCGCTCCTGGATCCGGGGCTCCGTGAGTTGGAGCGGCGCGCGGGGAAACCCGTTCTGGGCGTCCTCCCCTTTCTTCCCGAACTGCGTCTTCCCGAGGAGGACGGATTTTTCCTTTGCGGGACACGGTGGCCGGAAGGAGCCAAGGTGCGAATCGGCGTCTTGGCGCTTCCGCATCTGTCCAACGCGAGCGACTTCGATCCGCTGAGGAGCGAACCGGGCGTCGGCGTTCGTTTCCTTTTCCATCCACGGGACGTCGAGGAATGCGGCGCTGTGGTTCTCCCCGGGACCAAGAACACGATCGCCGACCTGATTCGCCTCCACGAGACGGGGATGGCACAGGCGGTCCGGTCTTTCGCTCTCTCCGGGGGAGCGGTCGCGGGGATCTGCGGCGGGTACCAGATGATGGGCGAGCGCGTCCTGGATCCGGACGGCGTCGAGTCGTCCCTCGCGGGGGCGCCGGGTCTCGGGCTTCTTCCCGTCGAGACGGTCCTTTCGCGCGAGAAGGTGACGACGGAGGCGTGGGGTATGACGATTCAGGGATATCCGGTAGGCGGGTACGAAATCCACGCCGGCCGGACAGCTCGCGTTGACGGGGGCCGCTGGTTCTCCCGGCTGACCCGCCGGACGACGGGCGAGGTCGTCGAGGACGGCTGTGCGGTCGAAGGGGGGCGCATCTGGGGGACCTATCTCCACGGCGTTTTCGATTCGGATGGTTTCCGCCGGCCGTGGCTGAACGGTTTGGGGGCCGATCTGTCGGGCGTTCTCGCGATCGTGCGGGATCCCGTGGAGGAGGGGCTGGATGTCCTGGCGGACGCGCTGGTCCGCGGGACGGAGTGGACCGCCTTGAAGGAGGTGATGGGCTTGTGAGATGACAGAGTCGCTTGCGTGCGAAAAGAATTTTCCGGCGTGGGACGCCCCGGTCATTCGGGGCGGTCCCTGGGAATCCCGTTAGATTCGGGAGCTGCCGCGCAACTGTGATCGGGACGAAACCCGGCGAAGCCACTATCTCACCCTTGATGGGGAGACGGGAAGGGCCGGGGAGTAGGTTCGGACCGCGAGCCAGGAGACCGGCGCCGGAGGAAGCCACCCGTTCCTTCGCGTGAAGGAGAAAGGACGATATTCATGGTCTGGAAGATTCTTCTCGTTGTTCTTGGTCTGGTCAGCATCGTTGTTCCCCGAATCTCGACGGCCGAGGAGCCCGTCAGGGCCGGCGAGGTGGTCGTGACGGCGTCCCGGATCGAGGAGCCCGCGGAGGCCGCCGCGTCATCGATCACCGTGATCACGCGGAAAGAGATCGAACAGAAGCAGTACCGGACGGTCTTCGACGCCCTGCGGGACGTCGCCGGCCTCGACGCTGTCCGGAGCGGCGGACCAGGGTCCCTCTCGAGCGTTTTCCTCCGCGGGACAAAGAGCGAACACACGCTTGTCCTCATTGACGGCGTGGAGGTGAACGATCCCGTCTCCGCGGGTCGGTCGTTCAACTTCGCCAATCTCTCGCTGGCCAACGTCGAACGGATCGAAGTCCTTCGCGGGCCGCAGAGCACGCTGTACGGGTCGGACTCGATGGGAGGCGTGATCAACGTCATCACCCGGAAGGGGAAGGGGCCGCTCTCCGGCGATGTGAGCGTTGAAGCGGGTTCCTTCAACACGTTCCGGGAACGGCTCGGCCTGTCGGGGGGGACGGGAAAGGCACATTACGCCTTCGGTTTCGACCGGCTGGATTCGGCCGGGATCTCCGCCGCGGGCGAGAAGTACGGGAACACCGAGAAGGACGGAGTGCGAAACACGTCGTACTCCGGCCGGGCGGGATACAAACTTTCGGATCGCGCGGACGCGGAGATCGTCCTCCGCGGCCACGAAGCCCGAACCGAGATCGACGCGAAATCCGGCGCGGGGGGAGACGACCCGAACCGCGTGGCGACGAGCCGAATGTTCTCCGCGCTGGTCCGGGGGAACCTGGCTGTCCGCGACTGGTGGAACCAGGCGCTCTCGATTGGACGGGTCGAGAGCCGGTCCACGGATCACGATGATTTCGATTCCGTGCGGCCGTCCAACTGGCTCGACAGCCGGTTCGAAGGCCGAATGACGAAGGCCGACTGGCAGAACACGCTTCTTCTCGGCCAGGCTCATACGGTCGTGGGCGGGGTCGAGTGGGAGCAGGAGGGGGCGAACAGCGAGTACCGCTCCCTTTCGTCCTTCGGCTCTTACAACACGCGGTTTGACGATCGGACGGCGCGGACGTGGGGGATCTATGCGCAGGAGAGGTGGACTCCAAGCCAGGCGCTCCAGGTCACGGCCGGCCTCCGCAGGGACGACCACGATCGCTTCGGGGGCGCGACGAGCGGCAAGGTCGCCGGGAGCGTTCTCGTGCCGGGGGCCGGAATGCGTCTGCGCGCCTCGTGGGGAACGGGATTCAAAGCGCCGTCTCTCTACCAGCTCTATTCGCAGTACGGGAGCGAAACCCTTCAGCCCGAGAAGAGCGCGAGCTATGAGGTCGGCCTGCGCCAGCCGCTCGCGGGTCCGGCGGGATGGGTTGACCTGGCCTACTTCCGGTCCCGGTTCCGGAACCTGATCGACTACGACTTCGGCACGTCCAAGTACGTGAACACCGGCCGGGCCAAGACCTCCGGGTTCGAGTTGGAGGCGGGGTACAAGCCCGCGAGCTTCCTCTCCCTCCTTGTCCGGGGAACGGTCCTCGACGCCACGGACGAGGCGACGGGCGAGCGCCTTATCCGGCGGGCGAGAAACAGGGGGAGTCTCGCGGCGAGCTGGCTGGCGTCGCCCGATATCTCGGCAACGGCGTCGCTTGTTCGCGTGGGCAAGCGGGAGGACACGGACTTCTCGACCTACCCGTCCACTCGGGTAAGGCTTCCGGCCTACACGCTGGTCAATCTGTCCGGCGAGTGGCGCGCGACGAAGAGCATCTCGCTCTTCGCGCGCGTCGAGAACGTCTTCGACAAGGAGTACGAGGATGTCCTGGGGTACGGTACGCCCGGCCGGTCGTTCTACGCCGGCGTGCACGGAAGGTTCTAGAACCCGCCCGTAAACCCCCTCTCCCCCGCGCTGGTGGAGAGGGGGAAGGGCATTCGTTCGAAAGCGTACGGGAGTCGAGACGTGAAGCTCACAGGTCCCCTTCTTGCGTCGGCGGCCTTGCACGGGGCCGCCGTGGCTGGCGTTGTTGGAACGCTCTCCTTGCTCTCCTCGGCCGGGACCGGAGGGGTTGTGACCGTTTCGCTCGTTGAAAGGGGTATGGATGCCCGCGGGCCTGCCGGAGAGAATCCAGAGGAAGCGGGATTCGTTCCCCCTCTCGCCGCTGGCGAGAGGGAAGGGGTGCGCGGCGGGTCGTTATCGGAGCGGAAGTCGGAGAAGCGTGAATGGCTGATGGAGGCGGAAACGCTTTCGGGCGCTGTCCGGCCGGCGGGGACAGCGCGGGATACGACGACAAGGTCCGCGTCCGTCACTCCCGCACCGGCGGCCGCCGAAGGCGGAAAAGGCGAAATCGGCGAGTCCGGAACAGGCGGGAGCGATCCTCTCGCCGTCGTCCTGGAGCGGGTCAGCGCGGTGAAAAAGTATCCGCCTCTCGCCCGGCTGAGAGGGATCACGGGGACGGCGTGGGTGTTGTTCCGCGTCGGCGAGGGCGGGACCCCGGAACGGATCGAGATCGCGTCCTCCTCCGGCTCCGATCTCCTCGACCGCGCGGCCGTGCGGGCCGTTCAGGACGCCTCGCCTTTTCCCGCGGGTCCCGCCGCCTTCCGCGTTGGACTGAGATTCGAACTCTCCGAATGAGATGGTAAGTCTGCCGGTACTTCGCGGGAAGACGGGCTTTTCCGATACGTCCTGGCATGTCAAGCTCTGACCCTTCTCCGACTCTTCTCTCGTCGGCTGAATTCTCTTTGACCCATGCGGCTGGAAGGCGATAGATTGTCGCTTGGATCGGAGAGAGATGATATCGTCGTTTCCATGACAAACCTGCATCTTTTTCGAAAACTGTGGCACGTCGGCGGAGGGATCCTCATCGTCTCCACCCTGGCCTTCCTTCCCCGCGTCGAGACGCTGACGGCGATGGCCCTTCTTTTCGCCGCCGATCTGGCGGTGGAAATCGTTCGACTCCGGAACCCGGCCGTTAACGCCCGATTCGTCCGGTTCGCCGCCTCTCTCATACGTTCATCCGAGCACGGGAAGATTTCGGGAACGCCACCGTTCCTTGCCGGGTGTCTTGCGGCGGCTGTGCTCTTCCCCCTGCCCGTCGCGATCGCAGGGATCCTTTTCCTCACGTTCGGAGACGTTGCGGCGACGACCGTGGGCGAGCGGTTCGGTCGGACCAGGATCGGAGGCAAGAGCCTGGAAGGGACGGGGGCTTTCCTTGCCGCGTCGGCGCTCGTCTCGTTGGGCGTTGTGTTATTCCCCCACGCCCCGCCGCTCGGGGCGCTCATAGCGGGCGCCGGGGCGGCGGCGGCCGTGGAATTCCTGCCCCTTCCGGTGAACGACAACTTCACGATCCCGGTCGTTTCGGCCGCGGTGATTCACCTTCTGTCATAGAAATGGCCCAAGTCCTTCGAATCGGCGAGATCGGTTACGCGAACATGACGCCGATCTTCCAGACGCTCAGGAGCATGATTTCGCCGGGACCGTTCCGGTTCGTCCGGGGTACGCCCGCCCGCCTCAATACCCTGCTCGCGGAGGGGAAGATCGATCTGGGTCCCGTCTCTTCGATCGAATATGCCCGCAATCCGAAAAGCTATTGGGTCCTTCCCCAGCTCTCGATCAGCGCCATCGGAAGCGTGGAGAGCATTCTCCTCTTCTCCCGCCGCCCCCTGGGGGACCTGAGGGGAGCGGCGATCTGCTGTACGTCGGCGTCGGCGACGTCTCACGCCCTTCTCATGGTCCTGTTCAACCGTTTCTACCGGCTCGGTGTCGAATGCATATCGGCTGGCGGCTCGCTGTCCGAGATGCTGAGAACGCATCCGGCGGCCCTTCTCATCGGCGACGAGGCCTTGAAAGCCGCCCGCCGCGAGCGG
The DNA here is from genome assembly GCA_001803795.1 of Nitrospirae bacterium RBG_16_64_22. GTDB lineage: Bacteria > Nitrospirota > RBG-16-64-22 > RBG-16-64-22 > RBG-16-64-22 > RBG-16-64-22. The sequence goes on from MHEK01000010.1 coordinate 10,371, forward strand.
CGGGGGATTTTCGTCTACGACCTGGGCCGCCTCTGGCATGACTACACGGGGATCCCATTCGTCTTCGCTCTGTGGCTCGTCCGGCGGGATCTCGATCCAGGCCGCCTTTCCATGGTGCGGGACCTGTGGTCCGACCTCGTTCTGGCGAAGGAAACGGCGTACCGTTCGTTCGAGAGGCTCGCGGCATCGGCTCCCGAGAGGACGTGGATGGGAAAGGAAGGGCTCGTCCGGTACTGGAGGACGATCTCGTACGACCTGACGCCCGACCATCTGGCCGGTCTCTCGCGGTTCTACCGCGAGGCGCGCTCGGCGGGGCTGGTTCCAGGAGTTCCCGCCCCTGCTTTTCTTCCGGGCACGGGCCGGTAGACGGCGCTCCGTGGCGCGAATAGCAAGAAGGACATCCGCAGATTTCGCAGATGACGCAGATGTAAACCGCCATTTCACCCCCAAGAATCTGTGCAATCTGCGTAATCTGTGGATATCTTTCAGAGTGCGAATGGCAATATTCGGCAGTGCTGGGACCACTGTATAATGCGCCGGTCTGTTTCCCGCGTTCCGGCCAACCGTCTTGGCGTCGGCGTCCGAGGAGGTCTTATGTTCCGATCGATCGCGTCCCTTCTTGTTTTCATGGCTGTTTCGGGCACGGCGTTTGCGGCCGACCCCCCGTCCGCGGCTCCGCGCCCGGCGCCTCTGAAATTGGACCGCTGTATCGAGACGGCGCTCGCCAACAACCAATTGATCCGGGCCGCGAAGGCGGACGTCTCGGCGAAGGAAGGGCTTGTCATTCAGGCCCGGTCTCCGCTTCTCCCGCAGATTACGGGATCGGTGACGCGCTCCGAGAGCGAGTCGGAAGGCGTTACGGGCAAGACGACCACCGAGACGACGGCGTCGTCCCTCTCCGCGTCGCAGCTCCTCTACGACTTCGGGAGGACGTACGGCTCCCTTGGAGCGGCGAAGGCCAACCTCCAGGCCGGGCAGGGCGGCTTGGAGAAGGTGATCCAGGACGTCATTCTCTCCGTCAAACAGGCCCACTACGCGCACCTCATTGCGAAGCGATTCGTCACGGTTCAGGAGGCTGTTCTCACCTCCGCCCAGGCCCATCTCAAGCAGGCCACGGCCTTCTACGAAGTCGGCGTGAGGCCGCGGTACGACGTGACACAGGCCGAGGTGGAGGTCAATAACGCCCTCCTCGGACTCAGCACGGCCCGGAACAACGTGCGCTTGACCCGCATCACGCTCAACAACGCCATGGGGATCGATCCCAACGCTCCTGCGGAGATCGACGAAACGCTCGCCGATCGGAAGGAAATGCCCCCGCTCGATGAGTCTGCGAGAGAGGCCCTGGCCAAACGGCCCGAGGTTCGGCAGGCGGACGCCCAGGTCGAGGCGGCGCGGCAGTCGGTCCGCGCGGCCCAAGGACAGCACTGGCCGACGATCTCCGCGAGCGGGTCGTACACCTGGAACGACGGGACCGCGGACTCGGCGAGGCTAGGCGGGACGAGCGACCTTGGGAATTCATGGAGCGCCCAGGTGGGTTTGTCGATCCCGTTGTTCGCGGGATTCTCCGGCTACGGAAAGATCCGGGAAGCCGAGGCGAACCTCGACGCGGCGCAGGCGAACCGGGAGAACCTGAAGCAGGGCGTCCTCTTCGACGTCAATCAGGCGCACGCCAACCTGGACGACGCGCGCGTCCGCGTGACGCTCACGGAGAGCAACCTCAAGAAGGCGAGGGAGAACATGGACCTTGCGAAGGGGCGTTACGATGCCGGGGTCGGCGCGATCATCGAGGTGACGGACGCCAATACGTCCCTCGTCAAGGGCGAGACGGACGCGCTCCAGGCCCTGGGCGATCTTCAGCTTGCGATTGCCCGGCTGGAGCGGGCGATGGGGAGGCGCTAGCGCCGTGCCGATAACCGTCGCATATCTTTTTTCTCGGTCGTTGGAGGTCTGAATTCGCATGGTCAATTTTCTTCGAGAGAGACGCTGGATGGCTGTTTCCGCCGTTCTTCTCCTCGCCGCGATCGGCGCGGGAACGTACTGGTTCTGGCCTCGAGCGAAGGCCGGCGGGTACAAGACGGCCCGGGCCGAGCGCGGCGAGCTCGTGACGTCCGTATCCGCGACGGGGACGCTTTCGGCCGTTGTGACGGTCCAGGTGGGAAGCCAGATCTCCGGAACGATCCAGTCGCTCGGCGCCGACTTCAACTCCCAGGTCCGCAGGGGCCAGGTCGTTGCGCGGATCGATCCGTCGCTTTTTGAGGCTCAGGCTCGGCAGGCGGAAGCCAACCTCGCGACGAGCGAGGCCGCCCTGGCCCGCGCGCGGCTCTCGCGCCTGGAATCGAAGAGGAACAGCGACCGGATGACGGCCCTCTCCGCGAAAGGGATGGTGTCCAGCGCGGAGGCGGACGCGGCGCTCACCGCGTTCGAGACTTCCGTCGCCCAGGAGAAGGCCGGCGAGGCGGAAGTCCAGCGCGCGCGGGCGGCGCTGGAACAGGCGCAAGTGAACCTTCGGAACACGGTCATCACGTCGCCGATCGACGGCACGGTGATCTCCCGTAACGTGGACGTGGGACAGACCGTGGCCGCCTCCCTCCAGGCGCCGACGCTCTTCACGATCGCCCAGGACCTTGCGAAGATGCAGGTCGAGGCGGCGATCGACGAATCGGACGTGGGACAGCTCAAGGAGGGACAGCCGGCGACCTTCACCGTCGATGCGTTTCCGGCCGAGACTTTCTCGGGCCGTGTGACGCAGATCCGGAAGGCCCCGGTGATCGTCCAGAACGTCGTGACCTACACGGCGCTCGTGACCGTCGCGAACGAGAGGCTCATTTTGCGGCCCGGAATGACGGCGACCGTCTCGATCCGGACGGGGGAGTACAAGGACGCACTTCTGGTTCCCAACGCGGCGTTCCGGGTCAAGGTTGAGCAGTCCGCCCGGAAGCCTGCCGCCGGACAGGCCGGGGCGGGCGCAAGAAAGGAAAGGCCGGCCGGAACGCGGACGATCTGGGTGCTCGAGGAGGGGAAGCCCTCGCCTCGGGAGGTCACGATCGGCGCGAACAACCCCGACAAGACGATCATCGCGAGCGGGCTCAAGGACGGGGAGGCGGTAATCGTCGAATCGCAGGCGAAGAACGCCAAGAAGCCGGGACCGGGCGGCTGGCGCGGGTTCTTGTGATCCGCCTGGAAGGAATCGAGAAAGAATACCGGATCGGCGAGGGGAGTTTCCTGGCCCTGAAGGGGATCGATCTTGCGGTGGGGAAGGGCGAGTTCCTCGCCATCACGGGCGCGTCGGGATCGGGGAAGTCGACACTCCTCAACATCATGGGCCTGCTTGACCGGCCGACCCGTGGGACGTACATCCTGGAAGGACGGGAGGTCTCTTCCCTCGACAAGGCGGAGCGGGCGCGCCATCGGAACCGCTTCATCGGCTTCGTCTTTCAGAGCTTCAACTTGCTGGCGCGCACGTCTGCCGTCGAGAACACCGAGCTTCCGCTCGTCTACTCGAATGTGGCGCCGGCCGAGCGGCGGGAGCGCGCGCGAAAATCTCTCCTTGATGTGGGGTTGTCCGCTCGGGAGAACCATCTCCCGACCCAGCTCTCCGGCGGCCAGCAGCAGCGCGTCGCGATCGCCCGGGCCCTCGTGAACGAACCGGTCCTCCTCCTCGCCGATGAGCCGACGGGAAACCTGGACACGAGGACGAGCGAGGAGATCATGGACCTCCTGGCGCGGCTCAACCGGGAACGGGAACTCACGATCGTGATGATCACGCACGAGCCGAGCGTCGCGGCGTACGCGGGACGGACGATCGCGCTCCGGGACGGGATGGTTGTGGAATGAATCTGAAGTCCAGGGGCCAAGATTCGATGTCCGAGTTCCAGCGGCCGCGGTTCGCGGGCAATGGGCCTGGGGCGAAAGGATTGGATACTTGACTGGCTATTATGGATAGATTATTATCCATATCATGAGAGTTCACAATGTCCTCGAACTGATTTTTGGAAGCCCGGCAAGGATCCGCATTTTGAGGGTCCTGGCCAGCATTTCTCGGCCGCTCAGCGGCAGACAGGTCGGTGAGCTTGCCGGACTTACCCATCGGGGTGCCATCCATGCGCTGGCATCCCTGGTTGACATCGGTGCCGTCAAGCAGCGCAGGGCCGGAAATGCCTACCAGTATTCCCTTTTGAAGGACAGCATCTTCGCTGAGAACATCGTGCTCCCTGCTATCAAGGCAGAAGGAAGGTTGCTTGACGAATTGAAGAGGGATGTCGCGGTACGCTTTGGACATTGTACGGTCAGCCTTGTTCTCTACGGCAGTCTTGCGCGAGGCGAGGAGAAAAAGGGCAGCGACATAGATGTCATGGCAGTCGTGAAGGGCGAAAGGGAGAAGGCGGCGATGGAGGAAAAGGCGGCGGCCATGGCTTCCTACTTCAGTGAAAGGTTCGACGGTCTCTTGTCCATACACTGTCTGACGGTCGACGAGGTCAAACGCAGGAAGGATCTGCCGTTGTTGCGCACCGTCATGAAGGAAGGCATGATCATCTCCGGCAAGCGATTGTCGGAGTGGGCCGGATGACGAAGAGACGCAAGACGAGGGTCGTCGACAAGAGAGCGTATGGGGCCTTCCTTGCGAAGGCATCCGACTTTGCATTCATGATGGATTTCTCGCTTGATGAAGGCAAGTGGAACTCCGCAGGATTGCAGGCCGTCCATACGGTGATCTCCGCCAGCGACGCCGTTATTGCATATTACGGCGGGATGAGAAGCGCAGAGCTCGATCACAGGGAAGTCGTCGGCCTCCTGCAGGACGTTATGGGAGAAACTGCGGCGGCGGCCGGAAAGCATGTCGCAAGGGTTATCGCGAGGAAGAACCTCGTCGAGTATGAGGAGCGGCTGTTGACACAGGCAGAGGCCCGGGAAATGGCGGAACATGCAAGGCGGTTTCTCAAATGGACAACCGGAATGCTTCCGAAACAGGATTGAGGGCTGTAACATGTCGGCGTTCACCGGTTCGACTCCAGGACAACTCTGGGAGTTGTTGAGTCTGGGCATGTTTACACTATCAGCCGAATAGGAAGAGCTGGGACGCTGTATCCATGGACCTGAACGCTACATTCCGCATCGCTCTCCGCGCGCTCCGGCGCAACCGGCTCCGCTCTTTCCTGACGGCGCTGGGCGTCATCATAGGCGTGGGCGCCGTCATTGCGATGGTGGCCTTGGGTGAGGGGGCCCAACGCACCATCGAGCGGCAGATGGAGGAATTCGGGACGAACGTCCTCATGATCTTCGCTGGATCGGCGGGGACGGGAGGGCGCCAGGCCGGGATCGGTTCGCTCCCGACGCTGACACTGGACGACGCGAAGGCGATCGAGAAGGAAGTTCCGACCGTCTCGCTCGTCACGGCGACGGTCCGGACGCAGGTTGTCGCCGTCTACGGGAACCAGAACTGGACGACGTCCGCGTTCGGCGTCACGCCCGAGTTCGCGGCCGTTCGCCAGTGGAAGGTGGCCGCCGGCCGCTTCATCAACCAGGAGGACATGGAGGGAGAGGCGAGGGTTGTCCTCCTGGGACAGACGGTCGCCGAGAACCTGTTCGGGAACGCCGATCCGGTGAACGAGACGATCAGGATCAAGAACCTGCCCATGAAGGTCATCGGTGTCCTGGCGAAGAAGGGGACGACGATCTCCGGATCGGACGCGGATGACGTGCTTTACCTGCCTCTTCCTGTCGCGATGAAGAGAATCCAGGGAACGACGCGACTCGGCTCCATCCAGATCCAGACGCAGAGCACTGAGGACCTGCCTCTCGCCGAGGAGCAGACCACGGCCCTCCTCCGCCAGCGCCACGGGATACCCTTGGGCGAGCCGTCGGACTTCGTGATCCGGAACTTCTCGGAAAGGCTGTCGGCCAGGGAGGAGCAGGCCCGGACCTTCAAGTACCTTCTCGCGGGGATCGCGTCGGTCTCGCTCGCCGTCGGCGGGATCGGGATCATGAACATCATGCTGGTCTCCGTGACCGAGCGGACGAAGGAGATCGGGATCCGGATGGCCGTCGGAGCGACCGAGCGCGACATCCTTTCGCAGTTCCTCGTCGAGGCCGTGGCGCTTTCCGTCGTGGGAGGGATCCTGGGAATTATGCTCGGGATCGGCGGATCGCTCGTCATGGGCTGGATGGGGATGGGGGAGACTAGCCTGTCCCTCTGGCCGATCGTCCTGGCGTTCGCCGTCTCGGGCCTCGTCGGTGTTTTTTTCGGTTTCTGGCCCGCGCGAAAGGCGGCGCGGCTCGATCCGATTGAGGCCCTGCGATACGAATAGAGAGATCGAATCCGGGTGAATCGGTGAATCGGTGAATCGGTGAATCGAAAGTCCGTTGCGGCCGAGGCTGGGATTTTCCTGGCCTACATCATCCTGACGGCCGTCATGACGTACCCCATTGCCTTTCGCCTTTCGGCAACAGAAGACCCGGGCGACCCCTTGTTCATCGCGTGGACGATCTTCTGGGTTCAGCACCAGCTCTTCACGGATCCCATCCATCTCTTCGACGCGAACATCTTCCATCCCTATCCGGAGACGCTCGCTTTCTCGGAGCACATGATCGGTTCGGCGATCGTGGCTCTTCCCTTCCGTCTCTTCACCGATAGCCCGATCGTCGTCTACAACCTCTCCGCTCTGCTCGCGTTCATCCTCTCCGGGTACGGGACGTACCGCTTGGCGCTCCACCTGACGGGCAACCGCGCGGCGGCTTTCATCGCGGGGGCGATCTTCGCCTTCACGCCTTTCCGGACGTACCAGTTCGGCCACCTGCACGTGATGAACACGCAATGGGTCCCCTTTGCGGCGCTCTCTCTCATCCGGGCGTTCGAGACGCGCGGGGCGGCGGTCCCGCTCGCCGGGCTGGTCGTCTTCAGCCTTCTCCAGATATTCTCCTCCGGGAGCCACGCGCCGTTCTTTGTCATCATTATGGCGGGAGTGTTGGTCGCGTTGATCGCGGGAGAGGTCAGGGTCTTGGCAGACAGTCGATTGATTTTCCGTCTGTCAGCGGCCGTTCTTGTGGTTGGGCTATTTGTGGCGCCTTTGTGGCAGACTTACCGTTCGGTCAGGAATGAGCATGCATTTCGCACTGACCCTCCACCGAGGTTCTTTTCGGCTGTGCCGATACACTACTTGGCTGCACCGCCGCAAAACAGGCTCTACGCGCCGATCACTTGGCGCCTCGGGCACTATGAGAGCCACCTGTTTCCGGGTCTTGTCCCAATCCTCGGGGCGTTGTTGGCGTTTCTCCCGATAAGAAGACTTGCAGAACCTGATGCCGAAGTCCTTATGGTAAATGGGAGCCTGAAAGGCGGACGCCGGAAGGAGGCCGTCCTTATTCTGGACTTGGCTGTTCTTTTATCGTTCCTGTTTCTTGTTGTCGTAATATTCCTTGGCGAGGTTCATTTGGTTCTGGGCTTGCGGATAAACCTAAAGAGCCTCTGGCCGGCATGGATAACGCTTCTCGTTCTTCTTGCCGTTCGATGGCAGATCGGCCGCGGCCGACCTTTCCTGCAAAGGTACACTCTTGGGGGCAGGCTTCCGCTTGTGTGGCTTCTGCTTCTTCTACTGGCGATTTCGCTATCGTACGGTCCTTACGGGCCGAGCCGTTCCTTGTATAGTCGCGCGGTGTCCGTTCTTCCTGGACTCGAATTCGTGCGTGTCCCGGCCCGGATTGGGATCTTTGTTCCTTTGTTCTTGGCTGTTCTCTCATCATTTGCTTTTGTCCGCTTGTCGCGGTATACGTCTTCTCAACTCCTCTTCTCGGGATTACTTCTTGTCGTTCTTGTTGAGTCCGCCAGTATTCCTCTTCCGACAGGCTCCATACCGATTCGACCTAAAGTCTACGATGTTCTGGGGAAAACGCCGGGACCTGGTGTAGTGTTCCACTGGCCCATGTCGAGAGACGAGAAAGGAATGGGTGACCTCTTGTTGCAGTACTATTCGGTTGCGCACTGGAGGCCGCAGTTGATTGGTTACAGCGGATTCAGGCCGCCGGGATACGATGTCGTCCTGGACGCGGCCGCGAAGTTTCCTGATGAGGAGTCGATTCGGTTCCTGAGGGAAGTTGGGGTTCGTTTCGTAGTTGTGAATGAAGCGGCCATCCCAAAGGAGGCGGCGGACCGTGTCGTTCGAGAATTCGAACAGGAATCTGGGTCTAGCTTCATAGAGCGGGACGGCCCGGTCGCTCTCTACGAGTTGGCGTCCGCGCCTCCAGCGCGATCAGCCGAGGCGACCGACGCGGGCCGCGAGATTCCACGCGAAGATTGGAGAGTTTCCGGGTCCGCCGGAAGCACGCCCCCCGCTTCCGCAATCGACGGCGACAGCACGACCTCGTGGGACTCCGGGCACCCGCAGCGGCCGGGCGATCTCTTCGAGGTCGACATGGGGAAGACCTACAATCTGTCGAGGATCGAGATCCCGATGGGGGCGAGCGTCGCTGAGTTCCCGCGCGGCCTCAGGATACTTGTGTCGAATGACGGGACTCTGTGGTTGGAAGCATCGGTCTTGAAGTCGCCGCTCGCCGAATATCTTCTTCAGGCCGCGCGGACGCCGCGAGACGTCACGTTGCGGCTCTTCCTGCCGCCCGTCGAGGCGCGCTTCGTGCGGTTGGAGGTCACGCGGCCCGACCCGCGCTATGCCTGGCGCATTCCTGAATTGAGGTTCTATCGCTGATGGATCCGCTCACTCATATAGGCACGGGTTTCGTCCTCGCGCGCGCGGGTCTCGGGGCGCGGCACGGCCGGGCGGCTGTCGTCACGCTCGTAACAGCCTCGATTGCGCCCGACGTGGACTACGTGATGAAGGCCGGCGGGAATGCCGTCTATCTGGAGTTCCATCGGGGGCTGACGCATTCCTTCGCCGGGATCGTCGTCCTCTCGTTTCTTCTGGCCCTTATCATTCGCGCCATCTTTTCCCGGTCGGAACGTCCGCCTCCCTTCGGGCCCCTCTTCGGACTGGCCCTTGCGGGGGAGGGGATCCATCTTTTCCTCGATTACATCAACGCCTACGGCATTCGCCCTTTCCTTCCCTTCTCGGGGGTATGGATCAGCGGGGACTGGGTGTTCATCATCGATCCGTTGATCTGGCTTCTTCTGCTCGGGGCGCTCGTTTCGTCCCGGTTCAAGCCGGAGACGGCCCGTCGAGCGGCCCGGGCGGCGCTGGCGGGGATCGCGGTCTACGTCGCGCTGAGGGCCGCGGGCCACGGACTCGCGGAGCGCGTCGTCCGCGGGCAGTTCCCCCAAGCGGTAAAGGTGGGGATCATCCCGCTGCCCGGCAATCCCCTGCCCGTTTCCTGGGGGGTCCTCCTCACGACGCCCCAGGGGACGGCGCGGGGTTGGGTATCTCTCGTCCCGCGGGCGATTGCCGTGACGGAGACATTTGCTCAACCGGACGGGGGGCCGGCCGTCTCGCGGGCACTGGGCACGTACACCGCGCGCGTTTTCCACGACTTCGCGCAGTTCCCCGTCCAGGAGGTCGAGGCGCGCCCCGACGGATGGCGCGTGGCATGGCGGGACCTTCGGTTCTCGTTCTTGACGAACGAGCCGCGGTTCATGGCGGAAGTGCTCCTGACGCGGGACATGAACATCCGGCAGGAAGAGTTCAAGTTCTGAGAGAAGCGGGTCAACTCCGCGCTGGGCAGCGGAGTGGGGCGGTCGTGAGGCCTTCCTTGTAGGCCAGGGCGACGGCTTCCAGCTTGCTGTGCATGTGGAGCTTCTCGAGAATGTGCTGTGTGTGGTTCCGGACCGTGGCGTAGCTGATGAAGAGACGGTCGGCGATCTCGCGGGCCGAGCAGCCCTCGGCCATGAGCCTCAGGATCTCGCGCTCGCGGGGGCTGAGGATCGTGAGGGACGGCGCGTCTCCGTTTCCTCCATCCGGGTTCTCACGGGGGACGGGGACGGGGCGCGCGCCCGGATCATCGGGAGCATCAGCCTCCAGCGGTCTGAGGTAGTGAACGATCGTTGAGAGTTCCGGGCGTTGCGCGGGCACTACGACGATGCCGACCGAGAGGGGAACGAGGCGCCCATTCCGGTGACGGGCGGAAATGCGGAAGTTCTCGACCAGGCGGCCGTGCCGGGCCAGAGACGTGACGCGGCATCCTGAGAAGCAGGTCTTTTCCCCTCTCGCGTTCTCTCCCAGGAGCACGTCGCCGCACGGTCGGCCCAGGACTTCGCTCCGCGCGAAGCCGAGGAGGCGCTCGGCCGCGTCGTTCCACAAGATGATCCGGTCATCCGGGGCGACGGCGAAGACTCCATCCGCGGAGTTGGCCAGAACGTCGAGCAGATCCGGACGCCGCATCCTTCCCCCCGTGTGTTGCCTGGGGGGAATGCTACGAGATATCGGCGAGCCGGGTCAATCCTCTTTACCGGATCGCTTCTTCACAGGATCGTAATGCACGACGCGCCTCGGCAACCACCGGCCGCGATCCATCCGCTTCGCGGGGGATCGAATCCGCCTCATCCCCCCGCGTACGCTTTGAAGAACCCCGCTTTGAAAGGCGGGGTTCTCCGACCTCTAAGGTGCTTTTCGATATTTGCATTCGTGCGCCTTGACCCCGCCCCAAGGGGCGGGGATTGCGGCGCACTGCGCGGTTCAAGCCTTGACGAGCCGGACGCAGTTCTCCTTGTGCAACGCCTGGCCGGAGAGAGGATCCGCCTTGGTCGGGCGGAGAAGGGCGTCCGAAGTCCCCCGTCCCCTCGCCTGGCGTCCCATCGCCGTGTGGCCGAAGCCGTGCTGGAGGCCGACGACCTCCGGGTGAATCCGGCGGGAAAGCTTCACCACGGCCTTGACCTTTCCGTGCGGGGACTCCACCCAGACCGCGTCTCCGCCCCGCAGGCCGAGCTTCCGGGCCGTCTCGGGGTTCACGATAAGAGGATTCGCCGGCTTGATCTCCAGGAGCCACGGGTTGTTCTGGGTGCGCGTGTGAGTGTGGCTCGCCTCCTTCCAGTTGATCAGGTAGAGGGGATATTCGGAAGATGGCTGCCAGTCCCGGGGCGCGTAGACGGGAAGGGGATCGACGGGCTTGCCGGCCGCGTCCTTCTTTTCGCCCAGCCACTTGGAGAAGAACTCGATTTTTCCGCTCTTGGTGGCGAATCCCTTCACGGCCTTTCCGCCGATGACCGTCCCGATCCGCTTGCCGCCCTTGTCCTTGGGTTTGTCGTAGACTGCCGTCCCCTCGGCGCGCCCCGATCTATCGGGGTCGAAAAAAGCGCCCTTGAGCTTCTCGGGGGGAACGGGTTCCGCGTATTTTTCGTACCGCGTCCCCTTCTTGTCCACCCAGACCGCGCCGGGGAGTTTCCTTAGCTCATCGAGCGTCATCTTCGGCGCGCCCTCAACCAGCTCCTTGGAGAGGAAGTCCTCGTACCACGCGGTCACGTCCTCGATCGGCTTTTCCGAAAGCGGGCCGATCCGGAAGAAGTCCTTTCCGTTCGCGTCGCGGATCCCGATCTTTCTCCCCAGGAGCGCCACGAGTTCGTACTCCGCCGGCTGGCCGAAGAGCGGCTTGACTACCGGCTGCCTCAGCCCCAGCGCGGGCCACGTGACCCAGTGGGAGTTGAGGTCGTACCTCTCCAGGTAGACCGTGCCCGGCAGGACGTAGTCCGCCATCATCGCCGTCTCGCTCATCATCGTGTCCACGACCACGACGGTCTCGAGCTTCGCGAGCGCTTTGGCCACGGTGTCGGTCCCCGGGACCGACATCATCGGGTTTTGGAAGACGCAGACGAGCATCTTCGGCCGGTACGGCCCCTTCCCCTCGGCCAGGTTGGAGAAGAGTTGGCAGTAGACGCCGGAACCGTGCCCCAACGGATACTTCCCCAGATCGTCGAAGCGCGGTTCCTTCCTTGTCTTCTGCGCCGCGTCGTCCGGGTGGACCTCCTGGTGCTTGTTCCCCCGCTTGTCCGGCATGACCATCGTGCCGGGCCGGTCGTAGGAGCCGACGAGGGCGTTGAGAATCGCGATGGCCCGTCCGCCCTGGACGCCGTTCGAGTGCTGTCCCGGGCCGCTCCAGACGTCGGCCAAGGCCGGCTTGGCCGCGGCGAATTCCCGCGCCAGCCGCTCGATCGTCCGGGCCGGGACCGTGGTGATCTTCTCGGCCCAGGCCGGCGTCTTGTCGGAGACGTACCGGGCGTACTCGTCGAAGCCGACGGACCACTTTGCGATGGACTCCTTGTCGTGGAGGCCGTCCCGGATGATCACGTGGCCCATGGCCAGGGCCAGGGCGCCGTCGGTGCTCGGCCGGATCGGAACCCACTCGTGGGCCTTGGCCGCCGTGTCCGACAGGTATGGGTCCACGACCACGAGACGAGCGCCCCGCTCAATCGCCCGGGTGATGATCCGCGGGAGGTGGACCCACTTGATCGCCGAGGCCGGGTTCCATCCGAAGAGCATGATGTGCTTCGACTGGATGAAGTCGGCGAGCGGCCGGCCGTCGCCCATCACCGTCCCGAAGGAGGCCTTGCGCGCGACGTCGCAGAGGTTTGAGTGGTTGACGTAGTTGGGCGTCCCGAACAGCTTGCAGAAGTCGGCCTGGATGTGGGTGAAGGAGTGGTCTTCGCTCATCCATAGGAGCTTGTGCGCCTCGCCCGCGCCGCGGAGCGCCTTCATCTTCGCGGCGATCTCTTCCACGGCCTGGTCCCAGGAGATCTCCTGCCACTTGGGGTCCGCGCCGACGGACTTGTCCCGGTTGGCGCGCTTGAGCGGTTTCTTGATCCGGTCCGGGTCGTAGAGCTGGACGATCCCGGCGTTCCCCTTGGGACAGATTGCGCCTCCCTCCGCGCAGCCGTACTCCTCCGTGTATCCCTCGAAGAAGTCGGTGGAGATGTTGGTGTAGTTGTTCGGGTTCCAGGGGTTCGGCTCGATCTTCTCCACGACGCCGTTCACCACGTGCGCGAGGATGCCCGACTGTCCCCCGCACATGTTGCAGCAGGAGGGAATCCACTTCCCCGCGTCGCGCCCCCACGTCTCGACGCCGGCGGCGCTGGCGGGGATCGCGTGTTCGCCGGACCCCACCGTCCCGCAGCCCGTGAGCGTCCCCGCTCCCGCGGCCGCCGCCGCGGTCGCGGCGGAGAGCTTCAGGAACTTGCGGCGGCCGATTTTCTCGTCGAAGACATACATGTTGTCCACCTCCCTCTTACTCTTCGCCCGGATACGACTGGTGTTCCACCATGGGCAGCCGACGCATGACGAAGTAGGTCAGCAGGGCTGTCAGCGCAACGATCCCCCAACTGGAGAGCCATTCCACCCCGTTGGGGACGTAGAGCGCCGTAAGCCGCCCGGAGCTCACCGCCGTGTCCAGGCCGGGGAACACGGGCACGGCCTGGGCCGGGATGACGTCATTGAGCCTCTCGCCAAAGAGTCCGATCGTCACGAGAAGTCCCGCCAGCCCCAGGCGGCCCGGCGTCGCGCGCTCAACCCGCCCGTAAATCAGGAGAATCGGGAGCGCCGCGCCGACCGCGAGCTGGAGGATCCAGAAGACCCACCAGAACGGCCCGAAGAGGGTGAGCCGCAGTACCGCCAGGTGGTCCGGCACGCCGCCGTAGAACCCCGTCAGGAGTTCGACGGCCAGGATGAAGAGATTTATGACAAGGAGGACGCCCGTGAGCCGCGCGAGCGTCTGAAGAAGCGCGCGATCTTTCTCGGGCGCGGGGACGACCATGGCCCGGACGAACAGCATCAAGGCGGCGGCGGAGGTGAGGGCCGAGACGGTCGAGCCCAGAGCGAAGCCCGGCGAGAACCAGGCGGGCCGAGCCTTGACCACGGCGAAGACCATGTCGGTGGCGGCCGCCAGGGCGATCGGGATCCCGATGATGCTGATCAGTCTCACGCGCCGCAGGTTCGACGTCGCACGCCCGCCTCGTCTCAGGGTCATCCGGGCACCGGAACCCCAGGCTCAGGAGCCGATAGAACCCTTGGGCAGATCCCTTCGCCTCGGAACCCCATCGGGACAGATCGCACCGCATGAGGAAGTACAGGGCAAGGAGGAGAATCCCCGCGTAGGCCGTGTAGAGGTAGACCTCCCACGGGAGAACGGAGCGCCACTGCGGGTAAACCAGAACGTGCCAGAACCGCTCCCAATGGCCCAGGTCCACGCTGATGAAGGCCAGCCCCGCGGCCAGGCACGCCAGCGCCTGGACGAGCGCCAGGCGCCCCACGCCCGCGAGCCTCTTGCCGACGATCTGGTCCTCGAAGCGGCGGCCGACGCTCACCCGCCCCGCGCCAGCGAGCCTGTCGCTTCGGAAGACGTAGACCGTGGTGGAGAGAAGGAAGGAGCCCGCCGAAAGGCCGATGAAGAAGATGTAGAAGGCGACCCACAACCCCCAGGGCACGACGGTCCCGAGAGCCGTCACCCCAAGCCCTTTCCCCATCCGGTAAAGGAGCACGGGGACTCCGACCATGGCCACGACGGCCAGAAGCTGACGTCCTGTCTCAGCACGCCGCCGCGCGCGCCGTGCATCGGCGCGCCGGTGCCGTGGCCGGCGCTGCCGGGCTGGCAGGAAGACCGGCTCGCGCAGACGTGGCCGGCGGGGAGGTGCCGTTTGCCGAACCTCCGAAGGTTGCTGCGGGAGTCTGATGTGATCAAGCCGCAACGGCTTAATCAGGCGGTGATGAACATTTTTATCGCGGCAATCACGAGCACCACGCCGAGCAGCTGACGCAGTCGCACCGGCGCCAGCCGCCGCACCACCAGTTCCGAGCCCACGGCCGCGCCTCCGAGCGCGACGAGTGTCATCCATGCCAGTCCGCGCGGGAGATTGGTTCCCGCTGAAAACAGTCCGGCCAGTCCCGCGACGGAGTTGATCAGGATGAACCCCGCCGAAACCGCGGCAGTCGTGCGCATGTTGGCCCAGCCCAGGAACAGCAGCAACGGACTCAGAAAAATCCCGCCGCCGACTCCGGTAAGTCCCGAGACAAAACCGAGAACCGCGCCCACTGGCAGCGCCACCGCCAAAGGCGGCACGGCACGCGTCGGCGACTCGTGGCTGGTCAGGAGCAGGCGCCACGCGGCCACCAGCAGCGTGGCGCCCACGAGGTACTGATACGTGCGGTTGTGCAGCTGCCAGGCACCGCCGATGAACGCTGCGGGTACCGACCCCAGGGCAAACGGCCAGAACAGGCCGGCATCGAAAAATCCGGCGCGCCACAGGCGCGCGAATACCAGTCCCGCGACCACGATGTTCATGACCAGCGCCGAGGGTTTCATGAGTGCGGCGGAAACACCGAAAAGCGCCATCGCCGCCAGATAGCCGGAGGCGCCGCCATGGCCGACCGAGGAGTAAAGCGTAGCCGCCGCGGCAATCGCCGCGAGCAGCCACAGGAACAAAGTCGGATCGAGCGCTTCCAAGTATCAGCTCTGTGGCACGATGGAGTGGGACATGCTAGAAATCATGCAATGTTCGAAGTGAGACATCTTAGCTTGATTTTTGCGGCGAAAAAAACCGCCGGCGTGATGTTTTTCGCCGCGTTGAGCTGTTTGTCGAAGGAGCGGCTTCATGATCCTTTGAGTTTCTATTTCGCCCGCCCTGCTCCGCGGG
Organism: Nitrospirae bacterium RBG_16_64_22; assembly: GCA_001803795.1. Classification (GTDB taxonomy): domain Bacteria; phylum Nitrospirota; class RBG-16-64-22; order RBG-16-64-22; family RBG-16-64-22; genus RBG-16-64-22. The sequence goes on from MHEK01000010.1 coordinate 25,924, forward strand.
GCGGAGAATCCGGCAGCGTTCCTGGTTTCCATGGCTTCCTCGCGTTAGAGAAGGTAGTAGACGTTGGGCTCGGTGCCCAGCTCCTCCTTGAGCCGGATCGGCTGTCTCGCCCTGAGGAGGCGCGAGACCTCGCTTTCGGGATCGCCCAGATCGCCGAAGCGGATCGCGTGTCCCGTGCAGGTCTTGGCGCACGCGGGCCAGCGGCCTGCGGCCCGGTTGTAGCGTCCCTCCTCGTCCTGGAGGTGGAGGCAGAAGGTGCACTTGCGGACGTTGCCGACAGGCGACGCGCCCGGAGCCCTCACCCGGAACTGCCGGTACTCGGGGGAAGGGACCTGGGCGTACGGCGTTCCCTCGGCGACCGCTCCGTAGTTCTCGCCGAAGTCGAAAAAGCGGGCGCCGTACGGGCAGGCCGTGATGCAGTAGCGGCAGCCGATGCACCGGTCGTAGTCCACCGCGACGATGCCGTCCTGCCTCCGCTTGAACGTAGCGCCCACGGGGCAGACGCTCACGCAAGGCGGGTGCTCGCAGTGGAAGCAGGGTTTGGTCATGAAGAGGGGCCGGTCGTCCGGCCGCTCGCCCAGGAGGCCGTCCAGGACCACGGTGTAAGCGACGCCCGGCGGCGTCTTGTTCTCGGCCTTGCAAGCCACGACGCAGGCGCGGCACCCCACGCACCGGCGCGTGTCAATCACCATCCCGTAACGGTGCTTTCGCCGCGTCGGGGTCTCCAGCGGGGCGGCGGCTTCGCTCGCCGCCCCGAACTCCAGCACCGCCCCTCCGGCGGCCAATGCGATGGCGCCGGCCTTGACGAGATGCCTCAGGAGGTCGCGGCGGCCGACCGCCGCCACCGTCGCCTAGACCGCCGGCGGACCGGATTCCGACGTTTCCCTTTCAACCGCGTCCGTGTCTGTCATGGATTCCCCCTCGGCCGCTGTGCAACTGCGTGCCACTTGCGAAACCGCTCACTCAGAGCGACGGCAAAGATCCTGCCGGCAGTACCGCGGGGACCCCGCCCCGCCGCAACCGGCGGATACATCAAAGGCGCTCACCGCGGTTTGGCGCGGGTTCCGCGAACGAGCGACACGGCGAAACCCATCGCCCCCGCCAGGCGCATCACCTCGCCGCAAGGATATCGTTTCTGCCCGCCCAGCGTCGTGACATGGACCAAACGCTTTTCCCGGGCCCACCGCGCGACGGTCGCGGGCGAGACTTGAAACATCCGGGCGACCTCGGCCCGCGTGAGGAGCGCGCCGCCCGGGGGAACGGCTGAGGCCGTGTCCGGACGCTTCGCTCGCTTTGGGCGCTTTGGACTGTTCACACCGGAAATCTTATCTCTTTTCCCGAAGAGAGCAATCCGGCAACTGCATCATTCTTTCTCCCAGGGGCCGGCTTAGAATCCCGCTAACTCCGCGGGAAGACTTGTTGTATTATTTGGGCTAATTCGCGAATAAGAATTTTCGAAATTCATAAATGGTCCGGGTTGGGTCGGCACACCACTGAATCAGGCTCAGGCGGGAGGCTTCTTGATGGCGCGTCTCCGGGTGTTTCTGGTCATCGCGGTGGTCGTGATGATCGTTGGTGTCGGACTCTGGCTCTGGCTGAGGCCCAAGCCGGTGGCCGTCAAGTACGTCGTTCTCAAGCGCGCCGATATGATTGTGTCCGTGTTCCCCACAACGACGTCGACAATCCGGTCGGACAACGAGGTGACGATCTCCGCCCAGCGGAACGGACGGATCACGCATCTTCCGGTTGAGGAGGGCGATTCCGTCGCGAAGGGGCAGATCGTGTGCCGGCTCGATCTCTCGGAAGAGACCGCGCGCGTCTTCGCGGAGCGGGACCAGGCCCGGGCGGCGCTGACGGAGGCCGAGCGGACGTTTGCCAGGCTCCAGGGTCTCTTTTCCAAGGGGTACGTCTCCCAGCAGGAAGTCGATGCCGCGAAGAAGGGGAGGGACGCCGCCAGGGCCCTGGTGACGGGACTCGATGAGGCGGCCGCCCAGTACGAGAAATATTCCGTTCTCCGCGCCCCGTTCGACGGCGTGATATCGAGCCGGCCCGTCCAGGCCGGGGACCTCGTGACGGTTGGGAAGCCGATCGTGACGATCGTCGACCCGACCCGACGCTACATCTCCTCGACGATCGACGAAGTGGACGTAGCCCGCCTTTCCCTCCAACAGCCCGTCAAGGTCGCGATTGACGCCTTCCCCGGCAAGACGTTCGAGGCGGTGGTCGACCGCATCTCTCCCGTCGTCACGGGCGGCAAGCTGGAGACGAGGACGTTCGAGACCCGGAGCCGGTTCCTCCCGCCCGTCCCGTCCGTGAAGCCCGGCATGAGCGCCGACGTGGAGATCCTCACCGAGAGGGTCGCGGGGGCGCTCTCCGTCCCGACGCCGGCCGTGGTGGACAGGAAGGGGGAGAAGATCGTCTATCGGCTGATCGGCGGGCGGGCCGTCGCGACGCCCGTCCGGATCGGGCTTTCCAACTGGAACGTGACGGTTGTGGAATCAGGCCTGGCCGAAGGGGAGCAGGTCATTCTGACGCCGGACGTCACCGGGATGGGGGACGGCGTGAGGGCGACCGGGACGGCCGCGGAGGGGTGATCTGGAAGTCCATGTTTGAGGTCGAAAGTCAAAGGTCAATAGTCGAAGGTTGAAGCACCGATGCCCACCCTGATCGAAATGGAAGGAGTCTCGAAGGTCTACCGGACGGGGCAGGTCGACGTCGCCGCCCTGGCGGGGATCACGCTTTCGGTCGAGACCGGGGAATACATGGCGATCATGGGAGCGTCCGGATCGGGGAAGTCGACGCTCATGAACGTGATCGGTTTCCTGGACCGCCCGACGGACGGCGTTTACCGGTTCGCGGGACGGGAAGTGGAGAACCTGTCGGACGACGATCTGGCGGCGATCCGCGGGCGGCGGATCGGCTTCGTCTTCCAGACATTCCAGCTCCTTCCGAGGGCGACGGCCCTGGAGAACGTCGAGCTTCCCCTCGTCTACCAGTCCGTTTCGCGCGCGGAGCGCCAAGCGCACGCAACGGACATCCTGACGCAGGTGGGATTAGCCGACCGGATGTTTCATACGCCGATGGAGCTCTCGGGCGGACAGCAACAGAGGGTCGCCATTGCGCGCGCCCTCGTCACGCGGCCGCTTCTCCTCCTCGCCGACGAGCCGACGGGGAACCTCGACTCCCGCTCCGGGGCTGAGATCATGGCGCTGATCGACAGGCTTCACGCCGAGGGGCTCACGATTCTCGTCGTGACGCACGATGCGGCCGTTGCCGGGCACGCGCGGCGACGGATCGTCCTCCGCGACGGGCAGATCGTCGAGGATACGAAGACGGTGAATCGGTGAAACGGTGAATGGGTGAATCGGTGAAACGGTGAATGGGCAATGAAACTCCTCCCCTTTGTAAGGCCCCGAAATCACGTTCGGGACAGGGGAGGCCGGGTGGGGTAGAGAGGAATCGCAGTCAAGTGCCGACATTATGAACGCTCTTGAGTCTTCCCGAATCGCCGTCGTCGCCTTGCGGGCCAACCCGGGCCGGTCGGCCCTCACGATGCTGGGCGTCATCATCGGCGTCGCCGCCGTGATCCTCCTCGTCTCGATCGGCGAGGGGGCCCGCGCCTACATCGAGAAGGAGCTGACGGGGATCGGGACGAACCTGCTGGCCATCCAGCCCGGAAAGACCTCCACGGCCGGCGGTTTTCATCCCCCGCAGGCCGGATCGGTCCACAAGCTCACGTTCGAGGACGCCAAGGCGATCAAACGGCGGGCGTACGCCGTCTCGGACGCGGTTCCCGTCGTTCTGGGCTCCGGGAAGGTCAAGGTCGGGAACCTTTCGCGCGATACGATGATCATCGGGACGACGCCCGAGTTTCCCCGTGTCCGGAACCTCTTCGTGGAGATCGGCGATTTTGTGACGCAGGCCGACGTGGACACGAGGTCCAAGGTCGTTGTCCTGGGGCGCACGGTCTACCGCGAGCTGTTCGGGGACCGTCCGGCGCTGGGGGCGCGCGTGACGATCGCCGACGCCAAGTTCCGCGTCGTGGGGATCATGCAGGCGAAGGGAATGACGCTGGGCTTCGACATCGACGACATCGTTTTCATCCCGGCGACCGCGGCCATGGAACTCTACGACACGGATGCCCTCCACGAGATTCTCGCCGCCGCCGGGCGGGCGGAGGAGACGGACCTTGCCATTCGTCAGATCAAGGACGTTCTCATCAAGCGCCACGCCGGCAAGGAGGACTTCACGATCATCACCCAGAGGGCGATGATGTCGACGATGGACACGATCCTCACGATCCTCACGGGCGTCCTCGGGGGAATCGCCGGGATTTCCCTCGTTGTGGGCGGGATCGGCATCATGAACATCATGCTCGTCTCGGTGAAGGAGCGGACTCGGGAAATCGGGATCCGAAAAGCCGTGGGCGCGCGCCGGATCGACATCCTCCAGCAGTTCCTCTTCGAGGCCGTGATTCTTTCTCTGATCGGCGGTATTATCGGGATCATTGTCGGCGGCGGGATCGCGTACTCCATCCCCCTCTTCTACTCGGCCATTCCCACGCGCGTTTCCCTCTGGTCCGTGACCCTCGCATTTTTCTTCTCGGTCGCCGTTGGGGTCTTTTTCGGGGTCGAGCCGGCCCGCCGCGCGGCGCGTCTGGACCCGATCGAGGCTCTCCGGTACGAATAAGGCGTGCCGATCCGGATGCGGCGGAAAGACGCAAGTCCTTGCCAAATAAGCCGATAAGTTTCGCTTAAGCGTTTGCCGGATTGCGTGCAAGTCAATCAGTATCAAACATGGTTTGGAGAATCTGCATCCTTTTGCGACCGGTCAAGCGATTGATAGCGCCTATGGAACCATATGAAATATAAGGTATTTAGAACGGTGTTTGCCGTTTTTTCTGTTGACTGGACGGCGGACGCATGATAAACGGTAAATAGATTGTATACAATATTAACGGCTGACGGCCAACCAGAGGTCGGGTGAACAAGGCATCGTCTGGAGGAGCCCCATGCTTCATATCCTTGCGGACAAAGGTGTTGCGTTATCGCGAGGCAGTCGGACGAGCGGTTGTCGGTGATCTAACGGTTTGATATCTAGAGTATGGGCGGTTTTTTGGAGGGGGCCTTCGTGGAAATGCCACGGATCGTCATCTCGGCGGCGCATCGAAGCTCGGGGAAGACAACCGTCGCAATCGGTCTCTGCGCGGCGTTCGCCGGTCTCGGACGCAGGGTCCAGGCCTTCAAGAAAGGACCCGACTACATAGATCCCATGTGGCTCTCGACCGCCTCCGGCCGGTCGTGCCGCAACCTCGATCACTACCTGATGGGCGAGGAAGACCTTCTCTCCGTTTTTTCGCGCGGGGCGGAGGGGGCCGACATCAACATCATCGAAGGAAACGCCGGACTCTTCGACAGCATCGACGTGGACGGCAAGGGAAGCACGGCGACGCTCGCGCGCCTCCTGGACGCGCCCGTCGTCCTGGTGGTCGACTGCCACGGGATGAACAGAGGGATCGCCCCGCTCCTCATGGGGTACAGGCAGTTCGATCCGGGTCTTCCGATCGCGGGCGTCATCCTGAACAGGGTCGGCGGGCCGCGCCACGAGGCGAAACTCCGGGCGGCGTTGAAGAAATACACGGATATCGAGGTGCTGGGCGCGATTCCCAGCCTTCCGCAAGTCGTCATTCCTGAACGGCACCTGGGGCTCCTGCCGGCGAAAGAAGAGTCGGGGGCGTCCTCGATCATCGCGGCGATCGCCGAGGTCGTCTCGCGGCACGTCGATCTGGACCGGATCTTCGCCATCGCGGGAAGCTCTCCGCCTCTAAGTTCGAGCTGTTGTCCGCCCGATCGATCTTCCGCCTCGCCCGACCGCTTCTCCCCCTCGAAAGTCCGGATCGCAGTCGCCTCAGACCAAGCCTTCACCTTCTACTATCCGGAAAACCTCGAAGCACTCCAAGAAGCCGGCGCCGAGCTCGTTCCTTTCAGTCCCATCGGCGATCCGCATCTTCCTTCTTCCGTCAACGGACTTTTCATCGGCGGCGGGTTTCCCGAGGTTTTCATGGATCGGCTGGAGGCGAACCAGTCCCTCCGGGAGGAGATTCGGGCCGCCGTAGAAGCC
>MHEK01000011.1 GCA_001803795.1 Nitrospirae bacterium RBG_16_64_22
CGTCCTTCTGCTCGTGCCGAGCCCGGCTCTCGCCGACATCTTCGAATGGACGGACGATCAGGGGAATTCCCACTTCTCCGACAACATCGGAAGCGTTCCGGAGCAGTACAGGAAAAAAGCCAAGAAGATCGGCTCGGACGAGCCGCCGAAGAAGGCGTCGGGCCAGGCGCCGCAGGAAACCAAGCCTGCAAAGCCCGGCAAGCCTTCCGCCGGTCCTCGTCCCGAAGGTCCCTCCGACGCCCCGGCCGACTACTCTTTCGGGGCTTCAAGCCCGCTCGCTACGAAGAGGCACGTCGTCCGCTTCTACGGCGAGGGCGGGAACGTCAAGTACGTCCGGGTCAAGGTGGGGAGCGAGTCTCCGACGTGGATGCTCCTGGACACGGGGGCGACGTATTGCCGGCTCTCCCGGCCGCTGGCCAAGGCGGCGGGGATCGATTTCGGCGCTTCCACGCCGCTCGTCTTCCTGGGAACGGCCTCGGGAGTGATCGGCGAGCCGCTCGTCAAGGTGGACCGGATCGAGATGGAGGGAGCGGAGGTCCGAGACATTTACGCGACGGTGGAGGCGCCGATCGGGTCCGGGGCCGAGACTGCGCCGGTCCCTCCCTTCGACCCCGACCGCCGCAACGGCATTCTCGGAATGAGCTTCCTCGACAACTTTCGCGTGACGGTGGACAGCGAGCGCAGCCAGCTCATCCTGGAGCCCCGGTCGGGGCTCGATTCGCGCGACGCCCGGGGCGGCCACAGCAGGCGGTGGTGGCAGAGCCAGTTCCGGTCCGTCAAGAACAGCATCGACCACGCGGAGCGCCAGCTCACGCGGATGAAGGAGAGGACGCGGGCCGAGGACTACCAGGACCTGAAGAAGCGCCTCGAGATCACGGTCGATTTCTTCCGGCGGGAGCTTTCAGATCTCGAATCGAAGGCCTCCCACGCGAGCGTTCCGCAGGAGTGGAGGAAGTAGGTTTTTCTCTCTTTGTCAGCTCTTACTTCAGATCGGCGAGCATCTTCTTGCGGACCTTGTCGATCGTCTTGACGATGCCGGCCGCACTCCTCACGGATTCCAGGGCCTCCCTGGAATCGATCGTGTCGAAATCCCCGTAGTCCACGTCCGTCCGGCGGGAGAGGAGGGTCTTGAACTTTCTCGCGATATCCATCGGAAGAAGGCCGGTCTTCACGAACCTGAGGCTCAAGATGGTGATCGTTCCTTCATGGGTCTCTGGGCTTGCGCCTTCGAGGATGAGGACGGCGCGCGCGGCGTTCAGGGCCGCGTAGTACGCGCGGTTCACGGCGGTCCGGTGCCTCCCTTCCTTGTGCGCGGCGCTGGCGTCGGCGAGGAACTCCGCCGCCTTTGCCATGCGGACTTCGCTGATCGCTCTCTTGTCGCGCTTGTCGAGCGTCACAGGGGGACCCCTTCGGCCGCGAGGTTCGTGTAGAAAGGCGTGTTGTGATCTCTCTCCAGATCGAGCGCCCGGGTGTCCTTGACCAGAGGCGTGACCTGGAGTCCGGTCCGGAGCTCTTCCTCAACGAAGATACCGACGATCTCCTCCTCGATGCGGGGATCGCGATCCCTGACCGAAACGAGCACGTCGAAGTCGGACCAGGCGTCGTGGTCGCCCCTCACGCGGGACCCGAAGGCGTAGACCGCGGCGATCCGATTCGCAAAACGTTTTCTGAGCTTGCGCGCGATCCGCCTGAGCGTCTTGTCCTGATAGGAAAACATGAAAAAAGCATAGCACAGGCCGGCCCCGTCCTCACGTCTTTTCCCGTTCTTCACGACGGGGTGAGGATTCCCACCCGGGGCGTCAGCCGAGAGGGGAGAGCTTTTCCTTCTTCGGGAACAGGGGGAGGAAGCGGGAGAAGAGCCACAGGAGCCCGAACGGCAGGAAAAGCAGGAGAAGGAAGCCCGCCAGCCCTTCCTTGAAGGTGTCGAGATCGTGGGGAACGACGGGGAGCTGGTAGTTCATGTACCCCGAGAAGGTGAGCGAGAAAGCCTGCCCGCCGATGACCACGTTCCAGCGCATCATGAAGACGCCGAAGAGGATCAGGCACGAAGCGACGAACGCCCGCCTCACGCTCAGCCGGGGAAGAAGGAGAAGAATGAACGGCAGGACCATCCCCAGGCCATACTGGAGCCCGAAGATGTTGAAGGCGAACCGGTCGAAGATGACGGTTTGCAGGATCTCCCAGTGCTTCTTGGCCGTGTAGCCGTGGAAGACCAGGTCCAGAAGCTCCAGCGTCAGGGCCAGGATCATGAAGAAGACCAGATACTTGCCCATGATGCGGACGATCTGGATGTCCGTCTCCTGAGGTTTCGCGGCGGGCATCACCCTTTCCGGTCCCCACGGGCTGGTCCGCTTGAAGATCACGCGGATCTCCATGAGCACGATGTAGGTGAAGAGGCAGAGCGCGATGCCCGAAACGACGGCGGACATGATGAAGATCACGGGCATGAGGGGGGTCATCCAGAGGGCGTTGGCCTTCACCGAGCCGAAGATGAACCCGACGTATCCGTGGAGGAAACAGGCGACCGGGATCCCGACCCCGGCCAGGATGGTCGCGGCCCGCTCATCCAGCTTGAGGGCCTTCTCGCTCACGTCATAGCTGCCGAGCGTGAGGACGCGGTAAATGAGTCCCTTGAGTCTCGCCGCCAAACCCTCGGCTTTCCGGAGCGCGAGCGCCGACTCCACGATGTGCTTCCGGTAGGTGAACCAGACCTCCGAAGCGACGATGGCCGCGTAGACGGAGAAGACGACGCCGAAAGCCGCGATGGCCGAGGTGAAATGCGGCGTGAACAAGACATGGATGTTCCGCTGGGGCTGCTGCAAGTGGAACATCAGCGGAAGCGGCGCCGCCAGCAGGAGAGCAAGGGAGAAGACCAGGGCGAAGGGGGTGACGGGCTTCAGTTCCTCTTTGCCGAAGACGTGGGAGAGAGAAGAGAGGACGAACGCGCCGGCCACGAGGCCCGTGAGATAGGGATAGAGGACGATTTGGATGCTCCAGACGATGTTCTCGTTGGGATAGACGAACAGCTCCTTGATCGTCCAGATCTCGCCATGCACGGGCATCATCTCACCTCACGATCCGGTCCAGGCCGATGTAGAAGGCGTGCGGCTTCGTCCCGTACTCCTCCTTCAGGACGGAGACCCGCTCGGTTCGGACGATCCGGCTGACCTCGCTTTCGGGGTCCCGGATGTCTCCCCACTTCCGGACTCCGAAGGCGCAGGCGTCCACGCAAGCCGGGTTCATCCCCTTCGTGATCCGGTGGTAGCAAAAGGTGCACTTCTCGGCGGTCTTGTGCACCGGGTGGAAGAACCGCGTGCCGAACGGGCAGGCCTGGAGGCAGTAGCCGCAGCCGATGCACCAGCTCCGGTCCACGAGGACGACTCCCTCGGCCGTCACGTGGCTGGCTCCCACGGGGCAGACCTGGACGCACGGCGGGTTCTCGCAGTGGTTGCAGACCTTGGGGACGAAGAACCCCTTGGCCACCTGATCGGGCGGGACCTCCTCGCCCATCGGGTTGTTCTTTGTGTATCCGTCGCGGGCCGCCATGGGAGAATCGATGAGCACCCGGCCGTCCATGGTCACGACGTACCGCTCGACCCAGGTCCGCGAGGCTGTCGTCTCCCAGGGAATTTCGTTCTCGCGTTTGCAGGCCTGGACGCACATTCCGCAGCCGACGCATTTCGTGGCGTCGATCACCCACGCCCAGCGCGGCCCCTTCCCCTTCCGCACGGCGGCGAGGACTTCGGGCGTGAGGAGTTCATACGCCGCCGCGGGGACAGCGGCGGCCGCCAGGGCCGTGGCGCCGTTCTTTAGAAAATGCCGCCTGGACCAATTCATCGCGTCACTTCCACCCGGCTGTGTGGACGTTGTGGCACGTCACGCAAGGGAGGCCGGGGTTATGCACCTCCGGGTTCTGCACCTTCAACGGGATGGGCCCGGCCGGCAGTCCGGTGTAGACCTTCGGCCGGTAAGGGAGATCGGCATGGCACCTCAGGCAGAGGTCCCGCTCCCGGTTGACGGCCAGCTTCGGCGGATCGCCCGGATGGTTGCGGGCCGGGCCGTGGCAGTTCTCGCACTGGATCCGGGCATGCTTCGAGGCCGCGATCTTGGTGTAATTATCATGATGACAGCCCGCGCAGTAGTCCTTCCCCTTGTGTTTTACCTCTACGGCCTTCCAGTCGTCTTCATTCCCCGTCCGGTACCATCCGTACGTATAGTCCCCCCGGTGGACCCCGAAGTCGCCGGGGACGTACAGGGCCCGCACCGCCAGGAAGAGCGCGAGAAGGCCCAGCACGACCCAGAGGGGTCTGAAGACATGGGATCTCATGTCAAGGAGAGGCCTTGGGCGGCTTCACGCGGTCCAGCTCGTTCTTGGCCGCCTGCGCGTGCTCGTAGGCGGAGATCCCTTTGGCGAAGATCTCTTTGATGTGGAAGGTGTGCCATGCCTGCTTGGCCAGCGCGAGCTCGGCTTGTGCCCGTCCGAGTTCCGCCTCCGCCGCGGCTACCGGCCTGCCGGCCTGCCTGGCGGCCCCCAAGGCGTCCTTGAGCAGGGAAATACTCAGCGCCGTCTTGCGGACGATCGCCAGCGTCTCGTAGGCTTGATACGGCTTGGGATGACACAGATTGCAGGTCGCCTGCATCTCCTGCAGGCTCAGCACCTTGGTCGCCATGGCGCCGTGGCAGGTGGCGCAGTTGGGCCCCTTGCCCGTTTTCTGGAGCATCATGTAGTGGCGGCTCTTCTGGAACGCCTGGTACTGGTCATGACAGGTCCCGCACGTCTTGGGGATCGTCTGATAGTAGACCCGGCTCTTGGCGTTGTTCGAATTCCACACGCCCGCGTGGGCCTCTTTCTTCTCCACCTTGGCGGGGTCCCCGCCGTGGCAGGAGTTGCAGGTCACTTGTTTCTTGGCGTGGACCGACTGCTCCCATTCGAGAAACGAGTGTTTGACATGGGAGGGATCCGTCAGCGTCTTGTGACAGTCGACGCAGGAATTGGCCTCCGCCCCGGGTAACGGCCAGAAAAGAAGAATCCCAAGAGCCATCCCAACGATGACGAAAACCCCGCTGGTCCCGACGGAGCGTTCTTTCACCAGTCCCACACCCAGTCCACGCATATTGATCTCCTTTTCAGCTTTTCAGCAATTCCCGGACCGCAAAGCTCTTCTCCGCGTTCCAAGCGATTACAACCGGTTGCAGGAGAGCGCCATTTGGAACGGCCAAGACGACCGCCCGAATTGCGCGAGAAGCCTCATACTTGTGATCCAAAACGCGCAATGCGCATGATCACAAGATCGCAATGCGGGGGGAGACCCTGACAAGGCCAAGACGCCGATGCGCCGCTTATTAATATCCCAGAATTCCAGGATTTTCAACCCCAAGCTGTTGGGGGGGGCTAGGACCAAAGCATCCCGACGACGGCGCCGGTCATCAAGGTCGCGAGCGTCCCCGACACGATCGACTTGAACCCGAGCGAGACGATCTCCCCTCTCCTTTCCGGAACCATCGTTCCCATTCCGCCGATCATGATCCCGAGGCTCCCCAGGTTGGCGAAGCCGCAGAGCGCATAGACCATGATCGAGCGGCTTCGCGGGCTGAGCGCTCCTTCGGGAAGATTCGCGAGGTCCAGGTAGGCGATGAGCTCGTTCAAGACCGTTTTCGTCCCCATGAGCGCCCCGGCCGTCTGGGCCTCCGGCCAGGGGACTCCCGCGAGCCATACGAGGGGCGCCATGAGGAAGCCGAGGACCCGCTGGAGCGTGACGGGTTTGCCGGCGACTTCGGGCAGGAGTCCTATCGCCTGGTTCGCGAGGCTGACGAGGGCGACGAGCACGACGAGCATGGCGATGATGTTGATCAGAAGTTCCACGGCCTGCAGGGTCCCCTTGGTGACGGCGTCCATGCCGCTCTCGGCCTGCTGGGGAGGGACGATGTCGCCGGAAGTGACGCGGCCGTCCCCCGGGACCATGAGCGCCGCCACCGTGATCGCCGCCGGCGCGCTGATGATCGACGCGATGAGGATCTGTCCCAGCGCATCCGGAATCACGCGGGCAAGGAAGCTCGCATAGAGGAACATGACCGTCCCCGCGATGGTCGCCATTCCCGCCGTCATGACGGCGAAAAGCTCGCTACGGGTCATTCCCTTGAGGTAGGGCCGGACAAAGAGGGGCGCCTCGATCATTCCGACGAAGACGTTCGCCGAGGCGGACACGCCGACCGCGCCGCCGACGCCCATCGTCTTCTCGAGAAGACGCGAGAATCCTTTCACGACGAGCGGAAGGATCCGCCAGTAGAAGAGAAGGGCGGAGAGAGCGCCGACGACGAGGATGAGGGGAAGGGCCCGGAAGGCCAGGACGAAGCTCGCGCCGGTGTGGGATTCCCCGAAGGGCAGAGGCCCCCCGCCCAGGTAACCGAACACGAAGGACGTCCCCGCCAGAGAGGCCTTTTCGAGGGCGAGAAGAACGCCGTTCAGCGAGACGAAAGCCTCCTTGACCGGCGGGACCTTGAGGAGGAGGACGCCGAGCGCGATCTGGAGGAGTGCGCCGCCGGCGACGGTCCTCCACGGGACGTTCCGGCGGTTCTCGCTGACGGCCCAGGCGAGGGCGATGAAGGCGATGAAGCCGAGAGCGCTCTGAAGGATCAGCATGGTGCAGAGGTAGCATTTTTTCATCGTCCACTCAACCGCAAATTCGCGATATCGCTGTGGTATATTATTTGAGAATGATATTTGGGAATGAAGAGGAGGGCTCGCCATGCCTGAGATAAGGATCGTCCAGGGTGACATCACGGAGATGGGCGTGGACGCCGTCGTGAACGCCGCCAACAACGATCTCATCCTGGGCGGCGGCGTGGCGGGGGCGATCAGGCGCCGGGGAGGGCCGACGATCCAGGAGGAGTGCCACAAGATCGGGCGGATCCCGGTCGGTGAAGCCGCCGTCACGGGCGGGGGAAGCCTTCCCGCGCGGTACGTGATCCACGCCGCCAGCATGGGTTTTTCCCATCCGACCACCGACGAGTCGCTCCGCGCGTCCGTCCGGAACTCGCTCCTGCGCGCCGAGGAGCTTGGAATCAAGACGGTCGCTTTCCCGGCGCTCGGGACGGGCGTGTCGGGCTTCCCCCTCGAGCGGTGCGCGCGGGTCATGATCGGCGAGATCTCGGACCACCTCGCGGGTCCATCGGGCCTCTCGGAAGTCTCGATCGTCCTTTTCGATTCGCCGGCCCGCGGCGTGTTCGCCGACGCTCTCTCTCGCGCGATCCCGCCAGGAAAGGGCAGTGGAGACTGATCGTCCCAGCTCAACGGCGGACCGCGGGCGGGAACTCTTTTCCTACCTCGTTCGGCGGGTCGTGTCCGGCTTCCGGCCGCGGCTGGCGGAGGTCGAGGCCCGGCGCGCCGCCCGCGTGGGGGAGGATTCCGAGGCCGCGTTTCAGGGTCTGGTGGCCAAGGGGTGGGTCCGTCTCGATCCGCTCGCGGGCGACTTCTCCGGCGTGGGGCCGTTTGCCTTCGAGGACACCGACTGGTCGGTCTCGATGGGAGAGACGGCGGTCTCGGCGCGGTCCGCCCTGGATTCCCTCGCCGTCCACTTCGTGAGCGGGAAGGACGTCTTCATCCGCTCGCACTGCGACTATTGCAGCCGGGAAATCACGGTCACGATCAAGTACGGGCGGATCCGGTCGGCCGCTCCGGCCGAGATCCGGGTCTTCCTCCCCGAGGAGGCGGATTCTCCGGCTCCATCCCTGTTCTTCTGCTGTCCGTCCGATTTTTTCAGTTGGCGGTCCGAGAACCCCCGGGCGGGGACGGCGCTCACTCTCGAGGAAGGGCTTGTCTTTGCGGAGGGATTTTTCGGCGGCGGCGCCGGCGAAGGGAACGTTTCCTGATGGGCCGGATCGTCCGCCTGGCCGTCGTGGCCGTCTGGGTCTCGCTCCTTGTCGTCCTCGGGACGCGGGTGTACGCGCCCGGGGGCGCGACGGTCCTCGTTCCGGAGAAGATCGACGCGGTCTCTCCGGTTCGGGAAGAGTGGCTCGGCGCCTACTTCAAGGGGAACAAGATCGGGTATATCACGACCCGCACGGAGCGGATCGGGGAGATCATCCACATCAAGCAGGCTGGAGAGCTGAGGCTCTCGCTGATCGGGCAGGCCCGGCGCGTGGAGTACTCGCTCTCCGCCTACAACGGCGCCGACTACCGCCTGCGCTCCTTCTCCTTCCGGTTGAAGTCGGAGTTCTCCGATATCGAAGCCTCGGGAGAGGTGCGCGGACGCCGGATGCTGCTCTCGCTTGTCTCGGGCGGAGAGACTCGGAAGAACGTCGTCGAGATGGCCGATGTTCCCTACATCGCGGCCGGCCTGAAACCGGTCCTCGCCAGCCAGGCCCTCGCGCCGGGGAAGAAGTTCCGGTTCCACGTCTTCGAGCCGCCGCCCACGTTCCAGACCGTCCCGATGGAGATCGAGGTCGAGGGGATGGACGGCGTCAAGACCGGAAACACGGTGACAACGGTCTACCGGCTGAAGACGACCTACCATGGGCTCATCCTCCGGGCGTGGATCGACGAGAAGGGGGAGACGCTCAAGGAGGAGTCGCCCTCCGGATACACGCTGATCCGCGAACCGAAACAAGTCGCCACGACGTTTCCCGAGGGAGCGCCCGTCTTCGATCTCCTGGCCCTGTCCAGCGTGCCGGTCACGGGCTTGATCCCCGACAAGGGGGTGGTCGATTCGCTGACCCTTCGCGTGTCGGGGATCGATCCCTCCATCTATCCGGACATGAACGGCGGGCGGCAGACGGTCGAGGGGAACGACGTTGTTATCCGGCGGGAGGACCCGCCAAGCATCGTCTCCTATCCGCTTCCCTACGCGGGGAGGGAGTGGGCGGACGATCTCAAACCCGACCTCTTTGTCCAGGCGGACCATCCGAAGATCCGGGCTCGGGCGGAGAAGATCCTCGCCGGGGAGACGGACGCGCGGAAGGCCGCCGAGAAGATCGCGTCGTGGGTCCACCTGAACGTCCGAAAGGAACCAGTGGTCTCGATTCCTTCGGCCATCGAGGTCCTCGAAAACCGCGT
This sequence comes from Nitrospirae bacterium RBG_16_64_22, assembly GCA_001803795.1. Lineage (GTDB taxonomy): Bacteria > Nitrospirota > RBG-16-64-22 > RBG-16-64-22 > RBG-16-64-22 > RBG-16-64-22. Next base: position 9,053 of record MHEK01000011.1, read on the forward strand.
TGGGGACTGCAACGAGCACACGATTCTCTACGCGGCCCTCGCCCGCTCCGCGGGGATCCCCACGAGGATTTCCGCCGGCGTCGTTCGCGTTCTCACGCGCTTCTACTACCACGCCTGGCCGGAGGTCTACGTCGGCCGCTGGATGGCGGTCGACCCCACGCTGGGGCAGTTCCCGGCCGACGCGACCCATCTCCGGCTCATCCAGGGCGGCCTCGACAAGCAGGCGCCGATCGTTGCCGCGGTCGGCTCCCTTCGCCTGGAGGTCAAGGGAGTGCGGATGTCCGGCCTGGAGGCGGCCCGGTGATCAAGCTCGATCATCTCACGAAGCACTTCGGGCGCATCGCCGCCGTCGACGATCTGTCGCTCGAGGTTCGGGGCGGGGAGATCATGGCGTTCCTGGGGCCGAACGGGGCGGGAAAGACCACGACCCTCAGGATGATCGGCGGCCTGCTCGAGCCCACCGGCGGGCGGATCGAGGTGAAGGGGCACGATCTCGCGAGGTCTCCGCTCGAGGTGAAGCGGATCATGGGATTCATCCCCGATCGGCCGTATCTATACGAAAAACTGACCGCCCGCGAGTTCCTCGTCTTTTCCGGCGGGCTCTACGGCGTTCCGCCGGACCGGGCGTCGTCGCGCGGGAAGGAGCTTCTCCGCCTCTTCGATCTCGCGGATTGGTCGGACGAGTTGATCGAATCGTTCTCCCACGGGATGAAACAGCGCCTCGTCATGGTTTCCGCCCTGCTCCACGAGCCGGAGGTGCTGGTCATCGACGAGCCGATGGTCGGCCTCGATCCGCGCGGCGTGAGGATGCTCAAGAACCTCTTCCGCGGGCTCCGGGACCGAGGGGTCACCCTCCTCCTTTCGACGCACACTCTCTCCGTCGCGGAGGAGATCTGCGACCGGGTGGCCATCATCCACAAGGGACGTCTCATCTCCGTTGGGACGGTGGAGGACCTTCGTCTGTTGGCGCATCGACATGAGGCAGGGCTCGAGGAGGTCTTTCTGGCGCTGACGAGCGAAGGGGAGGAAGTGCAAGATTGAAAATTGTAAATTGGAAATTGGAAATCGAAAATCAAGACTTGGAAATTGTAAATTGGAGATCGAAAATCGAAAATCAAGACTTGGAAATTGGAAATTGGAAAACCTCGGACTTGGAATTGTGACTTGAGAAGTCGTTGACCGATGACCATTGACCAATAACCAGTAACCAATGACAATTGACCAACGACCGAACGCCCGTGCTGAGATGACCGAATCCAGCCTGTTCAACCTGCTCAGCCCAAAAATCTGGTCCGTCATGAACAGGATCAGGCGGCGGGACAGGACGACGATCGTCCGGATCGCTGTGGGGTCGATCCTCGCGCTCCTGTTCTGGCTGGGCGCGGCATCGATCACGACCCGCGTCCTCGTCCACTTCCGGAGCGCGGAGATCATCGGCGACCTCCTGGCGGCGAAGCTCCTCGCCATGTACTGGCTCGTCCTCTTCTCCGTCCTTCTGATGAGCGGGCTCATCACGGCGCTCTCGACCTATTTTCTGTCAGCCGATCTCCCCCTCTTTCTGGCCGCGCCGGTGTCGATCTCCCGCCTGTTCTACGCCCGCCTCGTGGAGACGACGGCTCTTTCCTCATGGATGGTTTTCCTGTTCGGCCTTCCCGTGCCGGTGACGTACGGCCGCGTTTACGGGGCGGGCCTGGACTACTATCTCGCGATGGTCCCGGTCTTCGGCTCCCTGATCTTGATCTCGGTGGGCGTGTCCGTCATCTTCGTCCATCTCCTGATGCGGGTCTTTCCCGCGCGGAGGACCCGCGATGTTCTGATCCTTCTCTCGCTCGTGGGCGTTCTCATCCTGTACTTTCTTTTCCGGTTTCTCCGCCCCGAGCGGCTCGTCAACCCGGAGACGTTCGCCACGCTCACGATCTTCGTGGCCGAGCTGGGCGCGCCCTCTTCGCCGTGGCTTCCCTCCGTCTGGGCGGCGGAGACGCTCGTGCCGCTCCTCACCGGGAAGGAGGGGACGCCGTACTTCCATCTCTCCCTCCTGATATCGACGGCCGCCGCCGTTGCCGTGATCGGCGAGACGCTGGCCCGCAAGGTGTACGCCGGAGGCGTCTCCAGGGCGCAGGAAGGAAGGCGCGTCCGCCTGAGCGGCCGCCCGATCGTCGAGAAGGTCCTGGGGCGGATCGCGTTCGCCTTTCCGGGCGGCGTCGGACTCGTTCTGGTCAAGGACATCCGGACGTTCTTCCGGGACACGCTCCAGTGGTCTCAGCTCCTCCTTCTCGCGGCCATCATCGTCGTCTACCTCTACAACTACATGGTCCTGCCGCTCGACTGGATCGGGGCGGGGGGCGTCTGGCTCATGCACCTCATCGCCTTCCTGAACCTCGGCCTCGGAGGAGTCGTGACCGCCGCCGTGGCGTCGCGGTTCCTCTTTCCGGCCGTCAGCCAGGAAGGACACGCCTTCTGGATCCTTCGCGCCGCGCCCGTCTCCCTCTCCCGAATCGTCTGGGGCAAGTTCCTGGGAGGGCTGATTCCACTGATGATCCTGGGAGAGATCCTGGCCGTGGCCTCGGGGGTCCTTCTCAACGTGTCGACGGAGATGATCGTTTTGTCGGCCGTCACGATGGCGTTCCTGTCGTTCGCGATATCGGGGATGGCCGTGGGTCTCGGCGCCCGGTATCCGGACTTCCGCGCGGGAAGCATCGCGCATGTTCAGATGGGGTATGGAGGAATGATCTTCATGCTCCTTTCGCTCGCCCTGATCGGGCTCGTCGTTTTCCTGCTGGCCTGGCCCACGTATCGCATCGTCCTGGCCGGCGAGGGATGGGTCCCCGTGGGGGCCGGCCCCGGCGCCCTCATCCTTCTCGTTTTCGGGGCGGCGGCCCTCATCTGCATTGGCGCGGGCCTCGTCTCCATGCGCCTCGGAATCAAGGCCCTGGCTGCGGGAGAGTAGGGGAATCCCCTCCGGGCCGTCTCCTACAATATCTGGGGCTTTGTTTGGCGGTCGGCCCATTCTGTAGCAGTTTTCTTTTGACATCGGTTCTTCCCCTGTGATAGGTTTCTCGCGGTTTTTCCGCCTGAAACGTTGTTTCAAAAATGCCTCCGGGGACGACGATTCCCGGCGGTGTCTCAAGCCCACCGGAGGGGTCCATGCGCCTCGAAAAAGTCGACATCCAGGGTTTCAAGTCGTTCATGGACAGGACGCAAATCTCCTTTATGCCGGGCGTCACGGCGATCGTCGGGCCGAACGGGTGCGGGAAGAGCAACATCACCGACGCCGTCCGGTGGGTCCTCGGAGAACAGAGCGCCAAGCACCTTCGCGGCGACAAGATGGAGGACGTCATCTTCAACGGGAGCACGGCGCGCAAGGCCACGGGAATGGCCGAGGTCTCCCTCATCTTCTCCGATCCCACGCGCGAGATCGTCTCCGACCTGGGCAACTACGAGCAGATTCAGATTGCCCGCCGCCTGTACCGGTCGGGCGAGAGCGAGTACCTCCTCAACAAGGTCCCGTGCCGCCTCAAGGACATCCGGGATGTCCTCATGGAGGGGGGCGTCGGGGCCCGGGGGTACGCCGTCATCGAGCAGGGGAAGGTCGAACAACTCCTCAACGCCAAGCCGCAGGACCGGCGGTTCGTCGTGGAGGAGGTCGCGGGGATCACGAAGTACAAGGCCCGCAAGACGGAGGCGCTGAACAAGCTCGAGGCGACCCGCCAGAACCTGCTCCGCGTGAACGACATCATGACCGAGATCCGGCGGCAGATGGCTTCTCTCGAGCGTCAGGCGAAGAAAGCGGAGCGATACCGCCGGTACCAGGACGAGATCCGCGACCTGGATTTTCGCCTTGCCGCCGTTGAGTACGGCGAGCTGGGACGCGACTGGACGGCCCTTCTTGGCGAGCTCAAGTCGATTCACGCCGACGAGGAAAGCCTCTTGACCGTCCTGGCCCAGGGGGAGTCGGCCGTGGAGGCCGCCCGCCTCGGCGTGATCGACCGTGAGCGGGAGATCAAGGAGGTCCAGAGGGGAATCTACGAGACGGAGACGGCCATCCAGAAGCTCGAAGGCCGGATCGAGATTCAGGGAAACCAGTCCTCTTCCCTGGCCGATCACGCGAGCCGCCTGGAAGCGGAAGGGCTCAAGCGGGACGAAGCCGCCGCGCAGACAGCCGAGGAGATACGGACGAAGATCGAAGAAAGAGACCGCGTGGCCGCCGACCGGGCGTCGGCGGAGGAAGGGGCGGGAACGAGCCGGGCGAGATACGACGCCCTTCGGCGGGAGGCGGAAGAACGGCAGGGGGAGATCGATGCCGCGCGCCGCGCGATCGTCCAGGGCATTTCCGTCCTGACCGACGCGCGGAACAGGCTTGCCGGTCTGACCGAACGCGAGGAAGCGCTCGGACGAAACGCGGAGAAAGGGAAGCGCGAGACGGCGGAAGCCACGGCTCACCTGGGCGGTCTGGAAGAGGCATCGCACCGGGCGGCCGAGAAGGTCGGGGAGTCCGACGCCCGAAAGGCACGGGTCCTCGAGTCCCTGGCCCGGCTCTCGCGGGATATCGAGGAAATGACCGCCCGATTGACCCAGGCCGAGGCCGGCGTCCGCGCGGCGAGCGAGGACCTGGCGGCCCACCGTTCCCGCCTCGCGTCCCTGAAGGAGTTCAGCGTCCGCTACGAAGGGTACCGGGAGGCGGTCCGCGATCTCCTCACGTCGGAGGACGGGTCCCACATTCGCCCGTCGCTTCGCGGTGTCGTGGCCGATCTGATCGAAACAGAACCGCGCTATGAAGCGGCCGTCGAGGCGGCCCTGGGGAGCCGCATCCAGTTCCTGGTCGTCGACGATCCCCAAACGGCGCGGGCGGCCGTCGAATACCTTAAAGGGAAGAGCGTCGGCCGGGGAACGTTCATCCCGCGCGTTCCGCGCGGAAGCGGCCGCTTTGCCGACGCTTCGGGAGATCCTTCGCTCGGGTCCCTTCTCTCGTTCGTCCGGTACTCGCCGGAAGACGCGGACGTCGTCCGCTTCCTCCTGGACCGGTTCGTCGTCGTCCCGGACCTCGATTCCGCCGAACGATTTCACAAGGCCCACGCCGCTTCCCTGAACGGGAGCGCTCCCACGATCGTGACACTCGACGGGGAGGTCTGGGAGCCGTCGGGGATCGTGACGGGCGGCGGACCGGACGGAGGATCGACCGGCCTGCTGACCAGAAAGCGGGAGATCCGGGAGATCGAAGAAGACGTCGCGCGCCGGCAGGGCGAAGTCCTCTCGCTTGAGCGGGAACGCGAGGCGCTCTCGCAGGGATTGGCCGGTCTGCAGGAGACGCGAAAGGGGCTCGAGGGCGAGAGCCGGGATGCCGATCTGGGACTGGCTCAGGCGGCGCACGAACGGGAAACCGTCGCCCGCGACGCCGCGCGGGCCCGAGAGAGGCTCGATCTTCTTCTCGCCGAGGCCCGGGAGCGGGAGGCCGAACGCACGGAGATCCTCCGCGAGCGGGAAGGTCTCGCGGACAAGGCGGCGCTCCTGACGCTGGAGCAGGAGGAGCGCGAGGCGGCCCTGGGCGCGGCCATGGAGGACGACAACCAGCGCCGGGCCCAGCTGGAGGCCCTGTCGGCGGACGTGACGGTCCTTGAGGTCCGCCTGGGGACTCTCAGGGAGCGCGTCGAGGGACTGGATCGAGACATCGCGCGGCTGGAGGAAGCGCGCGCGGAAGCCTTGAGGGCCGCGGCAAGCCGGCGCGAGGAGGCGCGCGCCCGGATGGCGGAACGGGAGAAGGTCCTGGCGGAAATCGACGAGACCCGGCGTCTCCTGGCGGACGCCATTCAGAGCCGGGAGGAAGGGCGCTCGCGGTTCGTGGAGCTTCAGGAAAGCCTCAACACCCAGGCGGAGGATCTGACCCGGATCGAAGAGGCGCTCCGGAGCGACCGTCTTGCCTACGAGGAGGTCCGCGAGCGGCGCGCGAGCGGCGAGATCCGGAAGGCCGACCTCCGGGGGAAGCTGGACCACTTGGGCGAGAGGATCCGGGAGCTGTATCAGGCCGAAATCGAGACGATCGTGAAAGACCTCGGCGAATTCGAGATCGACCTCGACACTGCCCGGACGAGGCGGGACGAGCTCCGCGACAAGCTCGCGGGGATGGGAGCGGTCAACCTGGCCGCGTTCGAGGAGCATAAGGAGCTCGTCGAGCGGGACGCGTTCCTGACCAAGCAACACGCCGACCTCACGGAGGCGGTGGCGGCCCTGCAGGAGACGATCGCGAAGATCAACCAGACGACGGAGGAGCTTTTCTACGAGGCATTCAACGCCATCAACGCGAAGTTCCAGGAAGTCTTCGGCCTGCTCTTCGAGGGAGGGCGGGCCGAGCTCGTCCTCGTGGAGGACGGGGAGGTCCTCGACGGGGGGATCGAGGTCGTGGCCCAGCCCGCGGGGAAGAAGCTCCAGAACATCCACCTCTTCTCCGGCGGCGAGAAGGCGCTCACGGCCATCGCCCTCCTCTTCGCCTGCTTCCTCATCAAGCCGACGCCGTTCTGCATCCTGGACGAGGTGGACGCGCCGCTCGACGACCAGAACATCGGGCGGTTCGCCCGCCTGGTCCGGTCGCTCTCCGACCGGACGCAGTTCATCGTCGTGACGCACAACAAGCAGACGATGGAGGCGGCGGACGCCCTCTACGGCGTCACGATGAACGAGCCGGGGGTCACGTCGCTCCTGGCCCTCCACCTCAAGTCCCCCACGGCCCAGGCGGCGTAAGGGGCGAGACTGGACGGCTGGCTGGTTGCGTAAGGTTGGTCGAGAGCCCGGCCAGGAAGAGGAATCCAGCGCGTTAGATCGTGATTCACAGCATGGTTCTTGTAAAGGGAGTGGAAGTTGGGCGTTGAGCTTGTTCCGAAGGCGATCAGAAGCCGATTTGAGATAGCAGAGAGACACCATGCCTGCGCGATTCTAAGGGGGGATTTCCGGCAGGAATGGGAAGACCTCATGTACGTCCTTGGGAAGATGAGCTTGCCGAAGTCGCACATCGTGGAGCCGGGAGGACGCAAGTCACCCATTAGTCAAGGGATCAACGGGTTTTTCGCCGATCGAGGATGGAAAGAGCGGAGTTTTGAAATACGAATTGTCGTGGATGGGATTGAAACACTATCGCCGACTCATCATGTTGATTACTTCAAGAATCGCGTGGCGATCGAGACCGAGTGGAACAACAAGGATCCTTTCTATGACCGCGATCTCACGACATTCCGGCTTCTGTTCGAACTGGCTGTGCTGAGCGTGGGTGTCATAATTACGCGGGCCTCGGAGTTGCAGGATATTTTTGACAGTCTCGGCAAGGGCCAATCATACGGTGCATCAACAACACACATGGGAAAGCTCATCCCGAAGATGAACAACAGATCCGCTGGAGGGTGTCCTGTGCTTGCTTTTGGGATGAAGAAAGGTCTCTATGATGCGAATGCCTAACCGCTTTGCGAATGGCCGGTCAGACGCTGAGGACCAAGGGCCACAGAAGATCAGAACGGTCTATGCTGACCCTCCTTGGCAATTCTCGAACCGCACGGGGAAGATGGCGCCAGAGCACCGACGCCTTCATCGCTATCGAACAATGAAGGTTGATGAGATTTGCTCCCTCCCCGTCAAGGATATTGTTGACACTCCATCTCACCTTTATCTTTGGTGCCCCAATGCGCTTCTCGCTTGGGGATTGAAGGTAATGGATGCCTGGGGTTTCAAGTATAAGACCAACCTTGTGTGGTACAAGGTCCGTAAGGACGGCGGTCCTGATGGGCGCGGGGTTGGATTCTATTACAGGAACGTCACGGAACTTCTGCTCTTCGGTATTCGTGGGCATCTCCGGACTCTTGAGCCTGGACGACGGACCGTCAACATAGTTTGCAGGCGAAAACGCGAGCACTCGAGGAAGCCGGACGAGTTTTACGACCTGATTGAGAAATGCAGTCCGGGGCCGTGGTTGGAGTTGTTCGCCCGGCATCCGCGCCCAGGGTGGACACAGTGGGGAGACGAAATACACGCGAGTGGTTATCGGCCGAGGCGCCTGGTTCTCCCGAGGAAAGGCGAAGAGGCGGTCGTGCTCTTGCGAGGGAAGAAAACGAGCGACTCTCAGCAACCGCAACTCTCGCTCTAGCAGGTTGCGGAAAAACTCGGTGTTTTTGAAGAAGATTTCTACATGAAGGCCGCCTTCGAAATTCTCCTTCCCGAGCCGCCGGCGCCGCGGGGCGGGTATGTGCCGGCGGTCAAGGCGGGGAATCTCCTGTTCGTGAGCGGTATGCTTCCGATCGAGAAGGGGGCGGTCGCCGTCACGGGGAAGGTCGGCGGAAACGTTTCGATCGACGAGGGCCGGAACGCGGCGCGGCTCGCTGTGCTCAATGCCCTGGCCGTAGTTGATAAGTACGGCGGCGGATTCGAGAACGTCCGCCGGATCGTGAAAGTAACGGGGTACGTCAACTCCGCCCCCGGATTTACGTCCCAGCCCCAGGTCGTGGACGGGGCTTCGGAACTCCTCGTGAAGCTCTTCGGCGAGGAGGGCCGGCACGCCCGCGCCGCCGTCGGCGTCGCCGAGCTTCCCGCCGACGCCGCCGTTGAGATCGAGATGATCTGCGAGGTCGGGTAGACCGGGAGCCGTGGTTTCCGTTGACACGCCGTCCCGGCGGAAGACCCGCCTTCAGGATGGCGGGATAGAGAGTCTGCGGAGGGTTTCGCCGCAGGCGGGCGACCGGGCCTTTCGGGCCGCGCCGGCGAGGACATCTTTCGCCTCGGCGATCTCCCCGTGGACGATCAGCATGGCCGCGTAGTCGATCGACTTCCGGATCGGCTCGCTCTCTTCCGCGCAAGCCTCCGTCCGCGTCGCGGCGACGGCTTTGGCCCATCTCTCCCGGATCTCCACGTCGCCCTGGGCGCCTTGGCCCCGCCCAAGAGGCGGGGTTCCCGCGAGCGCGAGGAAAAGGATCGTCTGGAGCGGGAGGCTCTTCCTGCCCGGCCTCATCATCGTGGAAAAAGCCGTTGAACCGCGGAGGGTGCAGAGAACGCGGAGAATTTCAGGGGATAGGAGGAAACAGAGACCTCGCCTTGGTCGGTTGCAAGACCGCCCGAAAAGCGTTTCCTCTGCGTACTCCGTGCGCTCTGCGGTGAAAGACCTGCGGTTATTGGAATCATCTCAACCAAACCGCCGATCGAGTGTCAGGGCGTGCGTCAGCCTGCGGAGGTACTCGCTCCGCGGGATCCAGCGCGCGCCGAAGCGGGCGAGATGGGGCGTAAGGAACTGCGTGTCGAGAAGGACGAAGCCCCGCTCCCTCAGGCGCTCGACCAAGTGCGCGAGGCAGACCTTCGAAGCGTCCGTCTCGACGTGGAACATGCTCTCCCCCATGAACGCCCCGCCTAGCGCCACGCCGTAGAGACCGCCGGCGAGTCTTCCTTCCCGGCGCGCCTCGACGCTGTGGGCCAAGCCCTTCCGGTGCATGTCGGCGTAGGCGGCGATCATTTCCTCGTTCAGCCACGTCTCCTCCCGTCCGGCGCAGGCCCGGATGACGGCCTCGAAGTCCGCGTCGATCCCGATCTCGAAGCGCCCCGACCGGATGACGCGCTCCAGGCGCCGCGGCACGTGGAACCGGTCGAGGTCGAAGACGCCCCGCGGATCGGGGGAATACCACGCGATCCTTCCGTCCTCTTCCGCCATGGGAAAGAGGCCGCGCCGGTAGGCGGCTTCGAGAAGGTCCGGGGCGAGCGGTGGATTCACGGGGGGCCGAAACGGGCGAACCGCTGGTTCTATGTCTCGTAGTCCACGGCGACGGACGATTCCGCGGCCGACTGGATGTACCGGACGACCTCCTGATGGACGGGATGCGCCTGGTAGGCGGCGAGATCTTCGAGGGAATCGAACTTCGTCACCAGGGCGATGTCGTGCGAGCGGGGAGAGCGGACGACGTCGATCCCCACTTCCAGATGACGGAGTTCCGGGATCCTGCCGTCCATTGCAAGAAGAACGCTCCGCGCCTCCTCAGTCCCGGCCGGCGTGCGGTCCTTCAGCTTGAAGAAAACGATGTGCGTGATCATCCGCGGGCGGCCGGTCAGGTGTATTTGGTCTTGTCGCCGACGTCGTAATGCATGGGCTGGAACAGCTTCCGGGCGGCGAAAAGGAGGAGGAGGCCGGCCGTCACCGACAGCGCGGCGCGGATCGCGGAGAGCGGAGCGCCGGCCGCGTGGAGGAGCGGGATCAGCGGGATGACGATCCCGGCCAGGTATCCTTCGTTCAGCCGGAAGCAGAAAGCCTCCTTCACGCCGACGAAGGCGAGAATGAGACTGAAGGAGGCGAGCGTGAGCGTGCCGAGGCCCGTCGAGAGAAGGACCTCCCAGACGTGCCTCTCCTGCTGGGAGGCCGCGGACAGCGCGGCGAGCAGGAGGACGCCCGAGACGATGCCGAGCGTCCGGATGAAGATGCGGACCGGACGGGCGTAGAGGTGGATGAAGAGGGCGGCGGCGAGGTTTCCGCCGACGAATAATCCGAGCGTGCCCGAGACGAGGCCCGGCGAAGCCGAGTCCGGGCGGTGGAGAAGAACGGCTCCCGTGACGGTCGCGGCGATGGCAAGCCCGACGCCTATCCTGTAGACGGCGACTTCGAACCTGTCCTGAAGAGTCAGTTCCTGAAAGGGCGTCCTTTCGCCCATGTGCGTCTCCTTTGCGAGGACAACGGCATCTTAGAGCGGCCGCCGGGCTGGGTCAAGCCTTGTTCCCATGCCAGTTTGCTTGACACGAGTTGGATTTTTCGAGTATCTTTCGTGGGTGCGAAGGGCGGTTCGCTCTTCGCATTGTTATTGACGTTCACTCCTTTTTCCGTTTCGAGATACATCTGCCGGAAGGCGGACGGGCGGATAGCTCAGCCGGGAGAGCGCTGCCCTTACAAGGCAGAGGTCACAGGTTCGATCCCTGTTCCGCCTACCACAACTGCCGTTATCGGTCGATGGTCAATCGTCAATGGACCTTGTGGCGGGGGGTTCCTTTCCCATCGACCGGTGACCATTGACGATTGACGATTGACTGGATTTCCGATTGGGGTGGTAGTTCAGCTTGGTTAGAACGCCGGCCTGTCACGCCGGAGGTCGCGGGTTCGAGCCCCGTCCACCCCGCCATTTTGCTGAGTGAAGTATGGATGGATTCGGATCTGTCAATTCGATTCTCGCGGCCATAAGGCAGGAGCGAGGGGCACGGATAGCCTGGAGCGTGGCTGGGGAAAAGCGCGTAATTGATTGATTTTTCGCCCTTTCCAGTCTTGACACCCCCATCCTTGTGTGATAAATGTCAAATTGACCGCGCGACGCAGAATGGGCTTCATTCCATAATTCGGGAAGCATCCTTCTTCCACCCGTACAGCGAGGACCAGACCTCGTGGCCTTGACCAAGAGCGACGTCATTCGAGAAGCCCAGAAGCTGGTTGCGCGGGGGCAGATCCCGCAGGCCATTGCCGAGTACCAGAAGCTTCTCCGAGACTTTCCCGGCGACGGCAACATCCACAACACGATCGGCGACCTCCACCTGAAGCGGGGAGCGAAGGCGGAGGCCGTCGAGGCCTACGAGCAGGCCGCCATGGTCTGGCGGAACGAAGGGTTCGACCTCAAAGCCCTCGCCATCTACAAGAAGATCCTCAACATCAACCCGGCCCGGGTGGAGACGTATCTCAGCCTGGCCGAGCTCAACGAAGCCCGCGGTCTCGTGAAGGACGCCAACGAGGCCTATCTCAAGGTCGCCGAGCACCTGACCAAGAGCGGGCAGATCGGCCGTGCCCTCGAGATCTATAAGCGGATGGCCGATCTCAACCCGGACAACGTCAAGCTCCGGGTCCGCCTGGTGGAGATGTACTTGCGCGAGGGCCGCCGGTCGGATGCCGTCCGCGAAGCGGTGGAGCTCGCCCGAAGGTACGAGGCTTCGGGGAAGATCGACGAGGCATTGCAGGAACTCGCGAGGATCCGCTCCGCCATTCCGGACGATCAGGCCGTTTCGCTGGAAATCACTCGTCTTCTCGCGGTCTCGGGCAGGACGTCCGAAGCGCGGGAGGCCCTGGGCGAGCTGCTCCGGGCCGATTCCCGCAACATTCGCGCGCTCGCCCTCGCGGCCGACTTGGCCTTCGGGTCAGGCCAGATGAGCGAAGCGCGCCGATTTGCCGAAGCGGCGCTCGAGCAGGACGCGAGCCAGATCAACCTGCGCGAAATGCTCATCGAGGTCCATCTACGGGCAGGCGATACGGCCGGCGCGCTCGCCTCGCTCAATCTGTGCATGGACCACTACCGCGGGGCGGGCGACGACGCGAAGATCGACGAGGTTCTCGACCGTCTCGTTCAGGAAGACCCATCCTCCATCGACATCAGGCACCTCCTGATCGAACAACTCCTCCGAAAGGGAGACGAGGACAGGGCGGTCGGCGAATATCAGGAGCTGGCCGAACTCTATGTCAAGCAGGGTAACCGGGAGAAGGCCGCCAACATCTACCAGAAGATCCTCGAGCATCGCCCCGAGGACGGCGGGATCCAGCGGCGCCTGCGCGAACTCCAGCCGGCCCCGCCCCAGCCAGGAGCGGCCGCTCCGGCCGCGGCGGAACTCCAGCAGGAGCGGCGCCCGGTCTCGTTCGAACCCGCCGCGCCAGCAGGGGTCCGCGTCGAGAAGGTCGAGAAGATCTCGTCGCCCGCTCCAGGGCCCGAACCCGCGGGAGGAATCGACCGTCCAGTAGATCTGACGGAGGTCGATGTCTACCTCAAGTACCAGTTGGCCGGGAAGGCCGTAGAGCATCTCCTGCGTCTCCTGGACCGCGATCCGAAGAACCTGGCGCTCCATACGAAGCTCCGGGACGTCTACCTCCAGACGGGGAGCCCCGTCGAGGCGCTCAACGAATCTCTGACAATCGCCGACGTCCTCGAAAGCCGCGGGGAAAAGGCGGGCGCGCAGACGGTCCTGGCCGAGGCCCTCCAGCGTCATCCCGAAAGCATCGTTCTTCGCGACCGGCTGGGTCTGTCCAAGCCGCCGGAGGCCGCCCCCCCGGCGCGGGAGGAGATTCCCACCGTGGACCTCGCCGCGTTCGAGTTCGGGGAGGAGCAGGAAATCGCGCCGCCGCCGGGCCTGGAAAGAGGCCGGGAGGAAGCGACACCGGTCGAAATCGGTCCGGAACCCCGTCTGGAGATCGAGCGGACCGCATACGAGGAGCCGGCGGTTCCCGAATCTCCTCCGGTTCCCGCGGAAGCGGGACCCGCGAGGGCGGCGCCGGAAGAAGGCGAAGAGACGGTCCCGACCTTCGAGCTGGAGATTGCGGAGGAGGGTCCCGAGCCCGAACCGCCCACGGCGGCCGTCTCGGCGGACGATCTGGACGATCTCGTCTCGGAGGCGGAGTTCTACGCCCAGCAGGGACTGGAAGGCGAGGCGAGGGTGCTGTTTCAACGGATCCTTGTCGCTTTTCCCGACCATCCGGGCGCGCGCCGAGGCCTCGAACGTCTGGGCGGGAAGGCCCCAGAGGAGGCTGTCTCCGCGCCGCCGGCACCCGAAACCGTTTTTCCTCACACCGAGCCCGTCTCCATTCCTTCCGAGGAGCCCGAGGGGGTCCGTCCCTGGGAGGAGGCCCTCCTGGGCGCGCAACAGGGGGCCCTAGCGCCGGGGGAGGAAGTGGAACTGCAGGCGGCTTTTGGGGAGATCGAGCTGGCCCCGGAAAAGAGGGCGGAGGCGGCCGCCCTTCCGGAAACCAGAACACGGGAAGAAGATGTCCGTTTCGAGCCGATCTTCCTGAAAGAGGTTGTTCCTCCTGCCGCGGCCCCGGCTCCCCCCCCGCCGGAATTTCCGGAGCCGGCCGGCGAGCCGCCGATCGAATCGTTCTTCGAGAAAGAACCCGAGCCCGCGGCTGAGATCCCCCGGTCCGAGGTCCCTCTCCCGCCCGCGCCGGCGGAGTCCGAGGAAGGGGCCGCTCCATCGATCCGGCTCACGAGCGAAGGCCCTCCCTCCGAAGAGGCCGAAGCCGGAGGGGAAATCGGGGACTTCTTCGACTTCGCAACGGAGCTCAAGCAGGAGATGGAGGTGGAAGCGCCGCTTCCAACCGAGACGTCGTTCGAGGACAAGGATCTGGAAGAAATTTTCTACGAGTTCAAGCGGGGCGTCGAGCAACAGCTCGGCGACGAGGACTATGAGACCCACTACAACCTTGGGATCGCGTACAAGGAGATGGGGCTTCTCAACGAGGCGATCAGCGAGTTTCAGCTTTCGGCGCGGGACCCGGCCCGGTTCATGGACGCGTGCAGCATGCTCGGGATGTGCTACCATGAGGCAGGACGGTACAAGCTGGCGATCAACGAGTTTCGGAAGGGCTTGGCGGACCCGGGGCACGGCGAGGAGGACTACCTCGGACTGCGCTACGACCTCGGCCTTGCCTACGAAGCGGGCGGTCTCATGGGCGAAGCCCTCGAGACGTTCAGGGAGATCGTTCAGATCGATCCCACCTTTCGCGACGCCCAGACCCGGGTTGCGGAGATCGAGAAGACGCTCTCGCCCAAGGAGAGCGGGGCGCCTTCCAAGGGGAAGAAGGAGCCCTCCCAGCAGTCCGGAAGCAAAGCGGCCTCCGCGGCGCCGGAGGAGCGCGAGGGACCGCCCGACAATCAGGCGCATCGGAAGCGCGTGTCGTATCTCTGAGGCGTGAATGAGCTATCTGGAGTTCTACCAGATCCGCGAGCATCCATTCTCGAACGTCATCGAAAACCGGTTCTATTACGGGAGCGCGCAGCACGCCGAGGCGCTTCTCCGGCTGAAGTACGCCGTCGAGACAATGAAGGGGCTGGCCGTCCTGGTGGGGGACATCGGGACCGGGAAGACGACGCTCGCCCGCCGGATGCTGGATGAGCTGGACGAGGACCGCTACGAATCGGCCTTGCTCGTGATCATCCACTCTTCGATCACGACCGAGTGGCTGCTCCGCAAGATCGCCATGCAGCTCGGCGTCCCGAGCGTCTCGGAGGACAAGGTCGATCTCCTCAACAACCTGTTCCAGCGGCTCGTGGAGATCCACGAGGCCGGCAAGAAAGCCGTCGTGCTGATCGACGAAGCGCAGATGCTGAGGTCGCGCGAGGTCATGGAGGAGTTCCGCGGCCTCCTGAATCTCGAGGTCCCCGGCGGCAAGCTCGTCTCGTTCATCTTCTTCGGCCTGCCCGAGCTCGACGAGTGCATGGCCCTGGACGAGCCCCTCCAGCAGAGGATCGCCGTCAAGTGCCGGCTCAAGTCGCTTCCGGCGGAGGCGACGGAAGAGTACGTCCGACACCGCCTGCGGATCGCCGGGTGCGAGCGGGAGATCCTGACGCCGGAGGCGATCCTGGCCGTCCACATGTACGCGAAGGGAATTCCCCGCCTCATTAACACCGTCTGCGACAACGCCCTTCTGGAAGGCTTCCTGCTCAAGAGGGACGTGATCGACAAGGAGATCATCGCGGACGTCGCATCCGACCTGGGGCTCAATCGGCAGGCAGTGTAATTGGGCGGCTGGGCGGGGTGCTGAGTTCGGAGTCTGGAGTTGGGAGTCTGGAACCCCCAGCGTCTATGTCCGAACTCTGAACTCTGAACCGCTCTTCATCTTGATCCATCACGCTACCCCGAAAGCCACTCCGCGCCGCCGGACTCCCGGTCGAGCGTCTTGACTTCCTCGACGGCGTCGCGGACGACGAAGATCTTTCGGTTGTTCGAGTTCGCTTCGATCGGGTAGAGGAAGAAGCCCTTCTGGGTCGTGTCGAATCCCCGCGCGTAGCCGGTGACGACCTCGCCGTCCGCGAAACGAACGCCGACCTTGCGTCCCACGTAGTCCACGCTCGAGGCTTTTTCTCCCGGCTGGTGCTTTCCGGAGCCGGAGAACGACCGGACAAAGAAGATCGCTTTCAGCTCGGAAAGAGGGATCCGGGTTTCCGGGCCTCCCTTGTCCGCCTCCGTGACGACGAGGTGGGATTCGGTCGGACTGAGCCGGACGAGGTGGCCGCGCGCGACGCGACCGTCCCGGAAACGGGCGATGATCTTTTCGGGTTCCATTGGAGGGCTCCTGTAAGCAACCCCTTTCATAATCCATTCCCGGCGATTCGGCAAGAGCCAACTCTTCTTTTGAGTCTTGACAAGAGGACGAGCGGCTTTGTAACGTACGGCCCTGCATCCCAGTATGGGCGGGCGTAGCTCAGTGGTAGAGTACAAGCTTCCCAAGCTTGGTGTCGCGGGTTCGAACCCCGTCGCCCGCTCCAATCAAGAAAATAT
>MHEK01000012.1:0-2935 GCA_001803795.1 Nitrospirae bacterium RBG_16_64_22
CCCGTACTCCGTGTCCAAGGCCGGGATCGTGATGCTGACGCGCCTCCTGGCGCTCGCCCTCGCGCCCTCCGTCCGCGTGAACGCCGTGGCGCCGGGGACGATCGTCGTGCCTGGGGAGGAAGAGGGAACGCCGGCGAAGCCGGCGGCGGATACGATTCCCCTCAAGCGTTACGGGACGCCGGAGGACGTGGCCGAAGCCGTGATTTATCTGGCGAAGGCGAGGTACGTGACGGGGGTCGTGCTTCCCGTGGACGGCGGGGCGACGGCATGAACCATTCGAAACGGTGAATCGGTGAATGGGTGAATCGGTGAATCGGGAGATCCAAAACCTCCCAGCTACCCAGCCATCTGTCTTCCTGGTCCGGCGGCCAGCAGTCCCATCAGGCGGACGCGCTGGTCGTCCGTCAGGTGGACGAACTTGACCCCAAGTCCCGCCGTGAGGCTGCTTTCGGCCGTCACGTCCTTCCCGAGAATATAGACCACTTCGCCCAGGACCCTGAGGGGGGAGTCCCCCTCAGGGTTGATCTGGAGAAGGATCGGCGTTCCCATCTCGAAGGTCTGGTCGTCCGGCGTCTCCAGAAACACGCCCCCCAGGCTGATGTTCCTGGACGTCAGGTCGACATGGGCGCTTCCGTCGATGTTCGACGTGGTGAATCGGACTCTCAGGGGGATCCGGGGGTGCTGGCGCCTTTGGGCCGGGTCTTCTGTCTGCGGTTCCATCGGTCCTCCCACGCGCTTTGCCCAATGTAAACCAATCTACCATAACGGGACGGCCGGCTCCAGGGGCAACCTCCAAGTCTTTCGGCGGGTCCGGTGACCCGTCCTACGAAATTCGTCTAATCATCCTGCCGTAGGGCGGCACACTGTGCCCGCCCCTCCTTATTTGCATTCGTCCGCCTTGGCCCCGTCCCGAGAGGCGGGGATTGCGGCGCATTTTGCGGTTCATTTGTTGCCGCCGGGCTTGGTCCTGTGGTACAAGAAAAGAGACCCGAGCGCTCCTCTTGAGAGGGGGGAGCGCTTCATTTTTTGGCGGCCGCGCCGTTGGCGGGAGAGAAGGCAATGCGAGCGGAATGGGTGAAAGACAGAAACGGAGTCGTCACGCAGATGCACTACGCCCGGAAGGGGGTCGTGACGGAGGAGATGGCTTGCGTGGCGCGGCGCGAGGGCTTGAGCCCCGAGCTGGTCCGGGCGGAGGTTGCCAGAGGCAGGATGGTCATCCCTGCGAACGTCCGGCACACGAACCTGGAGCCGATGGGGATCGGGATCGCCGCGACCTGCAAGATCAACGCGAACATCGGCAACTCGGCGCTCTCCTCAGGCGTGGAGGATGAGCTTTCGAAGCTGAGCCTCTGCCTCAAGTACGGCGCCGACACGGTGATGGATCTTTCGACAGGGAAACAGATCCGGGAGATCCGACAGGCGATCCTCGATCACTCGCCTATCCCCGTCGGGACCGTTCCGATCTACGAGGCGGTCGAGCGGGTGAAGGATCCGGTCGATCTCACGGCCGACGACATCCTGGACGTCATCGAAGAGCAGGCGGCCCAGGGGGTTGACTACATGACCGTCCACGTCGGCACGCTCCTCTCGCACATCCCTCTCGTTTCGGCGAGGATCACGGGGATCGTCTCGCGGGGCGGCGCGCTCATGGCCCAGTGGATGCTCCATCACCACAAGGAGAACCCCCTTTACGCGCGCTTCGACGACCTCCTCGAGATCTGCCGGCGGTACGACGTGACGCTCTCCCTGGGCGACGGGCTCCGGCCCGGATGCCTCCACGACGCCTCCGACGACGCGCAGTTCTCGGAGCTTGCTATTCTGGGCGATCTCGCCCGCCGGGCCTGGGCGAAGGACGTTCAGGTGATGATCGAAGGGCCGGGCCACGTGCCGATGGACCAGATCGAGATGAACGTGAAAAGGCAGATGGATCTCTGCGGCGAGGCGCCGTTCTACGTCCTCGGTCCGCTCGTGACCGATATCGCGCCGGGGTACGACCACATCACGAGCGCGATCGGCGGGGCGCTCGCCGGATGGGCAGGGGCGGCGATGCTCTGCTACGTGACGCCCAAGGAGCACCTGGGTCTTCCCGACCTGGAGGACGTCCGGCAGGGAATCATCGCTTACAAGATCGCGGCCCACGCCGCGGACATCGCCCGGCGGCGGCCGGGGGCGCGCGACCGCGACGACGAGTTGTCCCGGGCCCGGTACGCCTTCGACTGGAGCCGCCAGTTCGCCCTCGCGCTCGATCCGGACCGGGCGCGGGAGTATCACGACGCGACGCTTCCCCAGGAGTCGTTCAAGGAAGCCCGCTTCTGCTCCATGTGCGGCCCCAAGTTCTGCTCGATGAAGATCTCGCAGGAGGTCGAGGAGGCGGCGCGGACGGAACCGGCCGAGGCGGGAATCGGTGAATCGAAGAATGGATGAGTCGGTGAAGGGGTGAATCGGTGAATGGGTGAATCGGGGCAAAAGGAAGAGAAATCCCCGGCGATCTGCGAAATCTGCGGACGGCGGATTCGCGGTTCCTGATTCGCGGTTCCTTGACAGGTCGGGCGTGCGGCCATAAGATACCGCTCGCTTGTCGGATGCCGAAGTGGTGGAATTGGTAGACACGCTAGATTCAGGGTCTAGTGGGCCTTGCGCCTGTGGGGGTTCGAGTCCCCCCTTCGGCACCAAATAAGGCAAGGTGAATAGGTGAATCGGTGAATCGGAACCCTCCGCTCTTCCTTGCCCCATCGCCATTCGCCGACTGACAGCGGATTTGTCCCGGTCAACCGTGCCCACGCAGCCGTCCAAAACGATCGAGACCTTTCCCAACCCGAAGCCCGGACGGGACTACGAGATTTCCTTCGAGTGCCCCGAGTTCACGTGCCTCTGTCCGCGGACCGGCCAGCCGGATTTCGCGACGATCCGGATCCGGTACGTTCCCGACACGCTC
>MHEK01000012.1:3093-3713 GCA_001803795.1 Nitrospirae bacterium RBG_16_64_22
GGATCCACACGGTCGTCACGGCGACCCACGGCGAGCGGTCCGAAAAGGGCAGGTCCTCACCCATTTCTTGACGAGTCGTCCGCTTTCATGCGATCTTTATCCAAGATGAGAGCCCAGCGAGCGGGCTCGGCCGCGCGCGAGGCATTTGGGCGGCGGGACTCGGTCTCGAATGCCCGCCGTTCGCCGCCGGACGCCCCGCAACTTAGTCCCGCGAGAGTGGCGGAACTGGCAGACGCGCCGGACTTAGGATCCGGTGGGCAACCATGGGGGTTCGACTCCCCCCTCTCGCACCATGATCTCAGGACAGGAAACGAGGAAACCCGTGAGAGTTGACGTCGAAGAACCGAGCGCGACGAGGCGCGTTTTCAAGATCGAAGTCCCCTCGGACGAGGTGTCGCGGGCCTACTCGAAGGCCCAGGCCGCCGTGGGCCGGAAGGCCAGGATCCCGGGTTTTCGCCCCGGGAAGATTCCCGCGTCGATCCTGGAGCGCCAATACGCGGGCGAGATCGAGAACGAGATGATCCAGAAGCTCGTTCCGACTAGTTTCGCGCGCGCTCTCCAGGAGACGGGCGTTACGCCCGTGGACGACCCGACGTTCAGCGAGCTCAAGGTGGCCAAGG
>MHEK01000012.1:3759-6697 GCA_001803795.1 Nitrospirae bacterium RBG_16_64_22
CGTCGACCTTCCGATCGAGGAGGAAGACGCCGCGGTGACGGACGAGGACATCGAGAAAGGGATCGCGGCCATCCGCAACGTGCGCGCCGAGCTTGTCCCCGCGCCGGAGGGGGGGCGCGTGGCGGAGGGGGACTACATCCGCCTGGACTACGACGGCAAGATCGACGGCGAGCCGGCGGAGAAGGTGCAGGGCCAGGACCTCCTCATCGAGATGGGAACGGACACCCTGGTGCCCGGCTTCGAGGCCCAAGTTGTCGGCGCGGGCGAGGGAGAGACGCGCGAAGTCGTCGTGACGTTTCCCGGCGACCACAAGAACCCGCGCCTTGCGGGCAAGAGGGTGACGTTTCAGGTGACGGTCAAGGAGATCAGACGAAAGGTTCTGCCGGAGGTCGACGACGAGCTGGCGCGGGACATGGGGCACGAGACGCTCGACGCCCTTCGCGCGGACCTCCGCGGGAAAATCGAGGGCGAGAAGACGCGGGTCCGGGAGCGGAACTACAAGGAGAGGATCGTCCGGTCGCTCGTGGAGGCTCACCCGGTCGAGATTCCCGAATCGTTGGTGGAGCGGCGGGTGGGGAGCATGATTCTTCAAGCGCACATGGACCTCATCCAGGCCGAGGACACGGAACGGCTGAAGGCGCTGTCCGAGCGTCTCCGTCCCATGGCGCGCGATCAGATCCGGGGGGAACTTGTCTTGGAGAAGATCGCCGGCGCGGAGGGGATCGCCGCGACCGACGCCGAGGTGGACGGCGAAATCGAGAAGATGGCCGAGCCGCGCTCCGGCCAGACGCCGCGCTCGCCCGAGGCGGTCCGCGCGGCGATCGTCAAGCGGGAAGGGAGCCTGGACGGTCTGCGGGCGGCCGTCCGCCAGGAGAAGACGCTGGCGCTTCTCCTCTCGCGGGCGAAGATCTCCGCGAAGTCCAGGATCATTGTCCCGTAGGATTTGATTGACCGCGGAGGACGCGGAGAACGCAGAGTAGGACAACGAGAAACTCGGGGCGCTCGGAGAACCCGGTTTCTCTGCGGTCTCTGCGATCTCCGTGGTGAACAAGAAGACGGAGGATTCATGAACCTCATACCGATCGTTATCGAACAGACCAACCGCGGGGAGCGGGCGTACGACATCTACTCCCGCCTCCTCCGCGACCGCATCATCTTTCTCGGGTCGCCGATCGACGACATCGTCGCCAACACGGTCATCGCCCAGCTCCTTTTTCTCGAGGCGGACGATCCCGAGAAGGACATCAATCTCTACGTCAACTCGCCCGGGGGGATCGTCACGTCGGGGCTCGCGATCTACGACACGATCAACTACATCAGGAGCCCGGTCTCCACGATCTGCATCGGCCAGGCCGCGAGCATGGGGTCGCTTCTCCTGTCGGCCGGGACGAAGGGGAAACGGTTCTCTCTTCCCAACGCCCGGATCATGATCCATCAGCCGCTCGGAGGATTCCAGGGGCAGGCGACGGACATCGAGATCCACGCGCGGGAGATCCTCCGGATGCGCGAGACGCTCAACGAGATCTACGCCCGGCACACCGGCCAGGCGATTGAACGGATCCGGACGGATACCGAGCGCGACTTCTTCATGTCGGGCGATCAAGCGAAGGAGTACGGCCTGATCGACGAGGTGATAGTCATGAAGGAAAAGCTGAAGAAGGGTTGAGGCGAGACGATTGATTGTAAATTGTAAATTGGAAATTGGAAATTGGAAATCGGAAATCTGAGATCGGGAGCGGAGGGGGCGGATGTCTAAACGCGGTGAGGAGGGAGGCGGGCTCCGGTGCTCGTTCTGCGGGAAGAGCCAGGACGAGGTGAAGAAGCTCATCGCCGGTCCCACCGTCTACATCTGCAACGAATGCATCGACTCTGCAACGACATCCTCGCCGAGGACAACACCGCGGCCGCGCCCAAAGGGGGCGGAAGCATCCCCCGCCCGTCCGAGATCCGGAAAATCCTGGACGACTACGTGATCGGCCAGGATCGGGCCAAGAAGAGCCTCTCGGTCGCGGTGCACAACCACTACAAGCGGATCTCCGCGCCGGCCGACCGGGACGGCATCGAGCTTCAGAAGTCGAACATTCTCCTGATCGGTCCGACGGGGACGGGGAAGACGCTCCTCGCCCAGACGCTCGCCCGGATGCTGGACGTTCCTTTCACGATCGCCGACGCCACGACGCTGACCGAGGCGGGGTACGTGGGGGAGGACGTCGAGAACATCATCCTCAAGCTCCTCCAGGCCGCCGAGTACGACGTGGAGCGAGCCCAGCGCGGGATCATCTACATCGACGAGATCGACAAGATCAGCCGCAAGGCCGAGAACCCTTCCATCACGCGCGACGTCTCCGGCGAGGGCGTCCAGCAGGCCCTGTTGAAAATCATCGAGGGGACGACGGCCTCCGTCCCCCCGCAGGGAGGGCGCAAGCACCCCCACCAGGAGTTCGTCCACGTCGACACGACGAACATACTCTTCATCTGCGGGGGGGCGTTCATCGGGCTGGAATCGATCATCGAACAGCGGACCGGACAGAAGGTCATCGGCTTCGGCGCCGACGTCAAGAGCCGCTCCCAGCGCCGCAACGGGGAGATCCTCGCGGCCCTCGAGCCGGAAGACCTGCTCAAGTACGGACTGATCCCCGAGTTCATCGGGCGCCTCCCGGTCACGGCCACGCTCGAGGAGCTGGACGAGCAGGCGCTCGTGCGGATCCTCACCACGCCGAAGAATGCCCTCATCAAGCAGTACCAGAAGCTCCTCGCCTTCAACAACGTCCGCCTCCGGTTCACGGACGGGGCGCTCGCCGCGATCGCCCACAAGGCCAGCCGGCGGAAGACGGGTGCGCGGGGCCTTCGCGCGATCCTGGAGCAGACGATGCTCGACATCATGTACGAGATCCCGTCGAGAAACGACGTGCGCGAAGTCGTCATCAACGAGGACGTC